>NZ_JBWKCC010000007.1:0-19216 GCF_056436655.1 Streptomyces sp. NPDC043427 | reverse complement strand
CCTCGGCGCCACGACGACCCCCGTCTGCGCCACCACGACCCCCGTCTGCGCCACCATGGTCCCCCTCGGCGTCACCGCGCTCCCCATCCCCCAAGCCGGCGCCGGCACGCGCCCCAGAGAACCGGCCGCCCTCCCCAGCCCCCCGCCACGCCTCCGCCCACCGCCCCGCACCGACCGCGCCCACCGCTCGCGCCTTGGCCACGCAGTGCACCGGCAACAGACTCAGCCCCCACCCCCCGGCCGCGATCGCCCCTTCCAGCACTCCCGCGTCCGGCGCCAGCGCGATCCGCAGCACAGCCCACCACCACAGCACCCCAAGCCCCACGGCGGCCCCCCACGCCCCCCAGGTCCTCGTCATCGCCGCCACCTCCAGCCGGACGCTAAGTCGACGCTCCTGCGCGCGCACAGGGCGCACAGGTGGCACGACGAAGCACCCCTCAGCGCGGCCGACCACGAGCGAGAAGGCACCTGGCCGCTACTCAGCCACCCTCACCCGTTCTCCGCCTGGAACATCCAGTGATGCTTCTCCAGATCCGCCGTGATCTGGATGAAGATGTCCTGACTGACGGGATCCGGGTCCCCGGTCGCCGCCACCCGCTCCCGCATCCGGACGATCACCGCGCCCAGTGCCCCCACCAGCGTTCTCACCGCGTCCGTGTCCTTGATCCATCCCTCGGACACCGGACCGATACCGCTTCCGGAGGCGACCGTCGCTGCGCGCCCGTCCGGCGGGACGCCCAGCGCCGAAGCACGCTCCGCCACGGTGTCGGAGTGCGTGCGCGCGGTGTCCACGACCTCGTCGAGTTGGAGATGGACCGAGCGGAACCGGGGCCCGACGACGTTCCAGTGGACCTGCTTCGCGACGAGTGACAGATCCAGCAGATCGACGAGCGCGCCCTGCAGCGCCTCGGACACGGTCTTCAGCGCGGCGTCCGACAGCGGGCTCTTGACGACGTACATCCACATCCTCCGTGGGTTCGCCCCCGGCCATGTCCCTCCACCATGACCGCCGCACCCCACCCCGGCAACGCGAAAACCCCGACCGCACTCCTCCGGGACCTTCCGGAGAAGCCCCGGCCGGGGCCTCATGCGTGCACGGCGCACGTGCACGTCATCGGTACATACAGGCTCACACACGCATCACACACGCACGCGCGTGAACCTCACGCGGCGACCACGTCCACCGCTTCCGCGGGTGCCTTGATGGTCACCCGTTCCGGTGGCACACCGGTCACCGACACGGAACCCAGCATCGGACGAACCGGCGTGGGAACGGGCTCGGTGGCCGCAGCAGACTGGGCCAGCTCGGCGAGGGCGAGCTCGTCGCTCACTTCCCGCATGAGCTCGGACATCCGTACGTCCAACGCGTCGCAGATGGCGGAGAGCAGCTCGGAGGAAGCCTCCTTCTGCCCCCGCTCCACCTCGGAGAGATAGCCGAGTGAGACTCGGGCGGACGAGGAGACTTCGCGCAGAGTACGGCCCTGGCGCTGGCGCTGCCGACGCAGCACGTCACCAAGCAGGCGACGGAGCAGAATCATCGGTGGCTCCCTCCTCGGACCGCGTAGCCGCATCCTTCTCGCCCCACCGTACCGCCTCGCGCCGCGGCCGTGCGGGGAGCGATGTCGTGTTCACTCAGGGCTGCAAACATCAAAACCCCCCGTTCCGTTCCGTATCCTGTGTCCGCTCATTCCCAGTGTGTTCGCTCACAAGCTCTGTCAGGAGCAGTGCGAGTACGCTCCGTACACTCTCCATACGGATTTCCGCGCGGTCGCCGTTCAACCGCAGCGCCTCCACTTTTCCGCCAGCGGCGGAAACGGAATCCGCTCCCACGAGCCCGTCGACGGCCACGAAGACCGTCCCGACCGGCTGTCCGTCCTGCGGCTCCGGTCCGGCGACGCCGGTGGTCGCGATACCCCAGTCGGCACCCAGCGCTTTGCGCACTCCGGCCGCCATCTGGGCCGCGACCTGCGCGTCCACCGCTCCACGGTCGGCCAGCAGGGTGGCGTCGACACCGAGCAGCTCGTGCTTCAGGGAGGTGGCGTACGCCGTCACGGACCCCTGGAAGACCTTGGACGCACCGGGGACCGATGTGATCTCCGCCGCGACCAGGCCCCCGGTCAGCGACTCCGCCACAGCGAGGGTTTCACCCCTCACCGTGAGTAGTCGCACCACGTCGGTGGCCGTGGAACTCACGCTTCCGTCTCCTCCAACGCGGCCTTGCGCTCGGCAATTCCCTGCCGGCGCAGCACAATGGCCTGTCTCACATAGTCGAGGCCGGTCACCACGGTCAACACGACCGCCACGGCCATCACCCACCACCTCAGCGTGGCCAGCCATCCCGTCAGCGCCAGCACATACATCCCGACCGCCACGCCCTGGGTCAGCGTCTTGAGCTTGCCGCCCCGGCTCGCCGGGATGACGCCGTACCGGATGACCCAGAAACGCAGGAGCGTGACCCCGAGTTCCCGGCCGAGGATGACGCCGGTCACCCACCACGGCAGGTCGCCCAGTGCGGAGAGACAGATCAGCGCTGCCCCCATGATCGCCTTGTCGGCGATGGGGTCGGCGATCTTCCCGAAGTCCGTGACGAGGTCGTACGTCCGCGCGAGGTGGCCGTCGAACAGGTCGGTGATCATGGCGATGGCGAACGCGGCCCAGGCGAGCGAGCGCCAGGCCGGGTCGTATCCGCCGTCGGCCAGCATCAACGCGACGAAGCCCGGCACCAGGATCAGCCGGAGCATGGTCAGCAGGTTCGCGATGTTCCAGACGCTGGCCTGGTTGACGGCGGCGGCAGCGATCTTCCCGCCCCGCGCCGACTTGGCACCGCCCTGCCCTGCCGAACCGCCATCGGACGCGGCGCCGGAGGACGAGCCCGACGCTTGGGCCGCTGCGGCCGTCGGCACCGGCCCCTTCGCCTGGGAGGAGCCACCCGCGGCTGATGCCGGAACACCCGTCATCTGCCCGCCTCCTCACTCAAAGCGAGCGAGCCACGCAGCGGCTCGGCCACCAGGTCGACACCTTCCGTGCCGACCACCTTCGCCTCGACCATACGACCGATGCCCAGGCCTTCGCCGCTCGTGAGCAGCACCTGGCCGTCCGTCTCCGGCGCCTGGTGCGCCCCACGGCCGTACGCGCCCTCCTCGCCGTCGACCGACTCCACGAGCACGCGCACGGTTTCACCGAGGCGCTCCTCGGCGCGCTGCGAGACCAGTTCCTCGGCGAGCCGGGAGACGCGGGCGAGCCGCTCGGCGACGACGTCCGTGTCGAGCTTGTTGTCGTACGTCGCCGCTTCCGTGCCCTCCTCGTCGGAGTAGCCGAAGACACCGATGGCGTCCAGCCGGGCCCCGTTCAGGAACCGCTCCAGCTCGGCCAGGTCGGCCTCGGACTCGCCGGGGAAGCCGACGATGAAGTTGGAGCGCACGCCGGCCTCGGGGGCCTTGCTCCGGATGGTGTCGAGCAGCTCCAGAAAGCGGTCGGTGTCGCCGAAGCGGCGCATCGCGCGCAGCACGCCGGGCGCGGAGTGCTGGAAGGACAGGTCGAAGTAGGGCGCGACCTTCTCGGTGGCGGTCAGCACGTCGATGAGGCCGGGGCGCATCTCGGCCGGCTGGAGGTAGCTGACGCGCACCCGCTCGATGCCGTCGACCTGGGCGAGCTCGGGCAGCAGCGACTCCAGCAGCCGGATGTCGCCCAGGTCCTTGCCGTAGGAGGTGTTGTTCTCGGAGACCAGCATGATCTCCTTGACGCCCTGCTCGGCCAGCCAGCGTGTCTCGTTCAGCACGTCGCTCGGGCGACGGGAGATGAAGGAGCCGCGGAAGGACGGGATGGCGCAGAAGGAGCAGCGCCGGTCGCAGCCCGAGGCGAGCTTCACCGAGGCGACGGGGGCGCCGTCCAGCCGGCGGCGCAGGGGCGCGCGGGGGCCGGAGGCCGGAGCGAGGCCGTCCGGAAGGTCGGCCGGGCCGTGCCCGGGCAGTGCGACCTCGGTGGCCGACTCCTGGCGCTGGGCCGGACTGATCGGCAGCAGCTTGCGCCGGTCGCGCGGGGTGTGCGCGGCGTGGATGCCGCCGGAAAGGATGGTCTGGAGGCGGTCGGAGATGTCGGCGTAGTCGTCGAAGCCGAGCACGCCGTCGGCCTCGGGGAGGGCCTCGGCGAGTTCCTTGCCGTACCGCTCGGCCATGCAGCCCACCGCCACGACGGCCTGCGTTCTCGCCTGCCCCTTGAGATCGTTGGCCTCGAGGAGGGCGTCGACAGAGTCCTTCTTGGCGGCGTCGACGAAGCCACAGGTGTTGACGACGGCCACGTCGGCTTCCGCGGCGTCCTCCACGAGCTGCCAGCCGTCCGCCTCCAAACGGCCTGCGAGCTCCTCCGAGTCCACCTCGTTACGGGCGCAGCCAAGGGTGACCAGTGCGACGGTACGGCGTTCAGGCATGGGCTCAAGAGTACTTCGTCCCGCTGACACCCCACGTCGACGGGGTTGGCCCGTCCTGGCCAACCCCGAACACGCGTACGCCGGTCAGCCGACCTGCGGGTCGCCCTTGGTGTAGGTCAGGCGCTCCACGGCCCCGGGCTGGAAGTCGTCGTCGATCTTCTTGCCGTTGACGTACAGCTGAATGGCCCCGGCGTCACCGAGGACGAGGTTGATCTTGGTGCTGTCCTGGAAGGTCTTGGACTGGCCCTTCTTGAGCAGCCCGTCGAAGAGCATCCGGCCGTTGTGGTCCTTGGCGTAGATCCAGCTGCGCCCGTCGACGGCGCTCACCTGGACGGTCACCTTGTCCTGCGGCGCGGCCGCGATGGCGCTGTCCGTGGGGTCGGGCTTCTCGTCGGGCTTGGTCGTCTTCGTGGTGGGAGAGGCGGAGTCGGTGGCGGTGGGCGTGGTGCCGTCGGCGACCTGTTCCTTCGCGCCGCCGTCGCCGCCGCCCTTGAGCACGGTGAACCCGACGAAGCCGACCACGACGACGATCGCGGCGACCATGGCCGCGGTCCAGTTCGGCCCGCGCCGCTCCGGGCGGATGCGCTCCGCCTCGAACAGGGGCGCGGCCGGGGTGGGCGCCGGTCGGCCGCCGTGGTCGGCGTCGTACTGTTCGAGCACCGGGACCGGATCGAGGTGGACGGCCTTGGCCAGCGTTTTGATGTGCCCACGGGCGTAGACGTCGCCACCACAGGCCGCGAAGTTGTCCGCTTCGATCGCGTGCACGATGGCGATGCGGACACGGGTGGCGGTACTGACATCGTCGACGGTCAGCCCGGCCGCGATACGCGCCTGCTGCAACGTACGGCCGATGGAGGGGCGGGCTTCCTCGGAAACGTCTTCGAACGGACGCTCGTCTTCAGGGGAGTTGCCGATGGACACGGGGGCGCCTTTCGAGCGTGTAGCCACCTGTGCTGGAGGTTCAGTCTAGGGGTGGTGCAAAAAGGTGGGGCAACCGGACGGCGGGGCTTGTACGCCATCGGAATGGCCGGACACTCCGACGGTGCGGTACGTGCTTGTTACTTCCCTCAACTTGACGTATGCCGAACGGAAACGGTTGCTCAATGATCCCTTACGGGTGAGTCACGATCCGAACATCACCCGGTTGCGCTCCCGCCCGCGAGACCACCGTCGCGCTCCCGTTTTCCCTTACCCTTCGGCCTCCCCGCGGATCACCGCGAGCACACCATCCAACTCGTCAGGCTTCACAAGAACGTCACGAGCCTTCGATCCCTCACTGGGGCCGACGACGCCCCGCGACTCCATCAGGTCCATCAGCCGCCCGGCCTTCGCGAAGCCGACGCGCAGCTTGCGCTGGAGCATGGACGTCGACCCGAACTGCGTCGAGACCACCAACTCGGCGGCCTGGCACAGCAGGTCGAGGTCGTCGCCGATGTCCTCGTCGATCTCCTTCTTCTGCTTGGTGCCCACGGTGACGTCGTCCCGGAAGACGGGCGCCATCTGGTCCTTGCAGTGCTGGACGACCACCGCGACCTCTTCCTCGGTCACGAACGCGCCCTGCATACGGGTCGGCTTGTTGGCCCCCATCGGCAGGAACAGCCCGTCACCCTTGCCGATGAGTTTCTCGGCGCCGGGCTGGTCGAGGATGACGCGCGAGTCGGCGAGGGAGGAAGTGGCGAAGGCGAGCCGCGAGGGCACGTTCGCCTTGATCAGGCCGGTGACGACGTCGACGGACGGCCGCTGGGTGGCGAGCACCAGGTGGATGCCGGCCGCGCGGGCGAGCTGCGTGATGCGCACGATGGCGTCCTCGACGTCCCGCGGCGCGACCATCATCAGGTCGGCGAGCTCGTCGACGATGACCAGGAGGTACGGGTAGGGCTGCAGCTCGCGCTCACTGCCCTCGGGCGGCTTGGCCTTCCCCTCGCGCACAGCGCGGTTGAAGTCGTCGATGTGCCGGTAGCCGTACGCCGCCAGGTCGTCGTAGCGCAGGTCCATTTCCCGTACGACCCACTGGAGCGCCTCGGCGGCCCGCTTGGGGTTGGTGATGATCGGCGTGATCAGGTGCGGGATGCCCTCGTAGGCGGTCAGCTCGACGCGCTTGGGGTCGACCAGGATCATCCGGACGTCCTCGGGGGTCGCCCGCATCATGACCGAGGTGATCAGACAGTTGATGCAGGACGACTTGCCGGAGCCGGTGGCGCCGGCGACCAGCATGTGGGGCATCTTCGCCAGCGAGTGCATGACGTAGCCGCCCTCGACGTCCTTGCCGAACGCGACCAGCATCGGGTCGTCGTCCTCCGCGGACTCCGCGAGGCGCAGCACGTCGCCGAGGTTGACCATCTCCCGGTCGGTGTTCGGGATCTCGATGCCGACCGCGGACTTGCCGGGGATCGGGCTGATGATCCGCACGTCCGGGCTGGCCACGGCGTACGCGATGTTCTTCGTCAGCGCGGTGATCCGCTCGACCTTCACGGCGGGGCCGAGCTCGACCTCGTAGCGCGTGACCGTCGGCCCGCGCGTGAAGCCGGTGACGGCCGCGTCGACCTTGAACTCGGTGAAGACGGTGGTGAGCGAGGCGACGACCGCGTCGTTGGCGGCGCTGCGCGCCTTTCCGGGGCCCCCGCGCGTGAGGAGGTCGAGGGAGGGCAGCGCATAGGTGATGTCGCCGGAGAGCTGCAGCTGCTCGGCACGCGGCGGCAGGTCGCGCTCCTGCGGGGGCGGCGCCTTCGTGAGGTCGGGGACCTCCCCGGAGCTGAGGTTGCCCTGTTTGGGCTTGTCCTGCTTGGGCTTCTCCTGCCGGGGGCGCGCGGCCGGTGCCGGGACGGGCGTCGGCGTGGTGTCCTCGCGATCGCCCACGTGCACGCCCTGGGTGAGGTCGGCGACGACCGGCGAGGGCGGCATGCCGTGCAGGACAGCACCGTCGAGGGCGGCCGCGGCCGCCGCGGCGACATCCACCGCGTCCATCTGCCGCCCCATGTCGGGCTGCGGCACGGCGGAGCGCCGGGGACGGCCACGGCGCCGGGAGAGGGCCTCCTGCTCGGCGCTGTCGGGGTCGTACGCCTGTGGGGCGCTCGAGCGCCGACGGGGGCGCGCGGGCAGCGCCTCGCGCCACTGCTCGTCGTAGCGCTCGTCATCCTCGGGGTACTCGGCGTAGTCGTTCTCTGTGGGGTCGTGCAGGATGCCCAGCTTCACGCCGAGCAGCCGCATCCTCTGCGGGATGGCGTTGACCGGGGTGGCCGTGACGACCAGGAGCCCGAAGACCGTGAGCAGCACGAGCAGCGGTACGGCGAGGACGTCGCCCATGGTGTACGTCAGCGGGGTCGCCGCTCCCCAGCCGATGAGACCGCCGGCGTCCCTTATGGCCTGCATCCCGGCGCTGCGGGCGGGCGCGCCACAGGCGATGTGGACCTGGCCGAGCACGCCGATGACGAGCGCGGACAGGCCGATCACGATGCGGCCGTTGGCCTCGGGCTGCTCGGGGTGACGGATGAAGCGCACGGCGATGACCGCGAGCAGTATCGGCACCAGCAGGTCCAGGCGGCCGAAGGAGCCGGTCACCAGGATCTCGACGAGGTCGCCGACGGGCCCGCGCAGATCGGCCCAGGTCCCCGCGGCGACGATCAGTGCCATGGCCAACAGCAGCAGCGCGACGCCGTCCTTGCGGTGGGCCGGGTCGAGGTTCTTCGCGCCGTTCCCTATTCCGCGGAACACCGCGCCCACGGCATGGGCGAGCCCGAGCCAGAGGGCACGCACGAGCCGATAGACGCCCCCGGTGGGGCTCGGCGCCGGTGGCGGCACCGGCTTCTTGGCCGCGGCTTTTCTGGCGGGCGCCTTCTTCGCCGGAGCCTTCTTCGCCGGGGCCCTTTTGGCAGCGGCCTTCTTCGCCGGAGCCTTCGCGGGAGCAGCCGCCTTCTTGGCGGGCTGCTTCTTGGCTGCGGAGGGACGTGAGGCCATAGGTGTGAGATTACCGGTGGAGACGACTGTGGACACGTGCGCCCACTGCTTCACCCGTTCGTGTCGCCCTCGTCGAGGCGTGAAACTGACGCGCGCTCACGCGCAACTGCGTGCGCGGCACGCGTCAGTTCTGCGACGGTACCGTCGCGCCACCGTTTCCGGTGCCCGGCTCCAGGGCGTCCAGCGCCCGGCGCAGGCCGGTGAGTTTGCGTTCCAGGTGGGCCGCCGTGGCCACTGCCGCCGCGTCCGCCGACTCGTCGTCCAGCTGCTTGGACAGCGCCTCGGCCTGCTCCTCGACGGCCGCGAGCCGCGCGGAGAGCTCGGCGAGCAGACCCGCGGGCTCCTTGGCCCCACCGGCCGCCGCCTTGCCGCCACCGCCCTCCAACTGGAGCCGCAGCAGCGCCGCCTGCTCACGCAGCTGGCAGTTCTTCATGTACAGCTCGACGAACACGGAGACCTTGGCGCGCAGCACCCACGGGTCGAACGGCTTGGAGATGTAGTCGACCGCTCCCGCCGCGTACCCCCGGAAAGTGTGGTGGGGGCCGTGGTTGATGGCGGTGAGGAAGATGATCGGGATGTCCCGCGTCCGCTCCCGCCGCTTGATGTGCGCCGCCGTCTCGAAACCGTCCATTCCCGGCATCTGCACATCCAGCAGAATGACCGCGAAGTCGTCCGTCAGCAGTGCTTTGAGCGCCTCTTCCCCGGACGATGCCCGCACCAGCGTCTGATCGAGCGCAGAGAGGATCGCCTCCAGCGCCAGCAGATTCTCCGGCCGGTCATCGACCAGGAGGATCTTGGCCTTCTGCACCATGGCCCGCCCTCCTCGCCCCGGCATGGGGCCTCCCCTGTCCGCAGGACTTGGGGTGACACCGCCCGGTGCCGCCCCAGGGGACGACTCCCTTGCGCCGCCCGTCCTCGTGCCGGTCATCGTAGCCGCACCCCGCCCGTCGCCACACCCTGTCACCGTGATGTCACTGTGCACGTAGCAGAAACGCAGCGGGAGACCAGAAGGTTCCCCGAACACCGTGGTTCTACACGGCTTTCGGAACCCTCAGTCAGCAACTCCACCAGCAACTCCTCGCGCACCTCGAAGGTTCCCGCCACATCGGCACGAACCTTCGACGAACCCTCGACAAGTCCTGCCATTCGGTCACTCGACCCTCATCCACTGCTGCATCACCGCGAGCAGATGGTCGGGGTCGACCGGCTTCGTCACATAGTCGGAGGCGCCGGACTCGATCGCCTTCTCCCGGTCGCCCTTCATCGCCTTCGCGGTGAGCGCGATGATCGGCAGCCCGGAGAACTGCGGCATCCGGCGGATCGCCGTGGTCGTCGCGTATCCATCCATCTCGGGCATCATGATGTCCATCAGGACGACCGCCACGTCGTCGTGCTGTTCCAGCACCTCGATGCCCTCACGGCCGTTCTCGGCGTACAGCACCGACAGACCGTGCTGCTCCAGAACACTGGTCAGCGCGAACACGTTGCGGATGTCGTCGTCGACGATCAGCACCTTCTCGCCGCCGAACCGGATCCCGGGGTGCGCCTGCGGCGCCGGCTCCTGCTCCGCGACCGACCACGGCTGCTGCTCCTGCTGCACGGCCCGGTGATGTCCGTTGCCCGGCAGTTGCCTGCGCCGGCGCCGGAAGAGCGCGGCCGGGCCGTTCTGCGTCTCCCGGTACGACTTCACCTCGGCCGGCGTCTCGATCTCCGGGCCGGAGAGTTCGGCCGGCTCTGCCGCCGCCCTCTCCGCCGCCGCCACCAGCTCTCCCGGCGCCAGAGCCGACACGAGCTGCTGATAGCCCTGCGGCGGCAGTTCACTCGGGTGCAGCGGCAGATACAGCGTGAACGTCGAGCCGCGTCCCGGCTCGCTCTGCGCGTGGATCTCACCGCCGAGCAGCTGCGCGATCTCCCGCGAGATGGACAGCCCGAGGCCCGTACCGCCGTACTTGCGGCTGGTGGTGCCGTCGGCCTGCTTGAACGCCTCGAAGATCACCCGCATCTTGCTGGCCGCGATGCCGATGCCGGTGTCGGTCACCGAGAACGCGATCAGCGGCGCGTCCGGATCGGTGAGCGAACCGGCCTCCAGGAGCTGCTCGCGAATACCGACGGGGACGTCCTGCCCGGACGGCCGGATGACCAGCTCCACCGACCCGGAGTCGGTGAACTTCACCGCGTTCGACAGCAGGTTGCGCAGCACCTGCAACAGCCGCTGTTCGTCGGTGTGCAGGGTGGCCGGCAGCTCCGGCGACACCCGCACGGACAGGTCGAGCCCCTTCTCCGCGGTCAGCGGCCGGAAGGTGGCCTCCACGTAGTCGACGAGCTGCACCAGCGCGATACGCGTCGGGGAGACGTCCATCTTGCCCGCCTCGACCTTCGACAGGTCGAGGATGTCGTTGATCAGCTGGAGCAGGTCGGAACCGGCACCGTGGATGGTCTCGGCGAACTCGACCTGCTTCGGCGAGAGGTTGCCCTCGGCGTTGTCGGCGAGCAGCTTGGCCAGGATCAGCAGCGAGTTCAGCGGCGTCCGCAGCTCGTGCGACATGTTCGCCAGGAACTCGCTCTTGTAGCGCATCGACACCGCGAGCTGCTCGGCACGCTCCTCCAGGACCTGCCGCGCCTCCTCGATCTCGGTGTTCTTCACCTCGATGTCGCGGTTCTGCTGGGCCAGCAGCTCGGCCTTCTCCTCCAGTTCGGCGTTGGACGCCTGGAGGGCCTTCTGCCGCTGCTCCAACTCCGCCGACCGTTCCCGCAGTTGCTCGGTCAGCTCCTGCGACTGCTTCAGCAGCTGCTCCGTCTTGGTGTTGACGGAGATCGTGTTGACGCTGGTCGCGATCATCTCGGCGATCTGGTTGAGGAAGTCCTTCTGGATCTGCGTGAACGGCGTGAACGACGCCAGCTCGATCACCCCGAGCACGCTGCCCTCGAACAGCACCGGCAGCACGATCACCTGCGCGGGCGGCGCCTCGCCGAGCCCCGAGGAGATCTTCAGATAGCCGCTCGGCGCGTTCTCCACCAGGATCGTGCGCTTCTCCTCCGCGGCCGTACCGACCAGCGCCTCACCCGGCGCGAACGACGTCGGCATGGAGCCCATCGAATAGCCGTACGAGCCCAGCATCCGCAGCTCGTACGGATCCCCCGAGCCGTCGGCCGACGACACGGCCACGAAGAACGCGCCGTGCTGCGCCGAGACCACCGGCGTCAGTTCGCTCATGATCAGCGAGGCCACGTCCTCCAGGTCCCGGCGGCCCTGCATCAGCGCGGAGATACGGGCCAGGTTGCCCTTGAGCCAGTCCTGCTCCTTGTTGGCGATCGTGGTGTCGCGCAGGTTGGCGATCATCTTGTTGATGTAGTCCTGGAGTTCCTGGATCTCCCCGGACGCGTCCACGTCGATCTTCAGGTTCAGGTCGCCACGGGTCACCGCGGTCGCCACGCGCGCGATGGCACGCACCTGCCGGGTCAGGTTCCCGGCCATCTCGTTCACCGACTCGGTGAGGTCGCGCCAGGTGCCGTCGACGTCACGCACGCGTGCCTGACCGCCGAGCTGCCCCTCCGTACCCACCTCACGGGCGACTCGGGTGACCTCCTCGGCGAAGCTCGACAGCTGGTCGACCATCGTGTTGATGGTCGTCTTCAGTTCGAGGATCTCCCCGCGCGCGTCAATGTCGATCTTCTTCGTCAGGTCACCCTTGGCGATGGCCGTCGTGACCATGGCGATGTTGCGCACCTGGCCCGTCAGGTTGGACGCCATCTGGTTCACCGACTCGGTGAGGTCCTTCCACGTACCGGCCACACCGGGCACGTGCGCCTGACCGCCGAGAATGCCGTCCGTACCCACCTCACGGGCCACCTTGGTGACCTGATCGGCGAAGGAACTCAGCGTCTTCACCATCGTGTTGAAGGTGTCGGCGAGCTGCGCCACCTCACCGCGCGCCTCGATCGTCACCGTCCGCGTCAGGTCACCGTTGGCGACCGCCGCGGCGACCTGGGAGATGTTGCGCACCTGAACGGTCAGGTTCTTGGCCATCAGGTTGACGTTGTCGCTGAGGTCCTTCCAGATGCCCGTGACACCCGGCACGTGCGCCTGGCCGCCCAGGATGCCCTCGGTGCCCACCTCGCGGGCCACGCGGGTCACCTGCTCGGCGAACGACGACAGCTGGTCCACCATCGTGTTGACGGTCGTGACGAGCTCGAGGATCTCGCCCTTCGCGTCAACGGTGATCTTCTTCGACAGGTCACCCTTCGCGACCGCAGTCGTGACCTCGGCGATGTTGCGGACCTGGATGGTCAGGTTGTTCGCCATGAAGTTCACGGACTGCGTGAGGTCCTTCCAGGTGCCGGAGACACCCTGCACCTCGGCCTGACCGCCGAGGATGCCCTCCGTGCCCACCTCGCGGGCCACACGCGTGACCTCCTCGGCGAACGACGACAGCTGGTCGACCATCGTGTTCAGGGTGTTCTTCAGCTCCAGGATCTCCCCGCGCGCGTCCACGGTGATCTTCTGGGACAGGTCACCCCGGGCCACCGCCGTGGCCACCTGGGCGATGTTGCGCACCTGGCCGGTCAGGTTGGACGCCATGCCGTTCACGGAGTCGGTCAGATCGCGCCACACACCGGCGACGCCGGGCACCTGCGCCTGACCGCCCAGCCGGCCCTCCGTACCCACCTCGCGGGCGACCCGGGTCACCTGGTCGGCGAAGGCGGACAGCTGGTCGACCATCGTGTTGATGGTGTTCTTCAGCTCGAGGATCTCGCCGCGCGCGTCGACGTCGATCTTCTGCGACAGGTCACCGCGGGCCACCGCCGTCGTCACCTGAGCGATCTGCCGCACCTGAGAGGTGAGGTTGCCGCCCATGAAGTTGACGGAGTCGGTGAGCTCCTTCCAGGTGCCGGACACACCGTCCACCCGGGCCTGACCGCCCAGCCGGCCCTCCGTGCCCACGTCACGGGCCATCCGGGTCACCTGGTCGGCGAAGCTCGACAGCTGGTCCACCATCGTGTTCACGGTGTTCTTCAGCTGGAGCATCTCGCCGGAGACGTCGACGGTCACCTTCTGCGACAGGTCACCGTTGGCCACCGCCGTCGTCACCTGGGCGATGTTCCTCACCTGCCCGGTGAGGTTGCGGAACGCGGTGTTGACGGAGTCGGTGAGGTCCTTCCACGTACCGGCCGCCCCGGACACCTGCGCCTGACCACCCAGCTCACCCTCGACACCGATCTCGCGCGCCACGCGCGTGACCTCGGCACCGAACGCCGACAGCTGGTCGACCATCCCGTTGACGGTGTTCTTCAGCTCCAGCATCTCGCCGGCCACGTCCACCGTGACCTTCTGCGACAGATCACCGTTGGCCACCGCGGTCGTCACCGCCGCGATGTCCCGCACCTGAGTGGTCAGGTTCCGGAAGACGGTGTTCACCGAGTCGGTGAGGTCCTTCCACGTCCCCGCGGCACCCGGCACGTTCGCCTGCCCGCCCAGGCGCCCCTCGGAGCCGACCTGGTGGGCCACGCGCGTGACCTCGTCCGCGAAGATCCGCAGCGTCTCGGTCATCTGGTTGATCGTGTCGGCGAGCTGCGCGACCTCACCGCGCGCCGGAACGGTCACCTTCTGTGAGAGGTCACCGTTGGCGACCGCCGTGGTCACCTGTGCGATCCCGCGCACCTGGGCCGTCAGGTTGCCGGCCATGGTGTTCACCGAATCGGTGAGTTCCTTCCACACACCGTCGACGCCGGACACCTGCGCCTGGCCGCCCAGGATGCCCTCGGTGCCCACCTCACGGGCGACGCGCGTCACCTCGGAGGAGAACGCGGAGAGCTGGTCGACCATCGTGTTGACGGTGTTCTTCAGCTCCAGCATCTCGCCGGCGACATGAACCGTGACCTTGCGTGACAGGTCACCCTTGGCGACCGCCGTCGTCACCAGCGCGATGTCCCGCACCTGCGCCGTCAGCCGGTCCGCCATCGTGTTGACGGAGTCCGTCAGGTCCTTCCACGAACCGGACATGCCGCGCACCTGGGCCTGCCCGCCCAGCTTGCCCTCCGTGCCGACCTCACTGGCCACACGCGTGACCTCGTCGGTGAACGTCGACAGCTGGTCGACAAGGTTGTTGACGGTCCGCCCGACCTTCAGGAACTCACCGCGCAACGGATGCCCGGGCCCCTCCGGGGTGTGCGTCCGCAGCTCCATACGCGGCGACAGATCACCCTCGGCCACCGCCGACAGCACCCGGCTGACCTCGGAAACAGGCCGTGCGAGGTCCTCCACGAGTGCATTGGAGTTGTCGATGGCCGTCGCCCAGGCACCCTCACAGGCGCCCGTCTCCAGCCTTTCCGTGAGCTTTCCCTCACGTCCCACCATGCGCCGCACCCGCGACAGCTCACCCGTCAGCTGCAGATTGCGGTCGGCGACCTCGTTGAAGACCGCCGAGATCTCCGACATCACGCCGTCCCCGGACACCGTGAGCCGCCTGCGGAAGTTCCCGTCGCGCATGGACACCAGGGCCGCCAGCAGCCGGTTCAGGGCGGCCGTGTCCACGACAGTGGTCCCGCCTCGTGGTGTGCGCTGCTTGCTCAGGGACTGTCCGCCTTTCGCGCGCGCCTTCGTGCTCCGCGTCGCTGCGCCAGACTCCACTGTGTCCCTCCCGCAGGGGTCGACCGTTACTGCTGTGCTGGGGTTGTGCTTCTCGGCGTACCGGTTGCTGCTGCTACTGCTGCGTATTCCTGCCCGATGTAATCAGCTCGGGCCAAGGGGCTGCTTCCCGACATACACAGAAGACACGCGACCTGCCCGGACCTTCACAAGAAGCTTGCCCAGTGTTTCACCCTCACCCAACCAGGCCATAACAGTTCGGCAGCTTCGCACACGGTCCGCACACCCGGAGGACGGAATCAGAGGCGACCGGCATCCGCACGGTGGGGGAAGGTAAGTAACCTTGCATGCGGCTGTCCAGCCGCGCCGGCCCGTCCGGCCTGGGCGGAGGCACGAGGACGAGCGGGCATCGGAGGGGCGGCCGCACACATGACCACCGGACTGATCCCGGGGGGACAGACCCCGGACCCCCGGCCGACGAGCGCGCTGCCGCCGCACCAGCGGAGCGAGCAGGTCGGTCAGGCAGCCCAGCACGCCGACAACCGGTCGAGGAGTTCTGTGATCACCGCGCGCGCGGCCGCCAGCTTCGAGCCTGTCGGGCGATCCGTCGCCACCGCCCGCTCCTTCGTCCGCGACACCCTCCAGGGCTGGGGCTTCGGCGACATCGTCGACGACGCCGTCGTCCTCACCAGCGAACTCGTGACCAACGCCGTGGTGCACGCCGGCACCCACGCCGACGTCCTGTGTCTACGCAGCGACGACGGCGTACGGATCGAGGTGGCCGACCGCTACCCCGAGCGCGAGATCCCCCTCCAGGGCGCGGCCGTCAACATGGGCAACCTGGACCGCGAGGGCGGCCGCGGCCTCCAGCTCTGCGCGGCCATCGCCGGCCGCTGGGGCGTCGAGTACACACCCACGCACAAGCAGGTGTGGTTCCAACTCGACCTCCCGGAACGCCCGGTGGGCACCCGCACGGCAGGCCCGTCGCTCCCCGCCGACCTCCTCCCCCTCGCCGACGGCCGCGTCCGCGTCGCGGTCGTCCAGATCGACCGTACGGGCGCCATCTCCGCCTGGAACGAGGACGCCGAAGAACTCTTCGGCTACGCCGCCGACCAGGTCGTCGGCAAGCCCCTCACCGACCTCGCGGCCTGGCCGCACACCCCTGGCACCAGCACCGGCATCGCCGAGGCTCTCCAACTCTCCCGCTGGGAGGGCAGCTACGGCATCCGCGGCGCCGACGGACGCGTGACCCCCGTGTACGCCTCCCACCTCCGCGTCCGCGACACCGGCGGCGAGCCGTCAACTGTGTGCCTCCTCGTACGTGACCACGAACGGGCTGTTCTCCAGACTCCGTTGCGCGTCCCGTCCTCCGACACGACGCCCGCCACCGACGGCCCGAGCAACGACCCCTTCGAGGTGTTCATCGGCTCCCCGGCCCCCGACGACCTCGACGGCCTCCTCCAGCGCACGGTCGAACGCGCCCGCGACATGCTCGACGCCGACTCCGCCTTCCTGCTCCTCGCGACCGACGACGAGACGGAGTTGGAGGTCCGCGCCTCCACCGGCCTGCCCTCCGCCCGCCAGCGCTTCGCGCGCGTGCCCGTCGAGGCGGGCCCCGGGCGCTACGGCTCGGCCCGCATGCCGGCCGTCCACGAGGACCTGACGGCCGTGCCGGGCGCGGTACCCCTGCTGAACGGCACCGGAATGCGCTCGGTGGTGACGGTCCCCCTCAAGGTCGAGGGCCGCCTCACCGGCTCCCTCGGCGTCGCCGCGGAATCTCCCGGCCGCTACTCCAACGAGGAGGCGCTGCGCCTGCAGTTCGCGGCCGACCGCATCGCTCTGGCCGTCGAGTCGGCCCGCCTGGGCGAGCTGGAACGCCTGCGCCGAGGCTCGCTCAGCTTCCTCGTCGAAGCCTCCGACCTCCTCGCCGGAACCCTGGACCGCGACCAGACCCTGGCACTGATGGCCCAGATGACCGTCCCGACTCTGGCCACCTGGTGCGCGGTCTACACGATCGCCGACCAGGCCTCGGAGCCCTACCTGTCGTACGTCCTGCACGAGGACGAGGAACTCATCGACGGCATCAAGTCGTTGCTGTCGAAGATCTCGCCGCCCGACCCGGTCCCCACCCCCGGCGCCCGCGTCTGGCCGGCCCCCGCGGAAGCCGCCCACCAGGCCGCCCTGCGCACCTCCATGCGCAGCCTCGGCCTGGGCGAGCCCACGACGGTCAGCTCCGGCATCGGCCCGACCCTGGCGACGGCCTCGGCGGTGGGCGGCGAGACGGTCGTCCTCCCCCTCGTCGCCCGCAACCGCGTCATCGGCATGCTCACGCTCGGCAAGCCAACCGACGAACACTTCCGCCAGGAGATCCTGGAACTGGCCGAGGACCTCTCCCGCCGGGCCGCCCTGGCCCTGGACAACGCCCGCCTCTACTCGGAGCGCACGGCCATCAGCCAGGCCCTCCAGCGCAGCCTCCTGCCGCCCGAGCTTCCCGAGATCGACAGCGTCGAAGTCGAGGTCATCTACCGCGCGGCCGGCGAGGGCAACGAGGTCGGCGGCGACTTCTACGACGTCTTCCCGATCCGCGACGGCGCATACGGCTTCGCCATCGGCGACGTCTGCGGTACGGGCCCGAACGCGGCCGCGGTCACCGGCCTCGCCCGGCACGCCCTGCGCCTCCTGGCCCGCGAGGGCCTCAGCGGCCCGGCCGTCCTTGAACGCCTGAACTCCGCGATCCTCGACGAGGGAGCCCGCAGCCGCTTCCTGACCCTCCTCTACGGCGAACTGCGCCCCCAGGAGGACGGCAGCGCGGAGCTGAAGGTGGTCTGCGCCGGCCACCCCCTCCCCCTCCGCCTGCGCCAGGACGGCACGGTCGAGGCGGCCGCCGAGCCCCAGCCGCTCCTCGGCGTCATGGACGACCTTGAGCTCTACGAGCAGACGGTCACCCTCGACCCGGGTGATGTCCTCCTGTGCGTCACGGACGGCGTCACCGAGCGCCGCGAGGGCACGCGCATGCTGGGCGACGACGGCCTCGCCGACGTCCTCACCACCTGCACGGGCCTGACGGCGGGCGCGGTGGCGGCCCGCATCATGCGCGCCGTGGAACGCTTCGCCTCGGACGCCCCCTCCGACGACATGGCCATCCTGGCGATGCGCGTCCCGGGCATCCACAAGGACTGACGAGGGCATGGAAAAGGCCCCCGCCCGAAAGGGCGGGGGCCTTAATTCTTGAGCCCCCAAACGGAATCGAACCGTTGACCTTCTCCTTACCATGGAGACGCTCTACCGACTGAGCTATAGGGGCCTGTCACCCTTTGAGGTTTCCCTCGCGGCAACGGAATAGATCATACCCCGGACAGACCCGTGCTCCCAAACCCGTTCAGAAGGCGGGCTGCAGCAGTCCACCGAGCGCGTTGCACGCGGCCACGGTCCGCTGCATGTCCCGCTTCGTCAGCAAGGCGTCCACCGGCAACGCGAGCGTCTCGTCGGCGGCCCGCTCGGTCTCCGGCAGGGACACACACCGCCGGAACTCGGGCAGACGGTGCACGGGAGTCTTCACCGGTACCCGGCAGTCAACGCCCTTGCCCCGTACGGCCCGAGCGAACGCGTCCCGGTCCGGCCGCCCGTTCCCGGGCACCCGCACGACGTACTGCTGGTAGGTGTGCCCGTCCCCACCGTCGGGCGTGCGCACCCCCCGCAACTTCCCGTCGAGGTAAGCGGCACGCTGCCTGCGCTGCGCCACCTCGTCGTACGGCGACTCGGACTCCGCCTGCTCCAGCACGAGCAGCCCGTGCCGCTGCCCCACACCGTGCAGCCGCACGACGTCGGCAGGCCGCCCGAAGCGGTGTACGGCAACGACGGCCGCCGTCCGCGGAGTTATGACCGCTTCGACAGCGGATGGATCAAGGCAGTAGGTCACCGCGTCTATGTCGGCGAACACCGGAAGCGCCCCGGCGAGGGTCACCGCCTCGGCGACTTCCACGTTGCCGAAGGCCGGCACGACCACCTCGTCGCCGACACCTATGCCGGCGGCCCTGAGCATTGCAGCAGTACCCATGCTCTGGATGTTGGTTGCGCAACGTGAACTTCAAGTGACGGGAAACAAAAAAGGGTTGGACCCGGAACCAAAGGTTCAGGGTCCAACCCTTTCAAAATTTGTTCGGCGGCGTCCTACTCTCCCACAGGGTCCCCCCTGCAGTACCATCGGCGCTGTAAGGCTTAGCTTCCGGGTTCGGAATGTAACCGGGCGT
>NZ_JBWKCC010000006.1:0-306029 GCF_056436655.1 Streptomyces sp. NPDC043427 | reverse complement strand
GGGACCCTTTCCCCCTCGTCGGGGGGCGCCCCCCCCCCCCCCCCGCGCACCCCCCCCCCCCCCCCCCCCCCCCCCCCCCCGGCGGCGTTCTGCGGGCCTGCGGGGCGCCAGGGGTACGGGAGGCGGACCAGAACGCCGGAGGGCCCGCAGACGTGACGCTGCGGGCCCTCCGGCGTTTTGTCATACCGCTGACTGCTTGTACCGCCGACTGCCGTGTACCGCTGTCTAGTCCTCTTCGCGGCGCAGCGACGGCTTGAGTTCCTTGAGACGGCCGAGCAGGCCGTTGACGAACGAGGGCGACTCGTCCGTGGAGAACTCCTTCGCCAGCTGCACCATCTCGTCGAGGACGACGGCGTCCGGGGTCTCGTCGGCCCAGATCAGCTCGTAGGCGCCAAGGCGCAGGATGTTGCGGTCGACGACCGGCATCCGGTCGAGCGTCCAGCCGACCGAGTACTGCGCGATCAGCTCGTCGATGCGCTTCGCGTGCGCCGCGTAGCCCTCGACCAGCTGCATCGTGTACTCGCTCACCGGTGGCTGCCGGGTGTCGGCCCGGGAGAGCCGGATCCAGTCCGCGAGGACCGTCAGGACGTCGGCGCCGCGCTGGTCGCCCTCGAAGAGGATCTGGAAGGCGCGCTTGCGGGCCGTGTTGCGGGCAGCCACGGTTAGCTGTTCACCCGGCCGAGGTAGTCGCTCGTGCGGGTGTCGACCTTGATCTTCTCACCGGTGGTGATGAAGAGCGGGACCTGGATCTGGTGGCCCGTCTCCAGGGTGGCGGGCTTGGTGCCGCCCGTGGAGCGGTCGCCCTGGACGCCCGGCTCGGTCTCCTGGATGGTCAGCTCGACGGCGGCCGGCAGCTCGACGAAGAGCACCTCGCCCTCGTGCTGGGCGACGGTGGCCATGAAACCCTCGATGAGGAAGTTGGCGGCGTCACCGACGGCCTTGCGGTCGACCATCAGCTGGTCGTAGGTCTCCATGTCCATGAAGACGAAGTACTCGCCGTCCATGTACGAGAACTGCATGTCGCGCTTGTCGACAGTGGCCGTCTCGACCTTGACGCCGGCGTTGAAGGTCTTGTCGACGACCTTGCCGGAGAGCACGTTCTTGAGCTTGGTGCGCACGAAGGCCGGGCCCTTGCCGGGCTTGACGTGCTGGAACTCGACGACGGACCAGAGCTGGCCGCCTTCGAGCTTGAGCACCAGGCCGTTCTTGAGGTCGTTCGTGGAAGCCACGGTTGCGGAATCTCCTGGACTGACGTACGACCCCGGGGCACGCACCGAGCGGCGCCGGGGAAGGTCGGGGGCGTTCCCGTGCCGGGCGGCGTGGGGACGTGCCTGAACTTCCCTGGGGTCGCTAGAGCGCGAGCAGCTCCTTGGTCGTGATGGTGAGTAGCTCGGGTCCGCCGTCCGCCTCGGGGCGCACGACGAGCGTGTCATCGATCCGGACACCGCCCCGGCCCGGGAGGTGGACCCCCGGTTCGACGGTGACCGGCACGCAAGCGTCCAGTTTACCCATGGCCGCGGGACCCAACTGAGGGTCCTCGTCGATTTCGAGCCCGACGCCGTGACCAGTCAGTTCGGGAAGGCCCTCCACATACCCCCCCGAGTCCAGCACCTGACGTGCCGCACGGTCCACGTCCCGGTAGGCGGCGCCGGGTGCGAGGGACTCCCGCCCGGCGCGCTGGGCCGCGAAGACCAGGTCGTACAGCTCGATCTGCCAGTCCGCAGGCGACGTACCGATGACGAAGGTACGGCCGATCTCACAGCGGTAGCCGCGATAGGTCGCCCCCAGGCATACGGAGAGGAAGTCGCCCTCCTCGACCCTGCGGTCGGTGGGGCGGTGACCGCGGCGGCCGGAGTTCGGGCCCGTCGCGACGGAGGTGGGGAAGGCGGGCCCGTCGGCGCCGTGGTCGACGAGACGGCGCTCCAGCTCCAGGGCCAGGTGCCGTTCGGTGCGGCCGACCAGGATGGATTCCAGCAACTCCCCGAGGGCTTGGTCGGCGATCTCGGCGCCGATGCGCAGGCAGGAGATCTCCTCCTCGTCCTTCACCACCCTCAGCTGCTCGACCGCGCCGCCCAGGTCACCGAGGCGCAGGCCGGGGGCGACGGAGCGGATGGCGCGGTGCCGGGCCACCGTGAGGTGGTGTTCCTCCAGGGCCAGGGAGTCGGCGCCCTGTGCCCCGAGGAGGCCGGCGGCCGCGACGGCGGGGTCGCCTCCGGCTCGGGGCAGGGTGTGCACTCGTAGCGCCTCGTCGAGGCGCCCTTCGGCGGGCCGGTCGTTCGGCGGGCCCGCGCTCACCAGCAGATCCTCGCGCTTTCCCAGCAGCAGGACGGCACCGGGCGGGGCGATGCCCGCGAGGTACCGCACGTTGGCGGGACGGGAGATCAGCGCTGCCGCGCTGCCGCCCGCGTGGCAGCGCTCCCGTAGCCGATTTCGGCGGGCCGCATACACCTCTGACATGAGCCGAGCGTATGAGCTCCGCAGGGTGAGCGCCGGTCGAGAGGGCCGAGTGGGGCAACGGTTCGTTGTCCGCTGCGGGTCCGTCGGGGCTGGTCGCGCAGTTCCCCGCGCCCCTTGGAGGCACATACAGGCCCCGGTGCTTACCAGTTGGGCGGGCTTGCGATCGACCTCGTCAGGACCTCGTTCAGGAGGTGGGCCGTCTGTGGGACGTCGAGCTGGGAGTTGTCGATGATCGGGAGGCCGGAGCCGTACCAGCCGGCCATGCGGCCGTGGATGCGGGCGACCTCCTCGTCGGTGAGGCGGCGGTTGCCGGAGCGTTCTGCGTTGCGTTCCAGGACTATTTCGAGGCCCGGAAGGAGGACGACGGGGAGGAGGCCGGGGCCGACGTGGCGCTTCCAGCCGCCGAGGCCGACCACGGGGCGGTCGGGGAAGACGGCGTCGTCGAGGATGCAGGAGATGCCGTTGGCGAGGAAGTTGCGGGCGGCGAAACCGCAGGTGCGGCGGGCGAGGCGGTACTGCGCCTCGGAGTGGTCGTTCCAGCCGGACTGGGGGTCGGCGAAGCCGGAGCGGACCCATTCGCGGACGTCGTCGAGGCTGATGTGCGCGGTGGGGACGCGTCGATGCTCGGCCCAGTACTTGGCGACGCTCGTCTTGCCGGCGCCCGCGGGGCCGATCAGGAGGACCGCCAGGGTGGTGGTCGTCGGGTCGGGCGCGGCCGGGGTGGGGGGTGCGCTGGGCGCTGCCACCGGGCCGCCCGGCGGGAGCGGGAGGTGGCCGGTGGTGTCGGGGGCCGGGGAGTGCGGTGCGGGCGGCACCGGGGGGACCGGCGGGGTGTGGGGCGCTCCGGTGAAGCCCGGGGGCGGCGGGGGCACGGGGGCGGGCCCCTGATGGGGGCCCGGGTGGTGCGGCCCCGGGTGGTGTGCGGCCGGCGACCAACCGGCGGCCGGACCGTGCCCCGGCTGAGGGGGCTGCGGCAGCGGAGACCCCACTGCGTGCTGCATCCGGTGCCACTCCGTCTCGTACAGGCAATTGGCGCTGGCAGCGGGGGTGAACCCGCTTTCCCCCGACAGCCTAAAGGGCGTGGTGGGAGCCTCGTCCGAACGGTACCGCCCCCGGCTGTCGTTGTGGGAACGACCGGGGGCGGCACCAAGTGCCCGGGGCGGAAGGCGAATCGGGCGGAAGCTCGCGCGGGGGGACTTACTGACCGACCTCGCCGTAGGCGGCGAGCAGGACCGCCGGGTCGGGACCCTCCAGGACGGTCGGCTTGGCGAGGCCGTCGAGGACGATGAAGCGGAGCAGGTCGCCGCGGGACTTCTTGTCGACCTTCATGGTCTCCAGGAGCTTGGGCCACTGGTCGTAGCGGTAGTGCAGGGGCAGGCCCACCGACTCCAGGACCGTGCGGTGACGGTCGGCCGTGGCGTCGTCCAACCGGCCCGCCAGGCGGCCGAGTTCTGCGGCGAAGTGCATGCCGACCGAGACCGCCGCGCCGTGCCGCCACTTGTAGCGCTCGTTCTTCTCGATGGCGTGCGCGAGAGTGTGGCCGTAGTTGAGGATCTCCCGCAGGCCCGACTCCTTCAGGTCGGAGGAGACGACGTCCGCCTTGACCTTGATGGAACGTTCGATGAGTTCGGCGGTGTGCGGGCCGGCGGGGGTGCGGGCGGCCTCGGGGTCGGACTCGATGAGGTCGAGGATCACCGGGTCGGCGATGAAGCCGGCCTTGATGATCTCCGCCAGACCGGACACGTAGTCGTTGACCGGCAACGAATCCAGCGCCGCCAGGTCGCACAGCACGCCGGCGGGCGGGTGGAAGGCACCCACCAGGTTCTTGCCCTCGGCGGTGTTGATGCCGGTCTTGCCGCCGACGGCCGCGTCGACCATGGCCAGCACGGTGGTGGGGACGGCGATCCAGCGCACCCCGCGCAGCCAGGTCGCGGCGACGAAGCCGGCGAGGTCGGTGGTCGCGCCGCCGCCGACGCCCACGACGACGTCGGTGCGCGTGAAGCCGGACTGGCCGAGCGCCTTCCAGCAGTAGGCGGCGACCTCGGCGGTCTTGGCCTCCTCCGCGTTCGGCACCTGGATGGCGACGGCCTCGTAGCCCTGCTCGGCCAGGTCGGCGCGGAGCGCGTCACCGGTCTCGGCGAGCGCCTCGGGGTGGATCACGGCGACCCGCTTGACCCTGTCACCGATCAAGCCGCCCAGCTCACCGAGCAGTTGCCGGCCGACCAGCACCTCGTAGGGCTCGGAGCCCGCGCTGCCGCCTACCCTGATCCTTGTCACCTGCTGAGCCACGACGTCCTCCGGCCGGGGGTCCGGGGGCTGTCCCCCGGGAGATACAGTCTTCAACTCCAAAGCGTCCAAGGCGGCTTGTGTGACCTCTTCGGGCGTACGGCCGTCCGTCGGTACGACGGCCGTGGCGACCTCCTCGTAGAGGTGGCGCCGCGCCTCCATCAGCTCGCGCCACTGCTTGCGCGGGTTGACGGCGAGCAGCGGCCGGGCCGCGTTGAGGCCGGTGCGCTTGACCGCCTCCTCGACGTCCATCGACAGGTACACGACGCGCCGGTCGACGAGCAGCTCGCGCGTGCCGGCGTCGAGGATCGCGCCGCCGCCGAGGGCGAGGACGCCGTCGTGCTCGGCGAGGGCCTGCCGTACGGCCTCCTTCTCCAGGGCGCGGAAGGCGGGCTCGCCCTCCTCGACGAAGATGTCGGCGATGGGCCGGCCCTGCGCCGCGACGATGTCGGCGTCGGTGTCCCGGTATCCGACACCGAGCCGCTCCGCCAGCAGCTCGCCCACGGTGGACTTGCCGACCCCCATGGGGCCGACCAGCACGACCAGCGGAGCGCTCATCGGACGGTGAGGTTGTCGAGGTAGGACCGCACGTTGCGGCGGGTCTCGGTGACGCTGTCACCGCCGAACTTCTCCGCGACCGCGTCGGCGAGGACGAGGGCGACCATGGCCTCGGCGACGATCCCGGCCGCGGGCACGGCGCAGACGTCGGAGCGCTGGTGGTGGGCCTGCGCGGGCTCACCCGTGACGACGTCCACTGTCTGCAGGGCGCGGGGCACGGTGGCGATCGGCTTCATCGCGGCCCGTACGCGCAGCAGCTCACCGGTGGTGAGCCCGCCCTCGGTGCCGCCGGAGCGGCCGGTCGCCCGCTTGATGCCCTCGGGCGTGCTGAGGATCTCGTCGTGGGCCTTCGAGCCGGGCACCCGCGCCAGGTCGAAGCCGTCGCCGAGCTCGACGCCCTTGATCGCCTGGATGCCCATGAGCGCGGCGGCCAGCCGGGCGTCCAGCTTGCGGTCCCAGTGCACGTGGGAGCCGAGGCCCACCGGCACGCCGTACGCCAGCACCTCGACCACGCCACCGAGGGTGTCGCCGTCCTTGTGGGCCTGGTCGATCTCCGCGACCATCGCCTTCGACGCGTCGGCGTCCAGGCAGCGCACCGGGTCGGCGTCGAGCTTCTCGACGTCGGCGGGGGTCGGGTAGACGCCGTACGGGGCCTTCGCGGCGGCCAGTTCGACGACGTGCGAGACGATCTCGATCCCGGCCGTCTCCTTGAGGTACGAACGGGCCACCGCGCCGAGGGCCACCCGGGCCGCGGTCTCCCGGGCCGAGGCGCGCTCCAGGATCGGCCGGGCCTCGTCGAAGCCGTACTTCTGCATACCGGCGAGGTCGGCGTGGCCGGGCCGGGGCCGGGTCAGCGGCGCGTTGCGGGCGAGGCCCGCGAGGACGTCGGGGTCGATGGGGTCGGCCGCCATGACCTGCTCCCACTTGGGCCACTCGGTGTTGCCGACCATGACCGCGACCGGCGAGCCCAGAGTGAGGCCGTGCCGCACCCCGCCGAGGAAGGTGACCTCGTCCTGCTCGAACTTCATCCGGGCACCGCGACCGTAGCCGAGCCGCCGCCGTGCCAGATGGTCGGCGACCATCTCCGTGGTGATCGGCACACCGGCGGGAAGGCCCTCCAGCGTCGCCACGAGTGCGGGACCGTGGGACTCCCCCGCGGTCAGCCAGCGCAACCTGCTCAACGGTGCTCCTCAGTATTCGCGCCCTGCTGCTGCCCTGCGTACGCGCGTCATCGCGTACGGCGACGGCGCGACCGGGTGCGCGACCCTGGCCCGCCATCTCCGATCCTCCCACGTCCGTCCCGCGGACCCGGCCGCCGGTCCACACAGCGGACGCGACCGGCTCACGACGGGACTGCAGGGGCTTCAGGCCGATCCGTCCCGCTGCGGCTGCTGCTGCGGCGCGTAGGAGCCGAGGAAGTCGGCACCGCTCGGCTGCCGCGGCTGCTGTGCCTGCTGGGGCGCGTACGGGCCCAGATAGTCCGCGCCCCGCCCCTGTCCGTGCTGGGCCGCCGCCTGGACCGGCGCACCGGCGCTCACCCCGCGCCGACGTGCGATCCAGCGCTTCAGCTTGAGGACCCACGAGATCAGAACTGCCGCGATGACCAGACTGAGCACGGTCACCTGCACCCAGTCCGGCATGAATTTCAGGACGATCTCGAAGATCTCGCTCTTTCCGGACGCGAGCGGCACGCCTGCGGACATGAGTGGACACCCCCCTGGTACTGATCCTGGTCTTGCTCCGCCCCCCGGCGGATCCCAGCGGATCCTATCGGGCGTCGAGCGCGCGTTCGCCCGCTTTTCGCATGGCGTCCACGGGAGCCGGGCTGCGGCCGGTCATCTGCTCGACCTGGAGCACCGCCTGGTGCACCAGCAGGTCGAGCCCGCTGACCACGGCCCCGCCGTACATGGACCAGCGGGCCGCGAGGGCGGTCGGCCAGGGGTCGTAGAGCACGTCGAAGAGGGTGGCGGGCCGCTCGGGTACGGCGGAGGCGAGGGCGTCCGCCGTACCGGCCGGGGTGGTCGCGACGACCAGCGGGGCACGCAGCGCCTGCTCCGCGTCCGACCAGTCCGCCGTACGGACCTCCACGTCGAGCCGCTCGCCCCACTGCCGCATCTCAGCGGCGCGCGCCTCGCTGCGAACGTAGGCGACGACCTCGCCGGTGCAGACCCGGGACAGCGCGGCCAGCGCGGAGGACGCGGTGGCGCCGGCGCCGAGGATGGCCGCCGAGTCGACCTGTTCGATGCCGCGTTCGCGCAGGGCGGCCACCATGCCGGGGATGTCGGTGTTGTCCCCGACGCGGCGGCCGTCCTCGGTGAACACGACCGTGTTGACCGCCTCGACAGAGGTCGCCGTCTCGCTGATCTCGTCGAGCAGTGGAATCACGGCCCGCTTCAACGGCATCGTCAACGACAGTCCCGCCCACGTCTCGTCCAGCCGCTCGAAGAACTCGGGCAGGGTCGCCTCGTCGACCTCGAAGCGGTCGTACGACCAGTCCGCGAGTCCCAGTTCCCGGTACGCGGCGCGGTGCAGCACCGGCGAGAGGGAGTGGGCGATGGGGCTGCCGAGCACGGCGGCCCGGCGCCCCCCGGCGCGTCCCGTGTGCACTGTGTCGCTCATTGGTTCTCACCCTTCGTCTCAGGGCGACGCGGGCGACGGCGAAGCGCTCCGTGTCGCGCCCGGTGTGGTCCACGAGGACTTGCCCCCCGGCGTCGTGTCCTCCGGCGAGCCGATGTCGATCATCGCCCACACGACCACCGCCAGCGCGGCGAACACCACCACGGCCAGGACTTTCGCCCACGTCGCGGTGGTCCCTCGGTGTTCGGTTGTCATGGTCGCAGACCGGCGGGACTCAGTTCGCGGACGCTTCGTTGAACTTGTCCTTGAGCCGCTGGAATTCCGCGTACGTCTTGGCGAACTCGGTCTTGTTCTCACCGTCGGTCGCCACGAAGTAGATCCAGCCGTCGTTCGTCGGATTCAGCGTCGCCTTCAGCGCGTCGTCGCCCGGATTGCCGATCGGCCCGGGCGGAAGGCCCCTCTGGGTGTACGTGTTGTACGGGTCCTGATTGCTGTTGATCTCGGACTCGCCGATATTGATCTTGCTCTCGTTCTTCAGGTAATTGAAGGTCGAGTCGAACTGCAGCTTCTGGTTGGTCTCGGTGTTCGTGGGCTTGAGGCGGTTGTAGACCACCTCCGCCATCTTGCGGAAGTCGTCGTGCGTCTTGCCCTCGGCCTGGACAAGGCTCGCGACCGTGATGACCTGCAGCGGGCTCTCCAGCTTGAGCTTCCGGGCCTCCGCCTCCAGGTCGTACTTGGCGTACGCCTTGCTGGCCCGGCCCACCATCTCCTTCAGGACCGTCTCGGGCTTCATGCCCTTGGCGGCGCCGTAGGTACCCGGGTAGAGGAAGCCCTCCAGCGGGTCCTTTATGTCCTTGTTGTCGTTCGCCCAGCTCGGCAGTCCGAGGCTCTTGTACTCCTTCTCGGCCGTCTTCCAGGTGGTGCCGGAGGCGAGATCGAGTTTCTGGTCGATCACCTTGTACACCTGCACGTTGCGCTGCCCCGGCTTGACCATCACATTGGCCTGACTCTTGCCGTCGAGCATCATCGCGACGGCGCTGGCGGCAGACATGTGCGTCTTCAAGATGTAGGCGCCCGCCTGGATCTTGTCCCCGTCGGGGTTCTGCGACTGCGCGGCAACGAAGGCATCGACGCTCTTCACCACGCCGGCCGCCTTCAGCATCCGCCCGATATCGGAGCCGAAAGCACCTTCCGGAATGGTGACCGTCACCTTCTCGCTGGTGCCGCTGCCCGCGTAGTCGGGCGCCGGGGCGAAACGATTTTTGTAGAACTGGTAGCCGAAGTAGCCGGCGCCGGCGATGCCGCCACCGAGGACGAGCACGACCACCAGGCAAGCGACCCCGTTGCGGCCCTTCTTGCCCTTGCCCTTCCCCTTGCCGCCCTTGTCGCCGCGGCCGCGCCGGTCGCCGCGCCCTCGGCGGTCTCCCGGCTGGTCGTCCTCGTCGTCCTCACTGCCGCCCGCGAAGAAGGCGTGCTCGCCCTGGTCGGGTCCCGGGTCCCAGTCGGTCTCGGGCTCCGGTTCCGCGCGGCGGCGGCCAGGCGGCTCCGGCGGCGGATACGCGTCCTGCGTGCCGTAGAAGTCGGGCTGCTCGGCGCCGTGGCCGACGGGCTGCTGCCCGTAGGGGTCCGTCGGGTCGGCGGGGTACGGGACGTGCGGCTGCCCGCCGGTGTCGTTGCTCCAGCCGCCCTGATCGTACGGCTGCTGCCCCTGCCCCTGCGCCGCGTACTGCTGCGGGTCATAGTGCTGCTGGTGGTGCTGCGGGTCGTACTGGTGCTGCTGCGCCTGACCGTAGGCGGCCTGCTGGCCGTCGCCCCAGTCGCCGTATCCCGGCTGCTGCGGCTGCTGCGGATAGTGCTGCTGCTGGCCGCCGTAGGCAGACTGCTGGCCCTCGTGGGCCTGCTGCCCTCCCCATCCGCCGTCCCCGTACAACGGGTCCTCCGGATGCCACGGTTCGGAGCCTGGGCCCCGGCCATACTCAGTCATCGATCCCCTAGAGCCGCGAGGCGGCGGTCACGCGGCTTCACCGCCCTGTTCCCGTCCCGCCTCTCTCTGTGCGGCGGCTGTTCGAACACCACCGCATCGCGCGGAACGTTACCGTATCGCGATCAGATGACCACTTCGACGCCCTCGCCGGGTGCTTTACCTGACACCCGTTCGGATTCGAGCGCCTGCTGAAGGATGATCACAGCGGCTGCCTGGTCGATGACCGAGCGGCCCTTCTTCGTCTTCACCCCTGAGGCGCGCAGTCCCTGACTGGCCGTCACGGTCGTCATCCGCTCGTCGACGAGGCGGACCGGGACCGGTGCGATGCCCTTCGCCAGCTCCTGCGCGAAGCCGCGAACCTTTACCGCGGCCGGGCCCTCGCCCCCCTTGAGGGAGCGAGGGAGACCGACGACGACCTCGATCGGCTCGTACTCCTCGACCAGTTGCTTCAGCCTTCGGTGCGCTGCCGGGAGGTCCCTGCCGGGGACCGTCTCGACCGGGGTCGCGAGGATCCCGTCGGGGTCGCAGGAAGCGACCCCGATGCGGGCGTCCCCGACGTCGATCGCGAGTCGACGTCCCCTTCTCATCGCCGAACTCACTTGGCCGTTTCCGCCACAAGACGCTCGACGGCGTCGACGGCTTCGCCGACGGCGGCCGGGTTCTGGCCACCGCCCTGGGCGACGTCCGGCTTGCCGCCACCGCCACCGCCGAGGGTCTTGGCGGCCGTGCGGACCAGGTCACCGGCCTTGAGACCGCGCTCACGGGCGGCCTCGTTGGTGGCGATGACGGTCAGCGGCTTGCCGTTGTTGACCGTGAACAGGGCCACCACGGCGGCCCGTCCGCCCTGGATACGGCCGCGCACGTCGAGGACCAGCTTGCGCAGGTCGTCCGGCGTGGTGCCGTCCGGGACCTGCCCGGTGACGACGGCGATCCCGCGGACGTCCTTGGCGGACTCCACGAGACCGGCGGCGGCCTGGAGCACCTTCTCGGCGCGGAACTTCTCGATCTCCTTCTCGGCGTCCTTCAGCTTGCCGAGCATGGCGGAGACCTTCTCCGGGAGCTCCTCCGGACGTCCCTTGATCAGCTCCTGGAGCTGGGCGACGACCGTGTGCTCACGGGCGAGGAAGTTGTAGGCGTCGACACCGACCAGGGCCTCGATACGGCGGACACCGGAGCCGATGGAGGACTCGCCGAGCAGCTTCACGAGGCCCAGCTGGGCGGTGTTGTGCACGTGCGTGCCGCCGCACAGCTCCTTGGAGAAGTCGCCGATGGTGACCACGCGGACGCGCTCGCCGTACTTCTCGCCGAACTCGGCGATGGCGCCCTGCTTCTTGGCCTCGTCGATGCCCATGACGTCGGCGCGGACGTCGAGGTCACGGGCGAGCACCTCGTTGATCTTCTGCTCGACGTCGGTCATCACGGTCGTCGGCACGGCGGACGGCGAGCCGAAGTCGAAGCGGAAACGGCCGGGCTGGTTCTCGGAACCGGCCTGGGCGGCCGTCGGGCCGAGGGCGTCGCGCAGGGCCTGGTGGGTGAGGTGGGTGGCCGAGTGGGCGCGGGCGATGGCCGTACGGCGACGGGAGTCGATCGAGGCGTGGGCCGTGGCGCCGACCGTGACCTCGCCGACCTGGACGACTCCCTTGTGGACGTACACACCCGGGACCGGCTTCTGGCAGTCGCGGATCTCGATGACGGCACCGGTGTCGACCTTGATGCGGCCGGTGTCGCCGATCTGGCCGCCGCCCTCGGCGTAGAACGGGGTGCGGTCCAGGACGATCTCGACCTCGTCGCCCTCGGTGGCGGCCGGGGAGGAGACGCCGTCGACGAGGATGCCGACGATCGTGGACTCGCCCTCGCTGTCCGAGTAGCCGATGAACTCGGTCTCGCCGGCCTTGTCGGCGATCTCGCGGTAGGCGCCGACGCCGGCGTGGCCGGTCTTCTTGGACTGGGCGTCGGCCTTGGCGCGTTCCCGCTGCTCCTTCATCAGGCGGCGGAAGCCGTCCTCGTCCACGGAGAGGCCCTGCTCGGCGGCCATCTCGAGGGTGAGGTCGATCGGGAAGCCCCAGGTGTCGTGGAGCAGGAACGCCTTGTCGCCGGCCAGGACCGTGCCACCGGCCTGCTTGGTCTCGGTGACGGCGGTGTCGAGGATGTTGGTGCCGGCCTTCAGCGTCTTGAGGAAGGCGTTCTCCTCGGCGAGGGCGACCTTCTCGATGCGCTCGCGGTCGGTGACCAGCTCCGGGTACTGCTGGCCCATCATCGCGATGACGGTGTCGATGAGGTCCTTGACGACCGGGCCGGTGGCGCCGAGCAGGCGCATGTTGCGGATGGCGCGGCGCATGATGCGGCGCAGGACGTAACCGCGGCCCTCGTTGCCGGGGGTGACGCCGTCGCCGATGAGCATCACGGACGTACGCATGTGGTCGGTGACCACGCGCAGGGAGACGTCCGAGTCGTGGGCGTCGCCGTAGGCCACGCCGGTCAGCTCGGTGGCCTTCTTGATGACGGCCATGGAGGTGTCGATCTCGTACATGTTCTGCACGCCCTGCAGAATCATGGCGAGGCGCTCCATGCCGAGGCCCGTGTCGATGTTCTTGCTCGGCAGGTCTCCGAGGATCTCGAAGTTGTCCTTGCCGATGCCCTCGCCACGCTCGTACTGCATGAAGACGAGGTTCCAGATCTCCACGTACCGCTCGTCGTTGACGGCGGGGCCGCCTTCGACGCCGAACTCGGGGCCGCGGTCGTAGTTGATCTCGGAGCAGGGGCCGCAGGGGCCGGGGACGCCCATGGACCAGTAGTTGTCCTTCATGCCGAGGCGCTGGATGCGCTCCTTCGGCACCCCGACGACCTCGTGCCAGATGCGCTCGGCCTCGTCGTCGTCCTTGTAGACGGTGATCCAGAGCTTCTCCGGCTCCAGGCCGTAACCACCCTTGTCCTGGGGGCTGGTGAGCAGCTCCCAGGCGTGCTTGATGGCGCCTTCCTTGAAGTAGTCGCCGAACGAGAAGTTGCCGCACATCTGGAAGAACGTGCCGTGGCGGGTGGTCTTGCCGACCTCTTCGATGTCGGGCGTGCGTACGCACTTCTGCACGCTGGTGGCGCGCGCGAAGGGCGGCTTGACCTCGCCCAGGAAGTAGGGCTTGAAGGGCACCATGCCGGCCGGGACGAGGAGCAGAGTCGGGTCGTCCGCGATGAGCGACGCCGAAGGGACGACGGTGTGCCCGCGCTCCTCGAAGAAGCTCAGCCAGCGGCGGCGGATCTCAGCCGACTCCATCAGTGGTCCTCATTCCGGTTGTACGAGTACGTCGTGTTGCCGAGGTACGTCGTGTTGTCGGTGTACTTCTCGTCGGTGTACTTCGGGTCGTTGCGGTTCTCGATGGCGGCGAACCGCCGGGGCGCGGGGAGTTCGGGGTCGGTGTTGATCCCGAGCGCGTCTCCCAGCTCGGCCTCCCGCTGGGCCATGTTGTCGCGGACGTCGAGTGCGAAGCCCACCGCGCGGTCCTTGAGCCGGTGGCCCGTCTCGATCGCCTTGTTGGCCGCGGTCGCGGCGAGGCTCTCGGGAGTCAGCTGCCGCAGCTTACGGTTGACCTTGGTGGTGGCCCACACACCGGCGGCGACGCCGGAGGTGAACCAGAACGTACGGCGGAACATCGGTTCGCTCAGTCCTTCTTCCGCTTGCCCCACCGCGAGGCCGAGACCGTGCGTCCGACGATCACGGTGCTGCGGGGCGCCTTGGCGGGCACGTCGTCCTTGCGGCCGCCGAGGGCCCGGCGTACGCCGTAGCCGAAGGCGGCGACCTTGACCAGGGGGCCGCCGAAGGTGGAGGCGACGGTCGTCGACAGCGCGGACGCGTTCGACGTGACCTCCTGGACGTCCGACGCGATCGCGTCGACCCGGTCGATCTGGGTCTGCGCGGAGCGCACCGCCGCGGAGGCGTCGGCCAGCAGCGGGACGGCCTGGTCGGTCACGTCCGCCACGAGCTTGGTGGTCGCCTTGAGCGTCTGGGCCAGCCTCGCGAGGGCCACCGCGAGGAAGGAGACCAGGATCGCCCAGAAGACGGCCACCAGGATCCCGGCCACCTCTCCACCGGACACTGCGCACCCGCTCCCTGAAACGTGCCTCTACATCGGTCTACATCGAGAAAGTCGTGCACCGAGCCTATCGCGCCGGGGATGGCGCTCCGTACCGGATTAGCGCCTGGCGCGCGGTGGGGGTACGCACGAGCCCGCCGCCTCGCCCACCCGGAAGGTGGGGAGACGGCGGGCCGAGGTGGTGCTTACGCCTGCCGGGTGATCAGCGGGCGTAGTACTCGACGACGAGCTGCTCGTCGCAGATCACCGGGATCTCCTTGCGGTTCGGCTCGCGGTCCAGGCGGAAGGCCAGGGCGCGGAGGTTCACCTGGAGGTAGCGCGGGGTCTCGCCGTCGGGGGCGAAGCCACCCTCACGGGCGATGGAGAAGAGGGTCTTCTCGCGGCTGCGCTCGCGGACCATCACGACGTCGTCGGGACGGACACGGAAGGACGGCTTGTCGACCTTCTGGCCGTTGACCTCGATGTGGCCGTGGACGACCATCTGACGGGCCTGGTAGATGGTGCGGGCGATGCCCGAACGCAGGACCAGGGCGTCGAGACGGCGCTCGAGCTCGATGATCAGGGCCTCACCGGTCTTGCCCTGGACCTTGGAGGCACGCTCGTAGGCGCGGACGAGCTGGCGCTCGGACACGTCGTACTGGGCGCGCAGACGCTGCTTCTCGAGCAGACGGACCTTGTAGTCCGAGTTCTGCTTGCGGCCACGGCCGTGCTCACCCGGCGGGTAGGGGCGGGCCTCGAAGTACTTGACGGCCTTCGGGGTCAGCGCGATGCCGAGGGCACGCGACTTCTTGACCTTGGGGCGGGACTGGTTCGCCACTGTCTTTGTCTCTTTTCTCAGGCTTTCCGGCTTGTCAGGGTTAAGGGAGGTCGCATCCGCAGCCGGGGAAACCCTCCGGACCCCTCTTCGGGCCTGGTGGGCAGCCGCTCCCCTGGTCTGGGCACATACGTGCAGCACGCGAGTGGCCCACCGACCGTTCCCGGAAGTGCGGGTGGTGGTGGGCTGCCCGCGACACCGTTCGACGGTGCGCGACGCTCCTGGAGCCGGTCCCGGAGGACCGGTGCTCCGGCTGACTGTCCTGTTCTGACTGCACAGGACGCAGCGCTCCGACCGAGTTTACAGGGTGCTCAGGACCGCTTTCGACCGAGGTGCTTCCTGGTCCACTCCACGGCGTCCGCGTACCGCGCCTCGGCGCCGTGCCGGGACGGCGCGTAGTACTCGCGCTCCTTGATGGCGTCCGGCGCGTACTGCTGGGGGGCGATCCCCTCGGGCAGGTCGTGCGGGTACACGTACCCCTGCGCGTGCCCCAGCTTGGCCGCGCCCTTGTAGTGCCCGTCGCGCAGATGCGGCGGGACGGGTCCGGCCAGTCCCTTGCGTACGTCCTCGAGGGCGGCGCCGATCGCCGTGGTCGCGGAGTTGGACTTGGGGGCCAGGGCGAGGGCGATGGTGGCGTGGCTGAGGGTGAGGGCGGCTTCGGGGAAGCCGATCATGGCGACGGCCTGCGCGGCGGCGACCGCGATGGGCAGGGCGTTGGGATCGGCGAGGCCGATGTCCTCGCTGGCCGAGATCATCAGTCGGCGGGCGATGAAGCGGGGGTCCTCGCCGGCCTCGATCATCCGGGCCAGGTAGTGCAGGGCGGCGTCGACGTCGGAGCCGCGGATGGACTTGATCAGCGCGCTGGCCACGTCGTAGTGCTGGTCGCCGTCGCGGTCGTACTTCACGGCGGCCCGGTCGACGGTCTCCTCCAGCGTCGTCAGGCCGATCTCGGTCTCACCCTTGTCGAGCGCGGCCCCGGCGGCGGCCTCCAGGGCGGTCAGGGCGCGGCGGGCGTCACCGCCGGCGATGCGCAGCAGGTGGTGCTCGGTGTCCTCGGGGAGGGTGACGGCGCCGGCGAGCCCGCGCTCGTCGGCCAGAGCGCGGTGCAGCAGGCCGCGCAGGTCGTCGTCGGTGAGGGGTTCGAGGGTGAGCAGGAGGGAGCGGGAGAGCAGGGGCGAGATGACGGAGAAGTACGGGTTCTCCGTCGTCGCCGCGATCAGGGTCACCCAGCGGTTCTCGACGGCCGGGAGGAGGGAGTCCTGCTGGGCCTTGCTGAAGCGGTGGATCTCGTCGAGGAAGAGGACGGTCTCCTTGCCGTATCCCCCGGTGGCGCGGCGGGCGCCGTCGATGACCGTGCGGACCTCCTTGACGCCGGCGGTGATCGCGGAGAGCTCGACGAAGCGCTTGTTGGTGGCCTTGGAGACGACGTACGCGAGGGTCGTCTTGCCGGTGCCGGGCGGGCCCCAGAGGATCACCGAGGACGGCCCGGCCGGACCCTTGGCGCCCTCGCCGACCAGGCGGCGCAGGGGGGAGCCCGGCTTCAGCAGGTGCTGCTGGCCCACCACCTCGTCGAGAGTGCGCGGGCGCATCCGGACCGCCAGGGGGCTGCCGGTCGGGTCCTTCTCCTGGCGTTCTTCTGCTGCGGCGGTGAACAGGTCGGGCTCCACGCTGAAACCCTAAAACACCGCACTGACAATCCCTTCGGGACGGTCAGCTGGTCCAGAAGTCCCACCAACGGGTGAGGATCAGCATGCCGATGATGCCGATGTGCAGGACCGGCATGACCCAGGTGAACTCACCGAAGAAGCTCTTCAGCCAGCGCGGGGCGGGCAGGAAGCCGTTGCGGATGTTGAACGAGGTGACGTACCAGAACATGATGATCGTCGCGACCCAGGCCAGGGAGCACCACAGGCACAGCGCGTTGATCCGGTACAGCGACTGGAACATCAGCCAGGCGCAGAAGCTCACGCCGAAGAGCGTGCCGAAGTTGAAGGTGAGCCAGTACCAGCGCGGGAAGCGGGCGCGGGCGAGCAGGCTCATGCCGACGCAGATGACGATGCCGTAGCAGACCAGGCCGAGCACCGGGTTGGGGAAGCCGAAGGCGGCGGCCTGCTTGCTCTCCATCACGCTGCCGCAGGAGACCACCGGGTTCAGGCTGCAGCCCGGCGTGAAGGTCGTGCCTTCGACCTTGGCCTCGAGCAGCTTGAACTTGTCGATCGTGATGATCCACGCGGCGAGCAGGCCGGCCGCGCCGGTGATCACCAGCATCAGGGCGAAGGCACGGCTGCCGCCCACCGTCCGCGGCGCGGCCACCTCGGCACGCTCCGGCTCGGGCTCGGTGGAGACGTCTTTGACAGTGGTCTTGCTCATCACGCCGATTCCGTCACTTGGGACCTGGACCATCTTCGGGCAGGGGCCATTCTGCCGCACGCGCGCGTGTGCGCACCGTTAGATCCCCATAAGGATGTACGTGCGGGGGCGCCTCGACGTCCGGTTCCGGACACCGCGCGCCCCAGCGCCCTGCCGCGATGCGCGAGGGGCGCCGGACGTCGCAGGACATCCGGCGCCCCCGCCACGCGTGGGTGCGGCTGGACCTGACGTTTTGGATCACGCCGCAGACGCGGGGACTGGCACGCGCTCCCCCCACGCTCGGCTTCGCTCGAGCGCGGGGGACCGGCGCCGATCGGGCGCCGCTGCTTTCCTCCACCGTGATCGGCCGGACAGGTCCTAGCCGAGCCGCGACTCCAGTTCCGCGACGATCTCGTTGACCCCGACCGCCGTCTGGTCACCGGACTCCATGTCCTTGAGCTGGACGACGCCCTCGGCCAGGTCGCGCTCGCCTGCGACGATCGCGAAACGGGCACCGCTGCGGTTGGCGTTCTTCATGGCGCCCTTGAGGCCCTTGCCGCCGTAGGAGAAGTCGGCGGCGATGCCGAGCTTGCGCAACTCGGTGACCTTGGCGAACAGGATCCGGCGGGCCTCCTCGCCCAGCGGGACCGCGAACACCGTGGTGGAGGCGGGGAGTTCGAGCTCGACGCCCTCGGCCTCCAGGGCGAGGACCGTGCGGTCGACGCCCAGCGCCCAGCCCACCGACGGCAGCGCGGGGCCGCCGATCATCTCGGACAGGCCGTCGTAGCGACCGCCGCCGCCCACCGCGGACTGCGAGCCCAGACCGTCGTGGACGAACTCGAAGGTGGTCCGCGTGTAGTAGTCCAGGCCGCGGACCAGCTTCGGGTCGTCCTCGAAGGCGACGCCCGCCGCGGTGATCAGCTCGCGGACCTCCTCGTGGTACGCCTTGCAGGCGTCGCAGAGGTAGTCGCGCAGCAACGGGGCGTCCCCGAGCTGCTTCTGGACCGACTCACGCTTGTCGTCCAGCACCCGGAGCGGGTTGATCTCCGCGCGGCGCAGTGTGTCCTCGTCCAGGTCCAGGCCGCGCAGGAAGTCCTGCAGCGCGGCCCGGTAGACGGGGCGGCACTCCTTGTCGCCCAGGCTGTTGAGTAGGACGCGGAAGTCACGCAGGCCGAGCGAGCGGTACGCCTGGTCGGCCAGGATGATCAACTCGGCGTCCAGAGCGGGGTCCTCGGCACCGATGGCCTCGGCGCCGACCTGGGAGAAGTGCCTGTAACGACCCTTCTGCGGGCGCTCGTAGCGGTAGTACGAACCGGAGTACCAGAGCTTGACCGGCAGGTTGCCCGCCTTGTGCAGGTTGGCCTCCAGAGCCGCGCGCAGCACGGAGGCCGTGCCCTCGGGGCGCAGGGCGAGCTTGTCGCCGCCCTTGGTCTCGAAGGCGTACATCTCCTTCGTCACGATGTCGGTCGACTCGCCGACACCGCGCGCGAACAGCTCGACGCTCTCGAAGCCGGGCGTCTCGACGTAGCCGTAGCCGGAGTTGCGCAGCGGCGCGGCGATCGCCTCGCGGACGGCGAGGTACTTGGCGGAGTCGGGCGGCAGAAGGTCGTACGTGCCCTTGGGGGCCTGAAAGGTGCTCACGGGAAGTCTCTCGTCACATTCCTCGTCGGGGAGCCTGGGATGCTCCCTGGCCGCCGGCGGCCACCTGCCGCAGATACGGGTTGGTGGCGCGCTCCTGGCCGATGGTCGTCTGGGGGCCGTGGCCGGACAGGACCACGGTCGAGTCGTCGAGCGGCAGGCACACGCGGGCCAGCGAGTCGAGCATCTCGGCCATGTCACCGCCGGGCAGGTCGGTGCGTCCGATGGAGCCGGCGAAGAGCAGGTCGCCCGAGAAGAAGACCGACGGGATCTCCGTGGTCTCGGGCATCCGGAACGTCACCGACCCCTTGGTATGGCCGGGCGCGTGCGCGACGGACAGTTCCAGACCGGCGAGTTCCAGCTTCGCGCCGTCGGTCAGCTCCTTGACGTCGTCCGGCTCCCCCACGGTGAGTTCACCCATGAGCGGCATCCCGATGGACCGGCCGAGCGCCTTCTCGGGGTCGCTCATCATGTAGCGGTCCTCGGGGTGGATCCAGGCCGGTACGTCGTGCGCGCCGCACACCGGGACGACCGAGGCCACGTGGTCGATGTGGCCGTGGCTGAGGACGACGGCGACGGGCTTGAGCCGATGCTTCTTGATCGCTTCCTCGACTCCGGGGGCCGCCTGGTGGCCCGGGTCGATGATCACGCACTCCTCACCGGCGGCGGGGGCGACGAGATAACAGTTCGTCCCCCATGCTCCGGCGGGGAACCCGGCAATGAGCACGATCGTCCTTCGTTGTGTCGATACGGGAGGGCTTGTCGACGCCCTTTCAGGGGCCCCGACGGGCTTCGCCTGTGGTCAGAGACTACCGGCGCTGCCGATTCCTCAGCGAACCCATATACGGTACGGGGCACACGCAGGCGGTCGGCTCACAAGACGCACGCGTCCCAGTCGACGTACGAGACGCACGAGGAGAGAACCCGGTGGTCACCCAGGAACAGCGGAAGCGTCAGCTCGCCCGGGAGAAGTTCTTGCGGCAGCAGCAGCGGCGTACTGCCGCGCGGCGCAAGGCGCGCGTACGCAACTCGGTGATCGCGTCGGTGCTCGGCGTGATCCTGATCGGCAGCCTGGCCCTGTACACGACGGGCGTCCTCAAGGACGACGACAAGGCGAACGCGAGCTCGGAGGCAAGCCCGTCCGCCTCCCCCAGCGCCGCCAAGGACCCGTGCGAGAAGCCCGCCGCCGGCAAGGTCAAGACGCAGAACTGGAAGAAGGAACCGGCGCTGACCATCGACAAGTCGGCGAAGTACACGATGAAACTGGCCACGACGTGCGGTGACATAGACATCGCGCTGAAGACGTCGGCGGCCCCGCACACCGTGAACTCGTTCGACTTCCTGGCGAACAAGGGCTACTTCGACCACACGAAGTGCCACCGTCTCACCACGAGCAACATCTACGTGCTGCAGTGCGGTGACCCCACGGGCAGCGGCAGCGGCGGTCCCGGCTACACGATTCCGGACGAGAACCTGAAGGACAAGAGCCTCAAGGACAACGTCTACCCGGCCGGCACGGTGGCGATGGCGAACACCGGCCAGGCGCACACCGGCGGCAGCCAGTTCTTCCTCGTGTACCAGGACAGTCAGCTTCCGCCCAGCTACACACCGTTCGGTACCGTTTCTGAATCGGGTATGGCCGTTCTGAAGAAGATCGCCGCCGCGGGCGAGAGCACCGGCCAGGGTGACGGGGCCCCGAACGCGACGGTCGTGATCAACAAGGCGACGGTCAAGAAGTCCTGACGACCAGCACGGCCAACCGCGCAATTTCGGTCGCGCTGGATGCGGACAGGCAACCCGCTGGTCGCCTATGTTGGCCGTGACGAAACTGTGGACGATGCCCGGGGGAGCTGAGGCCCCTCGCAGGCATCATGTGGAGGAGGCGCTGTGAGCAGCGACCCGTGGGGCCGCGTCGACGAGACGGGGACCGTGTACGTGCGTACGGCCGACGGCGAGCAGGTCGTCGGTTCCTGGCAGGCCGGCTCCCCCGAGGAGGCGCTGGCCTACTTCGAGCGCAAGTACGAGGGCCTGGTTGTCGAGATCGGCCTCCTCGAGAAGCGAGTACAGACCACCGATCTGTCGGCCAAGGACGCCCAGGTCGCCATCGACCACATCCGTGAACAGGTCGACGCGCACCACGCGGTGGGCGATCTGGACGCCCTGCGGGCCCGGCTCGACAAGCTCGTGCAGACCGTCGAGGCGCGCCGTGAGGAGCGCAAGGCGCAGCGGGCGAAGCAGTCCGACGAGGCCCGGCAGGCCAAGGAGGACCTGGTCGCCGAGGCGGAGCAGCTGGCCCAGTCCGACCAGTGGCGGGCGGCCGGTGAGCGGCTGCGTTCGCTGGTGGACACGTGGAAGGGGCTGCCGCGGCTCGACCGCAAGTCGGACGACGACCTGTGGCACCGCTTCTCGCACGCGCGGTCGGCGTTCTCCAAGCGTCGCAAGGCGCACTTCGCGCAGCTGGACGCGCAGCGCGAGGAGGCCCGCAAGACCAAGGAGCGGCTGGTCTCCGAGGCCGAGTCGCTGTCGAACTCGACGGACTGGGGCCCCACGGCCGCCCGGTACCGCGAGCTCATGGCGGAGTGGAAGGCGGCGGGCCGCGCCCAGCGCGAGCACGAGGACGACTTGTGGAACCGCTTCCGCGGCGCCCAGGACGTCTTCTTCGCGGCCCGCAGCTCGGTCTTCGCCGAGCGGGACGCCGAGCAGTCCGAGAACCTGAAGCTCAAGGAGGAACTGGCCGAGGAGGCCGAGAAGATCCTCCCGGTCACGGATCTCAAGGCCGCCCGTGCCGCCTTCCGTTCGATCAACGAGCGCTGGGAGGCCATCGGCCATGTCCCGCGGGACGCCCGCCCCAAGGTCGAGGGCCGGATGCACTCCGTCGAGCGAGCCATCCAGGAGGCCGAGGAGACCGAGTGGCGCCGGACGAACCCTGAGGCACGCGCGCGTGCCGAGGGTCTGACCGGTCAGCTCCAGGCCGCCGTGGACAAGCTGAAGGGCCAGATCGAGACCGCTCGGGCGCAGGGCAACACCGCGCGCGCCGACAAGCTGGAGCGCGAGCTCGAGGGCCGTCAGGCGCTGCTCGACCAGGCGCTGAAGGGCCTGCAGGAGTTCGGCGGCTGAATGCGCGGCTGAATTCCCGCCATCGCTGACGAAGAGGCCCCCGTACGTCGTGTACGGGGGCCTCTTCGTGGCGCCGGGACGGTTACGAGGGCCTGCGTGCCGACGTCACGCGGTACACGTCGTAGACGCCCTCCACGCCCCGTACGGCCTTCAGCACATGGCCGAGGTGCTTCGGGTCGCCCATCTCGAAGGTGAAGCGGGAGGTGGCGACGCGGTCGCGGGAGGTCTGGACGGCCGCGGAGAGGATGTTGACGTGCTGGTCGGACAGGACGCGGGTGACGTCCGAGAGGAGCCGGGACCGGTCCAGGGCCTCGACCTGGATGGCGACCAGGAAGACCGAGGACTGGGTGGGTGCCCATTCGACGTCGAGGATGCGCTCGGGCTCGCGGGACAGTGACTCGACGTTGACGCAGTCGCTGCGGTGAACCGATACTCCGCTACCGCGCGTGACGAATCCGATGATCGGGTCGCCGGGCACGGGCGTACAACAGCGGGCCAGCTTGACCCACACGTCGTCGACGCCCTTGACCACGACACCGGGGTCGTTGTTGCTGCGCCGCTTGCGGCCGCGGGTGCGGGACGGCGGGACCGACTCGTCGATCTCCTCGGTGGCCGCCTCCTCGCCGCCGAGGGCCTGCACCAGCTTCTGCACGACGTTCTGCGCGGCCACATGGCCCTCGCCGATCGCCGCGTACAGGGAGGAGATGTCCGGGTAGCGCATCTCGTGCGCGAGCGTGACCAGCGAGTCGCCCGTGAGGATGCGCTGGATCGGCAGGTTCTGCTTGCGCATGGCCCGCGCGATGGCGTCCTTGCCCTGCTCGATCGCCTCGTCGCGGCGCTCCTTGGAGAACCACGCGCGGATCTTGTTGCGGGCGCGCGGCGACTTGACGAAGCCCAGCCAGTCCCGGGAGGGGCCGGCCCCGGGCGCCTTGGAGGTGAAGACCTCCACCAGGTCGCCGTTGTCGAGGGTGGACTCGAGCGGGACGAGCCGGCCGTTGACCCGTGCCCCTATGGTCCGGTGGCCGACCTCCGTGTGGACCGCGTACGCGAAGTCCACCGGTGTGGCCCCGGCCGGGAGCGCTATGACGTCGCCCTTCGGCGTGAAGACGAAGACCTCGTTGCGGGACAGGTCGAAGCGCAGGGACTCCAGGAACTCGCCCGGGTCCTCGGTCTCCTTCTGCCAGTCGAGCAGCTGGCGCAGCCACGCCATGTCGTTGAGGTGGTCGTCCTTGCCCTTGCCGGACGTCTTCGGCGCGTCGGTACGGATCTTGGAGGCGCCGGCGACGGCCTCCTGCTTGTACTTCCAGTGCGCGGCGATGCCGTACTCGGCGCGGCGGTGCATGTCGAACGTACGGATCTGGAGTTCGACAGGCTTGCCGTTGGGGCCGATGACCGTGGTGTGCAGCGACTGGTACATGTTGAACTTGGGCATCGCGATGTAGTCCTTGAACCGGCCGGGGACCGGGTTCCATCGCGCGTGCACCGTGCCGAGGGCCGCGTAGCAGTCGCGGACGGTGTCCACGAGAACGCGTATGCCCACCAGGTCGTAGATCTCCGCGAAGTCACGGCCGCGGACGATCATCTTCTGGTAGACGCTGTAGTAGTGCTTGGGGCGGCCGGTGACGGTCGCCTTGATGCGGGCGGCCCGCAGGTCGGCCTGGACCTCGTCGGTCACTATGGCCAGGTACTCGTCACGCTTCGGTGCCCTTTCGGCCACCAGCCGGACGATCTCGTCGTACATCTTGGGGTAGAGGATCGCGAAGGCGAGGTCCTCCAGTTCCCACTTGATGGTGTTCATGCCCAGGCGGTGGGCGAGCGGCGCGTAGATCTCGAGGGTCTCGCGCGCCTTCTTCTCCTGCTTCTCACGCTTGAGGTAGCGCATGGTGCGCATGTTGTGCAGGCGGTCGGCGAGCTTGATGACCAGGACGCGCGGGTCCTTGGCCATCGCCACGACCATCTTGCGGACCGTCTCGGCCTGCGCGGCCTCGCCGAACTTGACCTTGTCGAGCTTGGTGACGCCGTCGACGAGGAGTGCGACCTGGTCGCCGAAGTCGCGGCGCAGGTCCTCCAGGCCGTACTCGGTGTCCTCGACCGTGTCGTGGAGCAGGCCCGCCATGAGGGTGGCAGGATCCATGCCCAGTTCGGACAGAATCGTGGTCACCGCGAGGGGGTGGGTGATGTATGGATCGCCGCTCTTGCGCTTCTGGCCACGGTGCCAGCGTTCGGCGACCTGGTAGGCGCGCTCGATCTGGCGCAGCGTGGCCGTCTCGATCTTGGGGTCGTTGCTGCGCACTATCCGCAGCAACGGTTCCAGGACCGGGTTGTAGGGGTTCGCGCGCTGGACGCCGAGCCGGGCCAGACGGGCGCGGACGCGGTTGGAGGAGCCGGAGCGGGCCGGCTGGCCGGTGTTCGGACGCGCGGCGGACGGCGCGGGCGTGGAGCGCTCGGACGGGGCCGGCTTGGGACGCGTCTGCTCGGCCGGCTTGTCGACGGGCGCCGACTGGGCGTGCTCGACCGGCCCGCGGCTGTCGTTCTTCGCGTGGGGCGCGTTCGGCGCGGGCTTGGCCGCGGGTCCCGGGGCGGGCTCGGGCTTGGCGGCGGTCAGGTGTTGGGCCTCGTCTGGCAAGAGGACTCCTCGTGCGCGATCCGGGTCCCCCGGTCAGGCTCCGGAGAACCCATCGTAGCGATCCTGGGCTCCAGGATCGCCTTCAGGCCGATGTGAGGGCCGTCTACTCGAGAAACACAGGAGGCGGACGCCGGATTTCTCCGGGTCCGCCTCCACGGTGTACGCCGCCCTGCGCGGGGATTTCGTACCGGTGGTCAGATCGTGAGCAGCGACTCCAGCGGCGCCCCGTCGAGGGCCGCCTCCAGACGGGCGCGGCCGTCGAGGAAGCTGAGCTCCATCAGGACGGCGACACCCGCGACCTGGGCACCCGCGCGGTGGATGAGCTGGATCGAGGCCTCGGCGGTACCGCCGGTGGCCAGCACGTCGTCGACCACCAGCACACGGTCGTCCCCACAGAGGTCCTCCGCGTGGACCTCGATCTCGGCGGAGCCGTACTCCAGGTCGTACGCCTGGCCGAGGGTGGCTCCGGGGAGCTTGCCCGCCTTGCGCACGGGGATGAAGCCGAGGCCCGCGCGGACGGCGACCGGGGCTCCGAGGATGAAGCCCCGGGCCTCCAGGCCGACGACCTTGGTGGCGCCGGTGCGCTCGGCGATCTCCGCGAACGCGTCGGTGAGCGCGGTGAACGCCCCCGGGTCCGCCAGGAGCGGGGTGATGTCCTTGAACATCACGCCCGGCTCCGGGTAGTCCGCGACGTCACGGATGCGGCTGAGCAGCAGTTCCTTGATGTCGGTCATCGGCGCTTCCCGGAGGGTCGGCCGCGGCCGCGGTTGCGGGCGGCGGGCTGGTTACGGGGCCCGACGACCGCGGGAGTGGTGTCCTCGGCGTCGTCGGCGTACGAGCGGGACTCCGCGATCTCCTCGTCGGCGACGGCCTGGGCACGCTTGGCCAGGACGCGCTTCCTGAGGGCCTTCATCTGCGGCTCGCGCTCCTTGAGGTCGGCGACGAGCGGCGTGGCGATGAAGATCGAGGAGTAGGCACCGGCCGCGAGGCCGACGAACAGCGACAGCGAGATGTCGTTGAGCGTGCCCGCGCCGAGGACACCGCCACCGATGAACAGCAGGCCCGCCACCGGCAGCAGCGCGACCACCGTGGTGTTGACGGAGCGGACCAGGGTGCTGTTGATCGAGCGGTTGGCGACCTCGCTGTAGGTCCAGCGGGTCTGCTTGGTGAGGTCCTTCGCCTGCTCCTTGAGGCTGTCGAAGACGACGACCGTGTCGTAGAGCGAGTAACCGAGGATCGTCAGCAGACCGATGACCGTGCCGGGCGTGACCTCGAAGCCGACGAGGGCGTAGATGCCGACGGTGATGGTGATGTCGTGGATCAGGGCGACGAGCGCGGCGATGGCCATGCGCCACTCGAACGCGATCGCCAGGTAGATCACGACGAGGACCATGAAGATCGCCAGGCCCTGCCATGCCTTGTTGGCGATCTGGTCGCCCCAGCTGGGACCGACGAGGTCGGCGGCGATCTTCTCGGAGTCGACCTTGAAGTCCTTGGCGAGCTTGTTCTTGATCTCGTCGGACTGCTGGGTGTCCATGCCGGCGATCTGGATGCGCAGCGTGTCGTTGCCGAGCTTCTGCACGACGGCGTCATGGCCGGACGCTTCCCGCGCGTAGTCCTCCGCCTGGGAGACGGAGACGCTGGTCTTCGGGGTGGTGAAGACGGCGCCGCCCTGGAAGTCGATGCCCATGTTCAAGCCGCGCACCGTCAGGCCGAGGATGGCCGTGATGGTGATCAGGATCGAGATGCCGTACCAGAGCTTGCGGTGGCCGATGAAGTCGTAGCTGACCTCGCCACGGTGCAGTCGGGCGCCGAGGTTGCCGAGTTTCGACACGCTCACGCCTCCTTCGTCTCGACGGGGCCGGCGGCAGGACCGGCGGGACGGCGGGTGCGGCGCAGCGGCGGCTTGGCACCCAGGCTCTTCGGGTCGAGGCCGGACCACTTGTGGCCGTCCGCGAAGAACTTGCGGCGGGCGAGGAGCGTCATCAGCGGCTTGGTGAAGAAGAAGACCACGACGACGTCGAGGACGGTGGTCAGACCCAGCGTGAACGCGAAGCCCTGGACCTTGCCGACGGTGACGATGAACAGCACCGCGGCGGCGAGGAACGACACGAAGTCGGAGACCAGGATGGTGCGCCGGGCGCGCGGCCACGCACGCTCGACGGCGGGACGCAGCGTGCGGCCTTCCCGGATCTCGTCCCGGATGCGTTCGAAGTACACGATGAACGAGTCCGCGGTGATACCGATGGCGACGATCGCACCGCACACCGCCGGCAGGTTCAGCGCGAAGTTGATGGCCGGGCCGAGCAGCGACATGATCACGTAGGTGAGGGCCGCGGAGACCAGCAGCGAGGCGATCGCGATGAGCGACAGGCCGCGGTAGTAGGCCACCAGGTAGATGACGACCAGGGCGAGGCCGATCGCGCCGGCGAGGAGACCGGCGTGCAGCTGCTCACCGCCGAGGGCGGCGGTCACGGTGGTCACGCTCTGCTCCTTGAAGGAGAGCGGGAGCGCGCCGTACGACAGCATGTTGGCGAGGTTCTGGGCCTCCTCCTGCGTGAAGCTGCCGGAGATCTGGGCCTGGCCGCCGGTGATGGCCGACCTGACGGTCGGGCTGGAGACGACCTCGCCGTCGAGGACGATGCCGAACTCGTTCTGCGGCGGGCTCGGGTTCTTCGCGAGCTCGCCGGTGACGTCGCCGAACTTCTTCGCACCCTTGCCGGTGAAGGTCATGTTGACCTGCCAGCCGGCGGCGGTCTGGGTGTCGTAGACCGCCGCGGCCTTCTTGACCTCGGTGCCGTCGACGGCGGCCGGGCCGAGCACGTACTTGTACCAGACCTTGTCGATCTCACCGCAGGCCACGGTCGGCTCACCCGGCTTGGCCTTCTTGCCGGCGGTGGCGCGGACCGACTCCTTGGAGCAGTCCAGCGCGGCGTACTCGGCCTGGAGCTTGGCGGTGTCACCGGTGGCGGCGCCGCCGCTCGCCGGGGCGGAGGGGCTGGGAGAGGCCTTGCCACTGGCCGACGCGGACGCCGACGGGGTGGAGTCGGCCTTCAGCGCGTCCGTGACGGAGCGGCCCTGCGAGGTGGCGGATGCCGACGGGGAGGCGGACTCGGACGAGGACGCCTTCTCCTTCGACGAGGAGCTTGCGGAAGGGCTCGGGGATCCGCTGGGCGAGCCGCTCGCGGAGGGGCTCGGCGAGGGGTTCGCGGCCGAACCGGTCGGCTCGGAGGCGAGGACCGGACGGAAGTACAGCTTCGCGGTGGTGCCGACCTGGTCCCGGGCTTCCTTGGAGTTGGTGCCCTTGGGGATGTTCACGATGATGTTGCGGTCGCCCTGGGTCTGCACCTCCGCCTCGGAGACGCCCAGGCCGTTGACACGGCGGTTCATGATCTCGACCGCGGTGTTCATGTTGGCCTTGTTGATCGCGGACCCCTGGTCGGCCTTCGCCTCCAGCGTGATGCTGGTACCGCCGGCGAGGTCGATGCCGAGGCGCGGAGTCGTGTGCCCGGCGGCGAACATGCCTCCGGTGAGCGCCGCGATGGCGATCAGGATCAGGGCGAGTGAGCGCCCTGGTTTGCTCTGGGCGCTCGCGCTCCGGCCCTTCTTGGGTGCTGCCACCTTCTCGTACTCCCTCTCGGGCCGCCCGGCGCCGGGTCAGCGCGGTGGCGGCCATGACATGGTGTCGGGATCCCCTGCGGGAGGCACGTCACGGGGCGCGCGAGACCGGCCCGCGCGCCCCGGGACATGACTACTTCGCGTCGGAGTCGCCGTCGGTCTTCTTCGGCTCTTCGTCGGCCTTGGCCTCGGCGGGCGTCTCCTCGGCCTTGTCCTTCTTGCCGAGGTCGACGGACTTGTCGTCGGAGGCGGCGGCAGCTTCGTCGGCGGAGCCGTCGGTCTCGGTGAGGGAGGAGGCGTCGTCCGGGACGAGGTCGGTGTCGGACTTCAGGTCGTGCTCGATGCCGTGGACGATGCGGTTGTACTCGTCGTCGGTCAGCACGGCGCCGATGGCGTTCTTCGCGAAAAGCAGTTCCACACCCGGGCCGGCGTCGACGAGGACCGTGTCCTCGTTGACTTCCTTCACCGTCGCGTACACGCCCCCGATGGTGCGGATTCCGCTGCCGGGCTGCATCTGGTTGCGCATGTCGGCGGCCTGCTGCTGCTTCTTCTTCGCCGACCGGGTCATCAGGAACATGGCCCCGATGAGCACGATGAACGGGAGGAGGGTCACGAGACTCACGGGTCGGTACTTCCTTCACGTGACCGCGATGATGAGCGGCCTGATGGTTGGGGGTGTGGGTGCCGCCGACAAAGGCGGCATCGGCGGAGTCTAAGCGAGTCCGCGCGCAAGGAACAACGCTCAGCATGGCACCCGGGTTCCTGACCCGGCCAATGTCCCGCCAATGTCCTACCCATGCGCTGCCCATGTCCGGGCCGCCGTTCGGCCGAGGTCCGGCCCACGTCCGGCCGCGGCCTCGGCCTGCGGCCGGGCAGCCGCGCGGGCTGTCATGTCCCGAACAGGTCCTGTTGTCCGTTTCCGCCGGTGGCGGAGCGGGGCGGGGTGAGGCCGAGATGCGCCCATGCGGCCGGGGTCGCCACCCTTCCGCGCGGCGTACGGGCCAGCAGGCCCTCCCGGACGAGGAAGGGCTCGGCGACCTCCTCGACGGTCTCGCGCTCCTCCCCCACCGCGACGGCCAGCGTGGACAGGCCGACCGGGCCGCCGCCGAACAGTTTCAGCAGGGCCTCCAGAACGGCGCGGTCCAGACGGTCGAGCCCCCGGGCGTCGACCTCGTAGACGGCGAGGGCGGCTCCCGCGATCTTGCGCGTGATGACGCCGTCGGCCTTGACCTGGGCGTAGTCGCGCACCCGGCGCAGCAGGCGGTTGGCGATGCGGGGCGTGCCGCGGGAGCGGCCGGCGATCTCGGCGGCGCCGTCGGTGTCGATCTCGACGTCGAGGAGGTTGGCCGAGCGGTGGATGACGCGCTGGAGTTCGGCAGGCTCGTAGAACTCCATGTGGGCGGTGAAGCCGAAGCGGTCGCGCAGCGGGGGCGGCAGCAGGCCCGCGCGGGTGGTGGCGCCGACCAGGGTGAAAGGCGGCAGTTCGAGGGGAATGGCGGTGGCACCGGGGCCCTTGCCGACGATGACGTCGACGCGGAAGTCCTCCATCGCCATGTAGAGCATCTCCTCGGCGGGCCGTGACATGCGGTGGATCTCGTCGAGGAAGAGGACCTCGCCCTCCTGGAGCGAGGACAGGATCGCCGCGAGGTCGCCGGCGTGCTGGATGGCGGGGCCGGAGGTGATGCGGATGGGGGCGCCCATCTCCGCGGCGATGATCATCGAGAGCGTGGTCTTGCCGAGGCCCGGCGCGCCGGAGAGCAGCACGTGGTCGGCGGTGGCGCCCCGCGCGCGTGCGGCGCGCAGGACGAGGTCGAGCTGCTCGCGTACCTTCTCCTGGCCGATGAACTCGTCCAGGTCCTTGGGGCGCAGGGCGGCCTCGACGGCCTGGTCCTCGCCGTCGGCAGACGCACCGACCAGCCGCTCGGGGGCGGAGGTGTCGGTCGTGTCGTCCCAGTTCATTGCGTATGCCTCGGGGGTCGTGGGGTCAGCGGGCGCGGTTCAGGGTCTGCAGGGCCGCCTTCAGCAGCTGCCCCACCTGGGGCGTGCCCTCACCGGCCTCGGCCTGCGGGGCCACGGCGGTCACGGCCTCGTCGGCCTCGCGGGTCGCGTACCCCAGGCCGATCAGGGCGGCGTGCAGCTGGTCGCGCCAGCCCTGTGTGACCGGGGCGCCGACCGCGGGCGCGCCGATGGGCTCGCCCAGGCGGTCCTTCAGCTCCAGGAGCAGCTTCTGGGCGCCCTTCTTGCCGATGCCGGGGACGGCGGTCAGCGCCTTTTCGTCGCCGGTGGCCACGGCCCGGCGCAACGCGTCCGGCGCGTGCACCGCCAGCATCGCCTGGGCCAGGCGGGGGCCGACGCCGCTCGCGGTCTGGAGCAGCTCGAAGGTCTGCCGCTCGTCGTCGTCGGCGAAGCCGTACAGCGTCAGCGAGTCCTCGCGGACGACCAGGGAGGTGGCGAGCTTGGTCTGCTGTCCCATGCGCAGCCCGGAGAGGGTGTTGGGCGTGCACTGGACCGCGATGCCGATCCCGCCCACCTCGACCACCGCGGAGTCGGGGGCGAGGGCGGCGACCGGGCCGCTGACGAAGGCGATCATGCCGTACGGCCTTTCGATGGGAGCGTTGCTTTGCCGGCGTGCAGGGCGACGGCCTGCTGGAGTCGGTTCTGGGCGGGGGCGCGCCAGATGTGGCAGATGGCGAGCGCGAGGGCGTCGGCGGCGTCGGCGGGCTTCGGGGGCGCGTCGAGTCGCAGCAGGCGGGTGACCATGGCACCGACCTGGGCCTTGTCGGCACGACCGCTGCCGGTGACGGCGGCCTTGACCTCGCTGGGTGTGTGCAGGGCGACGGGGATGCCGCGGCGGGCGGCGCAGAGCATGGCGACGGCGCTGGCCTGGGCGGTGCCCATGACCGTACGGACGTTGTGCTGGCTGAACACCCGCTCCACGGCGACGCATTCGGGCCGGTGCTCGTCCAGCCACTGTTCTATGCCCTGCTCCACGGCGACGAGGCGCTGCCCCAACTCGGCATCCGCCGGCGTGCGGACGACACCGACGCCGAGCATGGTGAGCGGCCGCCCCGCGACCCCCTCGACGACGCCGACACCACACCGGGTCAGCCCGGGGTCCACCCCGAGTACGCGCACGCGCGTCCCCTCCCATTTCGATCGCCAGTTTGTGCAGGCTATCGGGTGCCACTGACAAAGCGACGGGCCGACGGGTGTGTCCCGTCGGCCCGTTCGAAGTGCGAGCGTCGGCTCAGGCGTCCACCTTGGCCATGACCTCGTCGCTGACGTCGAAGTTGGCGAAGACGTTCTGGACGTCGTCGCTGTCCTCGAGCGCGTCGATCAGCTTGAAGATCTTCTTGGCGCCCTCCTCGTCCAGCTCGACCTGCATGGTCGGGACGAAGTTGGCCTCGGCGGAGTCGTAGTCGATCCCGGCGTCCTGCAGGGCGGTGCGGACCGCGACGAGGTCGGTGGCCTCGCTGAGCACCTCGAAGGACTCTCCGAGGTCGTTGACCTCCTCGGCACCCGCGTCCAGGACGGCGCCGAGGACGTCGTCCTCGGTCAGCTCGCCCTTGGGGACGATGACGACGCCCTTGCGGTTGAAGAGGTACGACACGGAGCCCGGGTCGGCCATGGAGCCGCCGTTGCGGGTCATGGCGACGCGGACCTCGGAGGCGGCGCGGTTGCGGTTGTCGGTGAGGCACTCGATGAGCACCGCGACACCGTTCGGCCCGTAGCCCTCGTACATGATCGTCTCGTAGTCGGCGCCGCCGGCCTCGAGTCCGCCACCGCGCTTGACCGCGGAGTCGATGTTCTTGTTCGGGACCGACTGCTTCTTCGCCTTCTGGATGGCGTCGTAGAGAGTCGGGTTGCCCTCGATGTCGACGCCGCCCATGCGGGCCGCGACCTCGATGTTCTTGATCAGCTTCGCGAAGAGCTTGCCGCGCTTGGCATCGATGACGGCCTTCTTGTGCTTCGTCGTGGCCCATTTAGAGTGGCCGGACATCTGCCTGTCTCCTTCGCGTAACCCATCTCAGTACCGAACCCCAGAGATCCTACAAGGACTCCGGCCCACGGTTGGCGCGCACCATGTCGACGAACAGGGAGTGCACGCGGTGGTCGCCGGTCAGTTCCGGGTGGAACGAGGTGGCCAGCGCGTTGCCCTGGCGCACGGCGACGATGTGGCCCTCGTGCTCGGCGAGCACCTCGGCCCCGGCACCGACGGACTCGACCCAGGGGGCGCGGATGAAGACGCCCTCCACGGGGGCGCCGTCGACTCCCCTGACCTCGACCGCCGCCTCGAAGGACTCGTTCTGCCGCCCGAAGGCGTTGCGGCGCACGATCATGTCGATGCCGCCGACGGTCTCCTGCCCCGAGCGCGGGTCGAGGATCTTGTCGGCCAGCATGATCATGCCCGCGCAGGTGCCGTAGACCGGCATGCCGGCCCGTACGCGCGTGCGGAGGGGTTCCATCACTCCGAAGAGGATGGCCAGCTTGGAGATCGTGGTGGACTCGCCGCCGGGGAGGACGAGTCCGTCGACCTCGGCGAGCTCTTCGGGGCGCCGCACCGGCCTGGCCACGGCATCGGCCGCGGCCAGGGCGACGAGGTGCTCCCGTACGTCGCCCTGGAGTGCCAGGACGCCGATCACGGGGGTGTTGCTCATGGGTGCTTACCAGCCCCGGTTCGCGTAGCGCTCGGTCTCGGGCAGGGTGTCGCAGTTGATGCCGACCATGGCCTCGCCCAGGTTCCGGGAGGCGTCCGCGATGATCTTCGGGTCGTCGTAGAAGGTGGTCGCCTTCACGATGGCGGCGGCGCGCTTGGCCGGGTCGCCGGACTTGAAGATGCCGGAGCCGACGAAGACTCCCTCGGCGCCGAGCTGACGCATCAGGGCGGCGTCGGCCGGGGTGGCCACACCACCGGCGGAGAACAGCACCACGGGGAGCTTGCCCAGCTCGGCGACCTCCCTGACCAGCTCGTACGGGGCGCGCAGTTCCTTGGCGGCGGCGTACAGCTCGTTGTTGTCGAAGCCGCGCAGCTTGGCGATCTCGTTCTTGATCTGGCGCAGGTGGCGGACGGCTTCGACGACGTTGCCGGTGCCGGCCTCGCCCTTGGAGCGGATCATCGCGGCGCCCTCGGCGATGCGGCGCAGGGCCTCGCCCAGGTTGGTGGCGCCACAGACGAAGGGGGTCGTGAACGCCCACTTGTCGGAGTGGTTGACCTCGTCGGCCGGGGTGAGGACCTCGGACTCGTCGATGTAGTCGACGCCGAGGGACTGCAGGACCTGGGCCTCGACGAAGTGCCCGATACGGGACTTGGCCATGACCGGGATCGAGACGGCCTCGATGATGCCCTCGATCATGTCGGGGTCGGACATACGGGCCACGCCGCCGTCCTTGCGGATGTCGGCCGGGACCCGCTCCAGGGCCATGACGGCGACGGCGCCCGCGTCCTCGGCGATCTTCGCCTGCTCCGGCGTGACGACGTCCATGATCACGCCGCCCTTGAGCTGCTCGGCCATGCCGCGCTTCACGCGCGCGGTGCCGGTCTCGGGAGTCTGGTTGTCGGAGAGCGTGCTGGACACGGATTGACCTCGCTCGGTGGAAGAGGGTTTGGCAAGCACCGAGGAAACGTGAGGGGAGCAGGCCACAGCAAGGGCCAATGGTGACCCGGTGGATCGTTTTTCCGGCCGGGGCCGACGGTACGGCTGCGGCGATCCACCCTGGGCAGCCCTCAGGCGGCCCGGTCCGCCAGTGCCGTCGGCGGCTCGTCGTCCATCTCGAAGGCCAGCGGGAACGGGGCGTGACCGGCCAGCCGGAACCACCGCACCTTGCGGTGCTCGCGCAGTCTGCGGGCCGCCCCCACCGCGTCGTTGTGGAAGCGCCGGGCCATCGGCACCCGCCGTACGGCCTCCGCTAGCTCGAGGGCCGCCGCCTCTCCGCCGGGTGCCTCGCGGACCGCATCCACCTGCACGGGATCCGCGAACACCGCCCGCAGCGCCTGGCTCAGCTCGCTCTCGGCGACCTCTCGCTGCTCCTCCTCGGCCTGCCGGGCGGCGTGCGCCGCCTCGTACAGCACGATCGAGGCGGCCGGGTCGAGCACCCCCGAGGTGGCCAGTTCCTGCACCACGGAGGCCCGGCGCAGCAGTTGCGCGTCCAGGGCGGCACGCGCGGCGTCGATCCGGGCGTGCAGCCGGTCCAGTCGCCCCGCCGTCCAGCTGAGGTACAGGCCGATCGCGGCGAGGACGACGAGGATCCAGATGAGGGTTGCGGTCACGGGCCGCAAGGCTACCCGGGCGCTCCGCTGGTTTGGCCGGGTGTTGTGCGGGGTGCTGGTGTGGGCGTAGCTGGGGGCTGCCGCCCCCAGACCCCCGCTTCGGCCTGGACGGCCTCGTCCTCAAGCACCCGACCGGCTGTTTCAGCACCCGGCAGCTGGAAAGACGCCGCCCTCAAGACCCCGCTTCAGCCTCAACGGCCTCGTCCTCAACGGCCGGACGGCTGATTTCACCACCCGTCACCTGGACAGGCGCCACCATCAGGACGGGCCGGTTGTGCCCACCGTCGACTGAAGGCGCCGCGGCCTCGGTTGACGAAGACCTCCGCTCAGTCCCTCGCCAAGCCGAACCGGCCCCGCAAGCCCGGTGTGCGGTCGTCGTCCGCCGCTGCCACTGCTGCCGCGCCGGCCGTCACCGTCTCGTAGACCGAGAGGATGTCCGCGCCGACCGTCGACCAGTCGAAGCGCCGTACGTGGGCGCTCCCGCGTTCCCGGAGCTCGGCCCGGCGGGGCGGGTCCGCCAGCAGTCGGATCGCCGCCTCGGCGAGGGCGTCCGCGTCCTCGTTGATGAAGAGTTCGCCGGCGGCGCCCTGGTCGAGGACCTGGGCGAAGGCGTCGAGGTCGGAGGCGAGGACGGGGGCGCCCGCAGACATGGCCTCGACGAGGATGATGCCGAAGCTCTCGCCGCCGGTGTTGGGCGCCACGTAGAGGTCGACGCTGCGCAGGAAGCGGGCCTTGTCCTCGTCGCTGATCATGCCGAGGAACTCCACACGGGGGCGGAGTTCGGCGGGGAGGGCCTCGACGGCCTCCTCCTCGTCTCCGCGTCCGGCGACCAGGAGGCGGGTCTGCGGGCGCTCGGCGAGGATGCGGGGCAGGGCCCGCATCAGCACGGGCAGACCCTTGCGGGGCTCGTCGATGCGGCCGATGAAGCCGATGGTGTCGCCCTGCCACTCGGGCTTGGGCTCGGCCTTGGCGAAGAAGTCGACATCCACGCCGTTCGGGATGACGACCGCGTCGCCGCCGAGATGCTCGACCAGGGTGCGGCGCGCGTACTCGCTCACCGCGATCCGGGCATTGATCTTCTCCAGGGCCGCCTGCAGGATGGCGTACGCGGCGATCATGGCGCGCGAGCGCGGGTTTGACGTGTGGAAGGTGGCCACGATCGGCCCCTGGGCCGCCCAACAGGTCAGCAGGCCGAGGGACGGCGACGTCGGCTCGTGGATGTGGATCACGTCGAACTTGCCGTCGTGCAGCCAGCGCCGCACCCGCGCGGCGCTCAGGAAACCGAAGTTCAGGCGGGCCACCGAGCCGTTGTAGGGCACCGGCACGGCGCGGCCGGCGGAGACAACGTAGGGCGGGAGTGGGGTGTCGTCGTCGGCGGGGGCGAGGACGGACACCTCGTGGCCGAGGCGGATGAAGTACTCGGCGAGGTCGCGGATGTGGAACTGGACGCCTCCCGGCACGTCCCAGGAGTACGGGCAGACGATGCCGATTCTCACGCGGCCCCTCCTGGAGGAGAGGCGGGGTCGAGATCAGCGAGCCACAAGCGCTGCAGCATGTGCCAGTCCTCCGGATGGTCGGCGATCCCCGTGGCGAAGGCGTCTGCCAGCGCCTGTGTCATGACAGACGTCTTCTCGGCCCGGTCACCTGCCTCGGGTACCTCGATCGGGGGGTGCACACGACCCCGCATGACGGGCGAGTCGTCGTACCAGAGGGTGACGGGGAGCAGGAGCGCCCCCGTCTGCTGGGCGAGGAGGGCGGGGCCCGCGGGCATCCGGGCCGTCTCGCCGAAGAACTTCACCTCGACGCCCGAGGCGGACAGGTCACGGTCGGCGACCAGGCAGACCAGGCCACCGGCGCGCAGCCGCTGGGCCAGCGTGCCGAAGGCGGTGCCGCCGCTGTGCGGGAGGACCTCCATGCCCAGGCCCTCGCGGTAGGCGACGAAGCGGTCGTACAGGGTCTCCGGCTTCAGGCGTTCGGCGACCGTCGTGAAGGGCGTCCCCAGCTTGGTGGTGACCCAGGCGCCGGCGAGGTCCCAGTTGGCCAGGTGCGGCAGCGCGAGGATCACGCCCCGGTCGGAGGCGAGGCCGTCCGTCAGGTGGTGCAGGTCCGTCGCCTCGAAGCCGCCCTTGACGCGCTCGGCGCTCCAGGCCGGGAGCCGGAAGGACTCCATCCAGTAGCGCAGGTAGGAGCGCATGCCCGCGCGGGACAGCTCCGCGAGACGCTCAGGGCCGGCGTCGGGCACCACGCGCGCGTAGTTGCTCTCCAGCCGACGTACGCCCTTGCCGCGCCGCTTCCAGGCCAGGTCGGCGATGGACTGGCCGAGCCGTACGGCGACCGGCTCGGGCAGCCTCTTGACCACGCCCCAGCCGGCGCCGTACAGAGCGTCGGTGAGCCGATCCTTCGCGCTCACTTCGCTGCCTCGCTCCCCTGGGACTCGCTCCCCCGGGACGGGTTCTCCTGGGCGGCCGCCGCGGCCTCCGCCTCGGCCGACTCGCGACGGACTGTGACGACCCGCTGGATCAGCGTGACCAGGCTGCCGACGGCGACGATCCACAGGGCGACCGGCAGCAGGTACTGGATGCCGGGTACCCCGAACTTGTGCAGGCCCGCGAAACCGGCCGCGACCAGCGAGATCACCAGGCGCTCGGCGCGCTCGACAAGGCCGTTGACGGCGACCGGCAGGCCGATCGACTCACCCCGGGCCTTGGTGTACGACACCACCTGGCCGCTGGCCAGGCAGAAGATCGAGACGGCGCACAGGACGAGGTCGTCGCCTCCGCCGGCGTACCAGAGGATGAAGCCGCCGAAGATGGCACCGTCGGCGACCCGGTCCAGGGTGGAGTCCAGGAAGGCGCCCCAGCGGCTGGAGCGGCCGAGCTGGCGGGCCATGTTGCCGTCGACCAGGTCGGAGAAGACGAAGAGGGTGATCACGACCGTGCCCCAGAAGAACTCGCCCTGGGGGTAGAAGACCAGTGCCCCCGCGATCACGCCGGCGGTGCCGATCAGCGTGACCGCGTCGGGGCTGACGCCCCGCCGGATGAGAAACGCGGCGAACGGTGTGAGGACACGCGTGAAAAATGCACGCGCGTACTTGTTCAGCATGGCCTTCCCGACGGTCGGTGTCGCCGGTCGGCCCCTGCTGGCCCCCGGCTGGCCCATCGTAGCCACGCGCCCGCGTGTGCGGCCGTCGGGCACCCGGCGCCCCGGGTCACGGCCTGACGGCATCCGGGTCACGGCGCGATCGCGTTCACGGCCCGACGGCATCCGGGTCACGGCGCGATCGCGCCCTTCGTATGGACGCACCGTGACGACAGTGGAAAGCTCGAAGGACCGCGGGCGTCATCGGAGCCGCCAACCGCACGCGGATCCGCATGTCCGCGCCCACAGTGACCTCACCGTGCACGGGAGGCAGGATCATGGGCGACAAGGCGAACGCACATCCCGGAGCCGCCGGCAGGGCTACGGCGGCCGACCACCCCGCGTCCGTACGGAATGTGGTGCTGGTCGGCCACAGCGGATCGGGCAAGACGACTCTGGTGGAGGCTCTCGCGCTCACGGCGGGAGCGGTGAACCGGGCGGGCCGCGTGGAGGACGGCGGCACCGTCTCCGACTACGACGACATCGAGCACCGCCAGCAGCGGTCGGTGCAGCTGTCCCTCGTGCCCGTCGCATGGGACGGCATCAAGATCAATCTTCTCGACACCCCCGGATACGCCGACTTCGTCGGCGAGCTCAGGGCAGGTCTGCGCGCCGCGGACGCCGCCCTCTTCGTCGTCTCGGCGTCGGACGGCGTGGACGGCTCGACCCGCATGGTGTGGGAGGAGTGCGCGGCCGTCGGCATGCCCCGCGCGATCGTCGTCACGCACCTCGAATCCGCCCGCGCGGACTTCGAGGACATGACACGGCACTGCGCCGAGGCCTTCGGCGGCGACGACCCCGACGCCGTGCTGCCCCTGTACCTGCCGCTGCGCGGCCCGCAGGGACCCGACGGGCACGCGCCCGTGACCGGCCTGACCGGGCTGCTGTCGCAGAAGCTGTTCGACTACTCGTCCGGTGAGCGCAAGGAGTCCGAACCCGGCGAGGACCAGCTGCCCGGAATCGAGGAGGCCCGCAACCGGCTCATCGAGGGGATCATCGCCGAGAGCGAGGACGAGACGCTCATGGACCGCTACCTCGGCGGCGAGCAGATCGACTTCAGGACGCTCGTGGAGGACCTGGAGCGGGCCGTCGCGCGTGGCACGTTCTTCCCGGTCCTGGCCGCCGCCCCCGCGGCCGACGGCGCCCGCCAGGGCCTCGGCACGGTCGAGGTGCTCGAACTGGTCACCAGGGGCTTCCCGACCCCCCTGGAGCGCGAGGCACCCCAGGTCACCACGGTCGACGGCAAGCCGCGCGAGCTGAAGCTCTGCGACCCGCAGGGACCGCTCGTCGCGGAGGTCGTGAAGACGTCCTCCGACCCGTACGTCGGCCGCGTCTCGCTCGTCCGCGTCTTCTCCGGCACCCTGCACTCCGACGAGACGGTCCACGTCTCCGGGCACGGTCTCGCCGACCGAGGCCACGAGGACCACGACGTCGACGAACGCATCGGCGCCCTGTCCGCGCCCTTCGGCAAACAGCAGCGACCGCTGACGCACTGCATCGCGGGCGACCTGGCGTGCGTGGCGAAGCTGAGCCGGGCGGAGACCGGCGACACCCTCTCCGGCAAGGACGACCCGCTCCTGATGGAGCCCTGGCAGATGCCCGACCCGCTGCTCCCGCTCGCCATCCGGGCACACAGCAAACCGGACGAGGACAGGCTCTCCCAGGGCCTCGCCCGGCTGGTCGCCGAGGACCCGACGATGCGGCTCGAACAGAACCAGCACACCCACCAGGTGGTCCTGTGGTGCCTCGGCGAGGCACACGCGGACGTCGCCCTGGAACGGCTGCGCAGTCGCTACGGCGTCCAGGTCGACGTCGTCCCGTACAGGGTCTCCCTCCGGGAGACGTTCGCGGGCCCGTCCACCGGGCGCGGCCGGCACGTCAAGCAGTCCGGCGGACATGGCCAGTACGCCATCTGCGAGATCGAGGTGGAGCCGCTGCCGGGCGGATCGGGCATCGAGTTCGTGGACAAGGTCGTCGGCGGCGCGGTGCCGCGGCAGTTCATCCCGTCGGTCGAGAAGGGCGTAAGGGCCCAGGCGGCCCGGGGAGTTGCCGCGGGCTACCCGCTGGTCGACGTGCGGATCACACTGCTGGACGGCAAGGCGCACTCCGTGGACTCCTCCGACGCCGCGTTCCAGACGGCCGGCGCGCTCGCGCTGCGGGAGGCGGCGGCCGACGCGAGGATCCATCTGCTGGAGCCGGTCGCCGAGGTGAGCGTCCTTGTCGGCGACGACTACGTGGGCGCCGTGATGAGCGACCTGTCCGGGCGGCGCGGCCGGGTGCTCGGCACCGAGCAGACCAGCGGCGGACGCACCCTGATCCGTGCCGAGGTGCCGGAGATCGAGATCGGCCGGTACACCGTCGACCTGCGCTCCCTCTCGCACGGCACCGCCCGTTTCGACCGCGCGTACGCACGGCACGAGCCGATGCCCCCGCAGGTCGCCGAACGGCTCCGGGGCGAGGAACGCGCGGCCTCGTAGGGAGTTCGCGGGGAGGAGTACGGTGGCGCGCGCCGCTTCGATGTGAAGGGGCGCGCGCCGTCTCGCGGTTGGCGCCCGGCGCGCACAAGTCGCCCGCGGGGAACGCTCCCTTCCGTCTCTGCCAACGGCTTGGACCGCCCGCAGACGGATACCGGTGCCTGCGGATACGCTGATGACCTGATCAACAGGTGTGCGGAGCACGGAAGTCGGGAAGGCCGCAGGAGCGAGCATGGCGGCGATCGGGGGCGGTAATGACCGTTGACGGCGGTTACGCGGACATCTTCGGACCTCAGGTGCCGCGTACGGGCGACGAGGGGCAGACGGCGACGTTCGCGCTGGCCTCGGCGGCCTACCGGGACAGCCCCGTCGAGGAGATCAAGAAGGCCGACAACGAGTGGCACCAGTCGGCCGTGAGCTCGGGCCGCAAATGGGCCACGATCTTCCGGCCCAACCTCGGCGAGGCCTTCTCGGGCGCGGTCGTGGGCCGGATGCTGGGCGGTGGCCGCAAGCCGCTCATCCAGTCCTTCGGCACCGAGCCCCAGGTGGTCGTCGAGCACTGCCTCGCGGCCAACAACATCCGCCGGGACCGTGACAACAAGCTCATCGTCGTCATGGTGTTGTGCGGGCTGCTGTTCCTGCCCGGATTCCTCGTCTGGCTGCTCGTCTTCACCGCGCGGACCCAGATCGACCGGCGTGACGACAAGCGGGCCTCCGCGCTCGGCACCACCCTGCTCGTCGCCATGGGCGCACTCGCCGTGGTCGCCCTGCTCAAGATGCCGTTCACCGGCTTCTGGGCCTGGTACGCGCGCGCGTCGGTGGTCATGCCGGTGCTCGGCTGGTTCTGGGCCCGCCAGATCTGCGAGCGCACCGCCAGGGACCTGCGCGAACGCTGGGACAGCCTCCTGTCGGGCAGCAGCGTCGGCGCCAAGGTCCCCGAGGCGGTGCCCACCGGTCCGCGTGAGACCGCCGCCGAGCAACTGCGCCAGTCGCTGGCCAAGCTCAGCGCCGAGCAGCAGTCCAACTCCGTCTTCTACGCCGGCCCCAAGGGCATACTCGGCATGGGCACCCGCTGGGGCGCCTGGCAGCTCGCCGAGGACCTGGTACCCGCCGACCCCACCCGGGAGATCCACCCCTTCCGCAGCTGGGACGTCGTGCGCTCCATCCACGACCAGCTGCGCATGCTGGAACGCGGCCCGCTCAACACCGGCGGTTTCCCCAAGCCCTCGATACGGCACTGGATCGTCACGCCGATCGGTGAGGGCGCGAAGGCGGTCTCCCGCCCGGAGGGCACCGACGTCGAGGCCTACCAGGTCAAGTCGCACGCCATACAGGACATCTGCAACAAGCAGCAGTTCGGCGCCGGTGACCGCCACTACCTGGGCGTGCAGTGGACGCTGTGGGACGGCCAGCTCGTCATCACCATGATGATCACGGTGACCGTGCTGCACGCGACCCTGCGCATCGAGGTCACCGGCCACGCGCTCGGCCCGGTGAACTCCCTGTTCACCACCAAGCCGGAGGCGCCGGTCAAGGAGGTGGCCAAGCAGTTCAAGCCGTGGGAGAACCGCACGATCAAGCTCCCGCTGGTCAGCACCAACGAGGTGGTCCGCCTGGCCGTCCGCGCCCCGCTCACCTGGTACCCGCCGCTGCTGAACTGGCTCGGCGGCTCCATCGGCCTGCCCGAGCCGTTCGGCCTGCGGCACGCCTGGGCCGACCAGCCCTGGCGGCACCGCTTCATGGCCGACGACGCCCTGCGCGCCGCGACGCCCGTGCTGCGGGTCGTGCACGCGGCGGCGATCAAGGTGCTGGAGGAGAACGGCGTGAACACCGAGAAGTTCGGCACCCGCTCGGCCTTCCTCAGCACGGCGGTGCAGGACGTGTCGCCCAGGAAGGCCGACCTGTACGACGCGTGACGGCCCCGGTCGGGGGGTGTTACACGGGCCAGGCCTCCGCCAGCATCTTCCGGGTGTCCGCCAGCAGCTGCGGCAGCACCCGGGTATGGCCGACGACCGGCATGAAGTTCGTGTCGCCGCCCCACCTCGGGACGATGTGCTGGTGGAGGTGGGCGGCGATGCCCGCACCGGCCACCGAGCCCTGGTTCATGCCGATGTTGAAACCGTGCGCGCCGGAGGCCGTGCGCAGCGCCGTCATCGCCTGCTTGGTCAGCTCCGCGAGCTCCGCGGTCTCCGCCTTCGTCAGGTCGGTGTAGTCGGCTACGTGGCGGTACGGCACGGTCATCAGATGACCGCCGTTGTACGGGTACAGGTTCAGGACCGCGTACACCTGCTCACCGCGCCTGACGATCAGCCCGTCCTCGTCGGACTTGGCCGGGATGGAGCAGAAGGGGCAGCCGTCGTCGGCACCCGGGCCGGTCGGCTTGTTCTCGCCCTGGATGTAGGCCATCCGATGGGGCGTCCACAGACGCTGGAACGCGTCCTGGGTCCCCACTCCCCACTGCTGCTCCGGCTCACTCGTCATGCGTGCAGCATATGGCGTCGCCCGTTCGCGACGTGTCGCCGGGGCGACCGCCGAACCGCCCCGGGCCAAGCTGGGCCGATGGACGACGACAGCCGGCGGCTGCGCTGGGAACGCCAGGTCGAGATCCCACTCGGGGTGGGCTCGCTGCTCTTTCTCGGCTCGTACGCGGTCTGGGTTCTCTGGCCGGCCTGCCCGCCCCCTGGCGCGACCTGTGTCTGACGATGACCTTCGCGACATGGGCGATGTTCGCCGTCGACTACGCGGTGCGCCGGCGGCTCAGCGGCGAGGGGCCGGGCTTCGTGCACCAGCACTGGCTGGACACGGTGGTGGCGGCACTGCCCCTGCTGCGGCCCGTAAGGATCGTCAAGGTGTACGAGACCGTCCAGCACCGCCGGGGAGAGCCCCGCCTCTCCCCGCACCTGCGGGTGATGCTGTACGCGAGCCTGTCGACCTCACTGCTCGGTTTCGCGGGCTGCGGCCTGGCCCTGCTGGGCGCCGTGACGGGGTCGTTCTCGTCGTGGCTGCTGCAGGTGTTCGCACGGGGTGACGAGGGGAGGCCCTCGGGGAGCTGAACTCCCCGAGGGCCCCACCAAGGCTGCTGATCAGACCTGCGTCCGCTCCTCGACGACCTTCGCGATCTTCTCGATGGCCTCGTCGAAGGGGATGCCGTTCTCCTGCGAGCCGTCGCGGTAGCGGAAGGACACCGAGCCGTTCGACATGTCCTCGTCGCCCGCGATGACCATGAAGGGCACCTTCTGCTTCTGGGCGTTGCGGATCTTCTTCTGCATGCGGTCGGAGGAGGAGTCCACCTCGACGCGCAGGCCCTTCCGCTTCGCCGCGGAGGCGAACTTCTCCAGGTACTCGACGTGTCCGTCGCCGATCGGGATGCCGATCGCCTGCACCGGCGCCAGCCACGCCGGGAACGCGCCCGCGTAGTGCTCCAGGAGCACCGCGAAGAACCGCTCGATCGAGCCGAACAGGGCACGGTGGATCATCACCGGGCGCTGCTTGGCGCCGTCCGGACCCGTGTACTCCAGGTCGAAGCGCTCCGGCAGGTTGAAGTCGAGCTGGATCGTCGACATCTGCCAGGTCCGGCCGATGGCGTCCTTGGTCTGGACGGAGATCTTCGGCCCGTAGAAGGCGGCGCCGCCCGGGTCCGGGACCAGGGGCAGGCCCTGCTTCTCGGCCACCTGGCGAAGGGTCTCCGTGGCCTCCTCCCAGACCTCGTCGGAGCCGACGAACTTCTCCGGGTCCTTGGTGGACAGCTCCAGGTAGAAGTCGGTCAGGCCGTAGTCACGCAGCAGGCCGAGGACGAAGGTGAGCGTCTTGTCGAGCTCCTCCGACATCTGCTCGCGGGTGCAGTAGATGTGTGCGTCGTCCTGCGTGAAGCCGCGGGCCCGGGTCAGGCCGTGCACGACACCCGACTTCTCGTACCGGTACACGGTCCCGAACTCGAAGAGCCGCAGCGGCAGTTCACGGTACGAGCGGCCGCGCGCGTCGAAGATCAGGTTGTGCATCGGGCAGTTCATGGGCTTGAGGTAGTAGTCCACGCCCTCGTCGAGCTGCATGGGCGGGTACATGCCGTCGGCGTACCAGTCCAGGTGGCCCGAGGTCTCGAAGAGCTTCCCCTTCGTCGCGTGCGGGGTGTAGACGAACTCGTAGCCCTCCTCCTCGTGGCGGCGCCGCGAGTAGTCCTCCATGACCCGGCGGACGATGCCGCCCTTGGGGTGGAAGACGGCGAGGCCGGAGCCGATCTGCTCCGGGATGGAGAACAGGTCGAGCTCGCTGCCCAGCTTGCGGTGGTCGCGCTTCTCGGCCTCGGCGAGGAAGTCGAGGTACGCCTTCAGCTCGTCCTTGGTCGGCCAGGCGGTGCCATAGATGCGCTGGAGCATCGGGTTCTTCTCGCTGCCGCGCCAGTAGGCGGCCGCGTTGCGCATCAGCTTGAACGCCGGGATGTTCCGGGTGGAGGGCAGGTGGGGACCGCGGCAGAGGTCCTTCCAGCACAGCTCGCCGGTCTTGGCGTCCAGGTTGTCGTAGATCGTCAGCTCACCGGCGCCGACCTCGACGTCCGCGCCGTCGTCGGAGGAGGCCGAGCCCTTGAGGCCGATCAGTTCCAGCTTGTACGGCTCGGCCGACAGCTCCTCGCGGGCGGCGTCGTCGGTGACGACCCGGCGGGCGAACCTCTGGCCCCGCTTCTGGATCTCCTGCATCTTCTTCTCGATGGCCTTGAGATCCTCGGGCGTGAACGGCTTCGCCACGTCGAAGTCGTAGTAGAAGCCGTCCTTGACGGGCGGGCCGATGCCCAGCTTCGCCTCGGGGAAGAGCTCCTGCACGGCCTGCGCCATGACGTGCGCGGTGGAGTGGCGCAGGATGTTCAGGCCGTCCTCGGAGGAGATCTCGACGCCCTCGACCTCGTCGCCTTCCAGGACCACGTACGACAGGTCCTTCAGCTCTCCGGCCACCCGCGCGGCGATGATCGAGCGCTCGCCGGCGAAGAGGTCCGCGGCCGTAGTGCCCGTCGTCACCGTGCGCTCTTCCCGCTCGGAATCGCGTTGGATGATCACACGGACGTCTGACACCGGTCTCTCCTGACTGAAGGTGGAAGCGCACCCTGAACGTATTGCGTACGCAATAGGGGATCGTACCGACCCCGCACCACCCGAGGCGAAATCACTCCCCTTGGCAGGCCTCCTCGAAGAAGGCCGCGATCTCGGAGTTCTCCTGGACCGACTTCATGAGCCGGTCCCGCTCCGCCTCGTCCACCTGCACCGGTACGACGCCGGTGGCGCCGGTGAGCCTGCGGAAGCCGCCCCTGCGCTCCAGCCGCCCCTGCACCTTCACCGGCAGCCCGACGAGGTGCGCGTGCCCGGCGATCCGGTACGCCTCCTCGTCGAGCGTCAGGCGTATGTACGGCACCTCTGCCCCGGCGAGCACCCGCAGCCTGACGGAGCCTTCGCCGCGCGGCCCCGACCTGCGCATCCGTACCACCGCGCCGGTGATCCGCACCGGCACGGACGGCTCCTCGCGCAGATAGCGGGCCCCGGCCTCGCGCAGCACGGGGAGGTCGCCGGGTGAGAACTCGACGGGGTCGGCGGTGGCCGCGCAGTCCTCGGGGACACCGGCGGCGGGCGCCCACTCGACGGCGATCCGGGCGCCCTCGGTGCCCCGTACGAGGGCGATGAGCGCGTCGGTGAGCTCGCGGCTGACGCCGGCCTCGACGGCGCCGTCGAAGGCGTCCATGCCGCCGGTGGCCCGCTGGTAGTCGACGGCCTCGCGGGCGGCGTAGAGGGCCTGTTGGAGGCGGACGGCGAGCGGGCGGCCGGTGGCGACCGGCACGAGGGCCGTGAGGCGGCGGCCGCCGGCCGCGGAGCCGACGAGGACGTCGTCCAGCATCTCGGCGGCGGTCCGCCGGTGGCGGGCGCCGTGATAGCCGGCACGCGCTCGGGTGGCGAGTGCCCCGGCGAGCAACATCTGGCGGGCGGCGGCGCGCAGTTGTTCCTCGACGGACCAGGGCGTGGCCCCGGCGGGCCCGTCCGGGGCGTCCCGCCACCAGTGGATCTCGTCGCTCGGCACGGCCAGCGCGACGAGCACCTCGCGCGCGGAGGGTGTGCCGCTGCGGGACAGGGCGAGGAGTGCCTCGCCGAGCAGGTCGTCGCTGTCGGGGAAGGCGCGGCTCTCGGGCACGAGGAGGCTGGTGCCGCTGCCGCCGGGTCCGGGCGGGGTCCAGCGGCCGTAGCGTCCGGCGGCTCCGCCGCGTCGCTGCCAGCCGTGGCGGCGGAGCAGGGTGCTCAGGACGGCGGGGTCGACGTCTGCGGGCTCGGGGGGACGGTGCCACTGGTCCTCTTCGGGGTGCCCGCGGACCGGCCGGAGTGGTTCGTCGAGGGGGCGGTGGGTCATGGTCTGCCTCCCGTCCCGACCCGCGTCATGATCTCGCACAGGGCCCGGTCGTCGAAGATGCGTGAGGTCGGTATCCGCACGGTGGTCCGGTGCCGGCCGGTGATCGGGTGTCCGGCCAGGTTGACCCAGTAGCAGCAGTGGCGCAGGTCGAGCCGGTCGTGGCCGGCGCGCAGCCACTGGTCCCGGGAGCGGGGGACGATCATCACGACGAGGATCTTGTGCACCGAGACCGGGGTGCGGGCGAGCTTCCTCAGGTGGTCGTTGTCGAGCGTGAAGGAGAAGGACCGGCGAGTAGAGGGGTGCGGGGCCGAAGGCCCCTCGGTTGAGGGTGGTGGTGGGAGACGGGCGGGCGGGTTCGGCGGGAGCTGGTACGTGGCCTTCAGCTGCACCTTGATGGTCACCTCGTCGTCGACGGTGTGCCCGGGGGCGCTGTGGCTGACGTGCCAGTCGATGCCGTTGTCCGGGAACGGCTGGGACAGCGAGCAGCCGGCGGCCGCCGCGACGGCGTGCAGGTAGCCCACCTGAAGTGTCTCCATGCAGGCGGTGGTGGCGAGTGTGCCGCGATGTGGGCCCATGCTCTCGGGCAGCAGCCCGCCCCGCTCGGGCTGCGCTACCGCCATGACGGAACAGCCTTTCCAGCCAGGTGAATCCCCGTGTCGGGCCGCTGAACTGCAAAGACCCGTACTCCTGTTGTGTCCTTCCGGCGTACGGCGCAAACAGCCCGGGTATCACCAAACAGGCAGAAGACGGTGCGTCAGCTGCCGTGGGTGAACGAGGGGTTGTGTTGGTATGACGTGCTGGTACGAGGGCCCTTTGGCCGCGTTCGACACGGAGACGACAGGCGTGGACGTCGAGACCGACCGGATCGTGTCGGCCGCCCTGGTCGTCCAGGACGCAGCGGGCGCCCGGCCTCGGGTGAGCCGCTGGCTGGTGAATCCGGGTGTGCCGGTGCCCGCCGAGGCGACGGCGGTGCACGGGCTGACGGAGGAACATCTGCACCGCAACGGCCGTTGGCCCGCGCCGGTGATGTACGAGATAGCCGAGCTGCTGGCCGAACAGGCCACCGCGGGCCGCCCGCTGGTGGTGATGAACGCGCCGTTCGACCTGACGCTCCTGGACCGCGAGCTGCGGCGGCACCGCGCCTCGTCGCTGAACCGCTGGTTCGAGGCGTCGCCGCTGCTGGTGCTGGACCCGCGGGTGCTGGACAAACACCTGGACCGGTACCGCAAGGGCCGCCGCACACTCACCGACCTGTGTGCGCACTACGGCGTCGCGCTCGACGAGGCGCACGACGCGGCCGCGGACGCGAAGGCCTCGATGGACGTCGTCCGAGCCGTGGGCCGACGCTTCGCGCCCCGCCTCGAACGCCTCTCCCCCGCCGAACTGCACACCCTCCAGGCGGTGTGGCACGCGGCCCAGGCACGCGGCCTGCAGGCGTGGTTCGCTCGCAGCGGCACGGAGGAGACGGTGGACCCGTCGTGGCCGCTGCGCGGGGAGTTGCCGGCGGCGGCGTAGGAAGGAGCAACGCGCGGCAGGCGTGCCTCGGATCACCAGGAGCCGCCACCGAAGCGGCCGTACCTCAGCCGCGGGTCACCAGGAGCCGCCTCCTCCGCCCCCGGAGCCTCCGCCGACGTCTCCCCCGCCACCACCGCCTCCCCCGCCACCGCCGCCACCGCCGCTGGAGGCCGGGGCGGCGCTGGAGGTCAGGGTGGAGGCGACCAGGCCGACGGCCAGGGCGGGCCCGATCCGGGAGGCGAGGGTGGAGCGGGGGCGGGGGGCGGTCGTGGAGTCGGTGACCGTCCGTTCCCAGGAGTGTGTCGCGTCGAGGGCCACGGCCCAAGCCGTGTACAGCTCCATGCGTTCCTCGTCGAGGGGTTCGTCAGCCGGGTGCGCGGACTGGTCGAGGAGGTAACGGCGGAGGGCCTCCACCTGGAGCCAGAGGGCGGCGCCACGGGGGGTGCGGGACTGCAGTTCCCAGCCGCGCAGCCGCAGCGCCAGGCCGGCGCCGACGGCGACCACGCCCACCGCGAGGAGCGGCCATCCGGCCGTGGCCCGGCCTCCGCCGAGCAGCGCTCCGACGATCGTCGCGGCGAATCCGAGCAAGACGGCGAAGGTGCCCTGGATCCGCCCGAGTTCGGCGCGCCTCACGGTGGCCGCTTCCCACAGGCCGCTGTCCTTCTGCCACTGGGTCAGCCTGCGGGCGAGGGTCTCCCAGGCCGACGCGAACTGCGGGTCGTACGCGCCCAGGACGAACCTGTCCCGTCCGGCGAAAATGCTGCCGAGGACGACCCGAGCGTCCGGGTCCACCGGTGCGTCGCCGGCGTCACGGCGTTTCAGCGTCGGACACCGGTCCTCTCCCTCGATCGTGATGTGGCCGTCGATGGCCGCGCCGAGCAGCCAGGCCGCCCGATGACGGTTCTCGACGTTCTCGTCGAGCAGGATCCCGCCCTGTGCCGGGGTCAGACCCTCCGGAGGAAGCGGAGACGGGGCGAGCGAGGCGGCGAGCCGGTCGACGTTGACACGCCGGGTGCGGCCGGGCGTTCCGTCGGGCCCTTCCTCGACGAGCCGGTCGCGCCCCGCGAGACGCAGCAGCCGGATCGTGCCGGCGGCGCAGGCCAGCGCGAGCACGAGCGCGGCCAGGGCTACCCACATGGGGTGTGCCACGGTCGTGCCGACGGCCTTCCCCGAGGGCGGCGCGGGCAGTTCGGGCCCGGCACCGGCCAAGGCCTGTCCACGGGAGGCGTAGAGGGTGACGCCCTCCTTCCCTTTGAGCTTGTCGAGCGTGACCCCGAGGTGGCCGGGCGCTTCCCTGTCGGCCGTGCAGGCGTGCTCGGAGCCGTCGGTGCCCCGCACACAGCGGGTGCCGGTGAGGTCGTAGGGGGCCGCGATGTGGATCTCCACGTCGGAGCGGTCGACCCGCCATCCGGTACCGACCGCGTCCCAGGCGAGTTTGCCGTCCTTGACGACGTCCGTGAGCGTGTACTGGATGCGGTAGCGGTGCACTCCGGTGATGGCGCGGTCCGGGTCGCCCACCTGGATGCGGGTGGCGATCTTCCGCTGGCCGTCCGGTGCCTCGTAGCGGTCGCCGACCGTGAGTTCCCATGGAACCCGGCCGCCGTCCAGGGTGGCGACGACCTTGGCGGTGTCCTCGTCGTAGGCCAGGTCCGGCAGGTCGCGGAAGATGCCGTGCCGACTGTCGGCGGGGTGTCCGAAGTCGTAGTCGATGACCTCGGTGACGCGGACGCTGCCGTCCTCGGCGACCTCGGCACCGACCCACATCGTGTTGACCCGCTCCTCGTTCCCGGTCGCCCAGAAGAGGGCGACCACTCCGCCGAGCAGCAGGGTGGTGAAGAGGATTTTGAACGGACCGCGGTTCCTGCGCCGTCGGGTCGGCGCCCCAAAGGGAGTGCTCTTGCTGCTCTTTGCCACGCTCAACGCAGTGCCCCCCGTCCCACCACGGGAACCCCACCTGCCCGTGAAGATCGGAAGGGTAACCGGCCGCGGGCATACACAAAGAGCCGGTCCGCGGAATGCGGACCGGCTCTTTCCCGGTGGGCGATACTGGGTTCGAACCAGTGACCTCTTCGGTGTGAACGAAGCGCTCTCCCACTGAGCTAATCGCCCGGGAACGGACTGAACAATACAGGTCCCCGCGCGTTTCCTTCAAACCGCTTGCAGATACGCGGCCAGGCCCCGCCGCCCGGCGCGCATCATCAGCCGGTGGTTGACGCGGAAGACCGGCCGCCCGGGGACGGCGAACCTCCTGAGCAGCGGCTTGTTGACGTCGACGACCTGCTCGTAGCGGGCGAGGGTGCCGGTTCCGGCCGGGGTGACCGTCCAGCGTGCCCAGCCGTCGAGGTCGCCGGACATGGCGATCTGCAGAACACCCGCCGCGGGCTCGCGGCGCACTTCGCGCGCGGTGAAGGTCATGTCGTACGGCAGGAGTGAGCGGATGCGGATGACGCCGGTGGTGTCGTCGAGCCGGGTCACTTCGCGGACCTGGCGCCACCAGCGGGGGTAGTCCTCGGCGCGCTCCAGCGCGTCGTACACGTCGGCGGGGCGTGCGGGCAGGGTCCACAGGCTGCGGAAGCGGTAGTGCGTCCAGTCCATGGGCAGAGTCTGCCCGTACCCGGGCGGGTATCTGAGTACGTTCTGAGTACGCACACTCATGCCTGGTGACGTGACCGAGGACACACTCCGAGGCATGACGCACATTCCGCCTCCGGCCGAGGAGCTGCGGCTCCTCGACGCCGAGCTGTGGCAACTGGACGCCCGCCGAGTCCAGTTGCTGGCTCGCCGTGCCTGGCTGGTCGCCCACCTCCAGCCGCCGCGGCCGGCTCCTTTCTCCCCCTCGGCCGCCACCGGACCCACCCCCGAGACCTCCGCCCCGCGTGTGCAGAACGTGCTGCTCCTGCTCGGCGGCGTGCTGCTCACCATCGCCGCCATGGCCTTCACGCTGGTCAGCTGGGGGCACATGGATATCGCCGGGCGCGCCCTGGTGCTCGGCACGGTCACGGCGGTCGCGCTCGCCGCGCCGGTGCCGCTGCTGCTGCGCGGGCTGCGCTCGACCGCCGAGTCGGTGGCGGGCCTCGGACTCGCGCTGACGGTGCTGGACGCCTACGCCCTGCACGAGGCCGCGCTCACGGACGCCGACGGCATGGCGTACACGGCGTGCGCGGCGGCGGTGTTGGCGCTGCTGTGGACCGGGTACGGGCTCGGGCTCGGCGCGGTGACTGCCGTACAGCCCGCGGCGGAGGCCACCGCGCTTCCCCGCCCGGCGGGGCTTCGGCTTCCTCTGCCCTTCGCGCTGGTGGCGGCCCAACTGCCGCTCCCGCTCTGGGCGATCGCGGCCTCCTGGGGGACGTACGGCGTGGCGGCCGCCCTTCTGGTGACGGCCGGGTTCGACACCGCTGTGGCGCTCCTGCGTACGACGACCGCCAAGTCCGTGCGCTTCACCGCCGCCGTCGGGGCGTACGGCCTGGGCGGTGGGGGCGTGTTGGCGGCCGGCTGGCTGTCCTGGACAGCGGCCGGTCCGGGCGCCGCCGCCCGTGCGGCGGCGCTCCTGGTCCTCGCGGCGGCGACCGCCCTGGTCGCCGCGTGCCGGCCGGCGAAGCCGGTCGTGGCGACCGGTCACGCGCTGGCGGGCGGTGTGCTGCTGGTCGCGGCGTTCGGTGCCGTCCTCAGCGTGGTCCTGCCCGACGGCTGGGCGGTGCCCGCCCATCTGGCTTGCGGTGTCGCGCTGTTGGCGGCGATACGCAATCCGCTGCCCGAGCCCGTGCGGCGCGGCCTCGCCTGGGCCTCCGGCTCGGTGCAGGCGTTGGCGCTGCTCTGGGCGGTGCCGTTGGCCACCGTCACGCTGCTGGGTCCGGTCGGCTGGGTCGAGCGGCCCTGGTCGGGTGCGCCGTCGGACGCCCGTGCCGCGGTGACCGTGCACACGCCGTGGCCGCCTCACCCGGTGCAGGCTGTGCTCGTCCTGGTGGCCGTCGCCGCTGTGCTCGCCCTGGTGGTCCGGAACGCGGCCTGGCGTCCGAGGGCGCTGACCGGCGTGCTGGTCCTGGCCTGGGCCGCGTGCGTGGCCCTCCCGGCGGTCTTCGAACTCCCCTACGTGGCAGCTCTGTTGACACTGGGCGTCATCACTGCGGCAACCGCCTTCCTGCCCTCGCCCTGGACCGCCACCGCCCTCACCCTGGCTACCTCGCTCAACCTCGCCTTCCTCTCGTTGGCCGCGCAGAGCGCGACCCTGACCGTGTTGTCGGCCCTGACCGCCCTCTTCGTGACGGTGTCGGGGCGGCCTCGGCTCACGCCGGTCATGGCCCCGGCCGCGCTCGCCCACGCCGCCGCGCTCGCCTGCGCGACGGGCGCGGCGGCGGACTGGCAGCCGCAGTACACCGCCCTGCTGGTCCTCGTGGTCCCCGGTGCGGCGGCCCTGCTCGCCGCGCGCCTCGGTGGCTCCGCCGCCACCGTGTCGGTGGAGGCGACGGGCGCCGCCGCCGGACTGCTCGCCGTGGCCCTCGCGGTCACCGACCTGCCGATGCTGGCCCTGGTGCTGGCCCTGTGCGGAGTGATCACGGCGGGCACGGCGGTCCGTGCCGAGCGCCGGCCGGTCGGATACGCGGCCGCCGCCCTGTTCCTGCTGGCCACCTGGGTCAGGCTCGCCGCCTGGGACGTCACCGTCCCGGAGGCGTACACGCTCCCGGTGACCGTCCCGGCCCTGCTCGTCGGCGCGCTGCGCCGCCGCCGCGACCCGCGGGCCTCGTCCTGGACGGCGTACGCCCCGGGGCTCGCCGCCACGCTCGCGCCGAGCCTCGTCGCGGCCTGGGGCGACCAGCACTGGACGCGGCCGCTCCTGCTGGGCGCGGCCGCCCTGCTGGTGACGCTGGTGGGCGCCCGGAACCGGCTGCGCGCTCCCCTGGTGCTGGGCGGTTCGGCGCTGGTCCTGGACGCGGTGCACGAACTGGCCCCGTACCTGGTCCAGGTCGCCGACGCCCTCCCCCGCTGGGTGCCGCCGGCGCTCGCCGGGCTCCTGCTGCTCGCCCTCGGTGCGACGTACGAGCAGCGCCTCCGGGACGTCCGGCGGGTGCGGGATGTGCTGGGAAGGATGAACTAGCGCGGGGGCGACCGGTTTTGGCCCGCATCGACTGCGGGCCTCGACCGTGATGTCGTACGTTTTCCGGATCGGCCACCGAGCGTGGTGGCGTGTGTACGCTCCTGGCTCCGGTGCCGGACCGGGCGGGGCGCGAGACGGGGGGCGACGTGACGGACCTGGGGGTTGCGGTCGGTGGGGACGCGGGCGGCGAGACACGGGTGACGTTGGAGCGGCTGCTCTCCGTCGTGGGGGTGGGCGCAGTGGAATTGCACTCGGCGCCCGAGGGGCTGGGCACCACGGTCACCGGCGTGAACGTGCTGGACCTCCTGGAGCCGGTGGTCAGACCGCGGGAGCTGCTGCTCGCGGTGGGCGTCGATCCGCGCTCGGCCCAGGCGGTCGACGTCGTGCGCCGGGCGGGCGAGTCGGGTGCGGCGGGCGTGGTGTTCGGACCGGGCCGGCCCGAGCCCGCCGCGGGAGCCCTTCAGACGGCCGCCGAGGAGGGCGGTACGGCGTTGCTGTTCCGTACCGCCTGGTGCACCTGGGCCCATCTGGTGGGTGTGCTGCGGGCGGGGCTGGCCTCGGCGGGCGTGCCGCCGATGGCCGGGCTCGGCGGGCCGCGCCTCGGGGATCTCAACTCGCTGGCCGACGCCGTGGCGGCCCTGGTGGGCGGCGCGGTGACCATCGAGGACACCGAGTCCCGGGTGCTGGCCTACTCCTCCACCGAGGAGAACGTGGACGAGCAGCGCCGGCTGACCATCCTCGGTCGCCGTGTCCCGCCATGGCGGGTGGCCGCGATGCGTGAGGCCGGGTTCTTCCAGGCGCTGTGGGCGGGGGACGACGTACTGCACCGGCCGGCGCACGGGCAGAACCCGGAGCGTCTGGTGGGCGCCGTGCGGGCGGGCGGGGAGGCGCTCGGGTCGATCTGGGTGGCCGCGGTGGCCGGTCGGCCGCTGGCACCCAACGCCTCCGAGACCCTGCGCGCGGCGGCCAGGACCGCCGCCGCCCATCTGCTGCACCACCGCACCCACAGTTCGGACGACCGTCTCGTCGAGGACGCGGCTCGCGCGCTGCTGGAGGACCGCGGATCCGTCGAGGTGCTCGCGGAACGGGCCTCGCTGCCGGCGCGGGAGCCGTGTGCGGTCCTGGCCGTCGGCACCGGGACCGCGGATCACGGGGACGACGATCCGTCGGGACTGCACGGGCTGCTGACCCTGCACTGCGCCGCTTACGGACACCGCGCGGTGGTCGTCCCGGCGGGCGGCAGGATCCTGGTGCTGCTGAGTGCCCTGGACCGCGATCCCGGCCAGGCCGAGAGCCAGGTGACCCGGCTGGGGGAATCGCTGGCGCACCAGTTGTCGGCCACCCTCGGCAGGCCGCTGAAGGTCGGGCTCGGCGATGTGGCCCTCGGGCTGGCGCGGGCGCCCGAGTCGCGCCGGTCGGCCGAGCTCGCCCTCAGGGCGCTCACCGAGGCCGCGGGGTCGCGCACGGTCGCCCGGACCGGGGACGTCGCGGACACGGTCGGCATCCTGCACGTCGTCGGCGCCCTGCGCGGGGTGGACCTGCCGCCGCAGACCTCGGTCGCCCGGCTGAGGGTTTTCGACGCGGAGCACAGCGGCAGTTGTCTGGTGGAGACCCTGCGCGCCTATCTCGACCACTTCGGCGACGTGTCCGCCGCCTCCCGCGCGCTGAACGTGCACTCCAACAGCCTGCGCTACCGGCTGCGGCGCATCACCCAGGTGTCGGGGCTGGACCTGGAGGACCCCGACGCCCGTCTGCTGGCCCAGTTGCAGTTGCGCCTGAGCGACGAGGGCGACGACACGCGCGTCTGAGCGGCCGGACCGGCCGCTCGTCGGCCTCCACCATCAAAAGGCCACTTCTTCGTCGAAGCGCACAACGGCCAGACCTGGCAGGGCAGTTGTTTGCTCCGGACCGCCGTGAGGCAGGCCCGCGGCTTTCACGACTCGACGAAGACGCCCTCCCGGTGCGCACAGCAGCCTGGTACTGCGCCCCGGAAGGTCCCGGGCGCTGCGCAGACCACCCAGGAAGGCTCACCATGACCGGACTGACCCCTGCCGCCGAGCGGCGCGAGCGGATCCTTCAGGAAGCAGTACGGCAGGGACTGCTGGACCCCGAACGAGCCCTGCTGGCCGCCTTCGTCGACCTGGACGGTGTCACCGCGACGGTCGAGTCCCTGCACCGCGCCTTTCCCTCCACTGCGTCCTCGCCGCCCGTCCTGCACGCCTTCGCCGCCAAGGCCAACAGCCTGGTGCCGGTGCTGGCGGAGCTGCGACGGCTCGGCATGGGCTGCGAGGTGGCCACCGCGGGTGAACTGGCCCGCGCCCTGGCCGCCGGCTTCGCGCCGGAGCGGATCGTCTTCGACTCGCCGGCCAAGACGGAGGCCGAACTCCGGCGCGCCCTGGACCTGGGTGTGACGATCAACGCGGACAACTACCAGGAACTCGCCAGGATCGACCGGGCACTCGGCGGCCGCGTCCCGGTGTCGAGGATCGGTGTGCGCGTCAACTCCCAGCTCGGCGGCGGCAGCATCGCCGCGATGAGCACGGCCACCAGCACCTCCAAGTTCGGCGTCCCGCTGGCGGACCCGGGCAGCAGGCGGGAGCTGCTGCGCGCCTACCACGACCGCCCGTGGCTCACCTGGGTGCACACGCACGCCGGTTCGCAGGGCTGCCCGCTCGACCTCATGGCACGGGGGGTCGCGCAGGCCGTGGCGTTCGCCGAGGAGGTCAACGCCTCACTGGGGCGGCGCCAGGTCGTCGGCATCGACATCGGCGGCGGGCTGCCCGTCAACTTCGCCGACGACGAGACCACACCGTCCTTCGACATGTACGTGGATCAACTGCGTGCCCACGCGCCCGCGTTGTTCTCCGAGCCCGTCGGGTTCTCCGGTGGGTACGAGATCGTCACCGAGTTCGGGCGTTCCGTCCTCGCCAAGAACGGTTTCATCGCCGCGTACGTCGAGTACACCAAGAGCGTGGGCGGCCGGCCGATCGCGGTCACCCACGCCGGTGTGCAGGTGGCCACCCGGACCGTGTTCAATCCCGACGCCTGGCCGCTGCGGATCGAGGCGCACGACGCAAGCGGCAGGACCAAGCGGGGCGGACCGGTCCGCCAGGACATCGCGGGGCCCGCCTGCTTCGCCGGCGACCTGCTGGCGCGCGACCGCGCGTTGCCGCTGCTGGAGCCCGGCGACATCGTCGCCGTCCCGGACACGGGCGCCTACTACTTCTCGACGCCGTTCCACTACAACAGCCTGCCCGAACCGGCTGTGCACGGGGTTCGCACGAGCGGTGACGGCGGTGTCGTCTTCGAGCTCCTGCGTCCCGAGCAGGACCCGTGGGACGTACCCGTGCACGAGCCCGCTCTCGGAGTCAGGTAAGGAGCATCGAGGTGGCACAGGCCAACCGTCGGCGGTCCGGCCGGGACGGGCCGCTCCTCACTCAGCGCGCCGCCATCGTCTTCCTGCTGGCAGCCCTGGTCGGCATCGGTGCCACTGTTCTCTCGGCGCTGGCCGGCAACGCGTGGCCCGTCGCGGTGAGCGTCGGAGGAGGGGTGGTTGCCCCGGCCGTGCTGTTCTTCCACCAGATCATCGACTAGGGGGCTTCTCGTTTGGATCAGGCCGGGCTCGCGGGGTCCGGCAGGATCCAAACGAAAGACCCTAGGGCTGCACGAGCGGAGTCCGTGCACGTCACGGACTCCGCTCGCCCGAACCCGGCTACGGCATCCTGTCGCCGAGCAGCGCCAGGTTCTCGATGGCGGCGAGCCCGTAGAGCGCGGTGTCGTTGGTGGACACCCAGGTGGCCTCACTGCCCGCGACCAGGGTGGCGGGACCGCTCAGGCGCTCCGTCTTCCAGGGCGCGGACTCCTTGTAGCCGTCGGAGTTGTAGAACTTGTCCCAGGCGCGCTTGGCGAGCTTCTCGTCCCCGGTCTGCACGGCCGCGTACGCGTCGAGGCGCGAGTGGCCCTGGAAGAGCAACAGGCTGCCGAAGTCGGAGCCGTAGCGGGCCTTCTGCTCCGCCTTGGTGGCGTTGAAGTAGCGGCAGTAGTCGAAGTAGGCCTCGTTGAACTTGGGCATGTCGACGAGGTGGATGAGTTCGGCGCACAGCTCGTTGAGGCCGAAGACGGCGGAGAGGTGGGAGACGCTGACGACCGGCTTGTCGGCGACGGCGAACCTGCCCGTGTCGAGGTCGTAGAGACCGGTGCCCTGGACGAAGCCGTTGGGCTGGGCGGCGATCGTCTCCATGGTCGACAGCACGCGCGCCTTGGCCTTCTCCCACTTGGGGCCCTTGCGCTCCCACTCCGTGAGCCACGCCGAGACCAGACCGCTCCAGTCCGTGCCGAAGCCGATCGACAGGGCGTGCCGGTCGGGCGTGTACGGCTCGGTGCGGATCTTGCGGATGGGGTCGAGGACGAGGAAGGTCTCGTCGGAGTCGACGTTGGCGTGCATGAGGTCGCCGACGCGTTCGTCGGCGGTGAGGAAGTAGTAGTAGCGGCGGTACGTGGTGTTGGCGATGCGCTGCTGCTTGGCGCTGTCGGCGTAGTGCTGGACGCCGTGGCGGGTGCCGAGGCCCGCCCACTTGCCGAGGTGGTAGACGTCGACCTCGCCGGTGTGCCGGGTCATCGCCTCGGCGAAGCGGAAGATGTCCGCGCGGCCGCTGCGGAGGTAGGCGAACCAGAGCCAGAGGTCCGGCGACAGCTCGGAGTTGTCCCAGGCGTAGCCGCCGATGTCGTACCGCCACTGGTGTCTGACGGTGTCGTAGGTGTGCATGATGTCGCCGTAGTCCCAGAAGCCGTACCAGCGGCGCTGCTCCACCTGGTCCTTGTAGTAGGTGAAGAGGAAGTCGAGGTGGTCCTCGATCTTGGCCTTGGCGGGTGTGGAGCGGTCGGGCTCGGAGTAGAGGCCGGGGCCGAAGACCTTGGCCTTGATGAGCTGCCCCGGCGGGGCGGCGAGCTGGGGCAGCACACGCACGGCCTCGACCTGTTCGGCGAGCTTGTCCGGGCTCGGGGTGGACTCGTTGGCCCAGAAGAGGAGTTCGGAGGTGCGCGCGATGCCGTACGGGGTGCCGAAGCCGGGCTCGTAGTCCTCGTAGGTGATGTTGAGGCCCTCGAGCTGTTCGGGGAAGGTGTCCTGGTCCATGCCGTCGTGGTAGAAGCGCAGGTCCATGGGCTGCGCCTCGGGCGACCAGAGCCAGAGGGTGACCTCGGCCTCGTCGGTGTGGGCGCCGCGGATGTCGAGCTGGGCGGGGTGCTTCTCCCAGAAGTCCCGCAGGCCGAAGGAGAATCCGCCGCTGACGCCGCCGACGTAACCGAACCCGGAGGCCCTCCTGCCGCCGCCGGCGCCGATCCAGCCGTGCCCCTTCTTGGTGCGCTTGCGCAGGGTGAAGCCGTCGGCGGAGAGCTGGGAGAGCGTGTAGTCGCCCCACTCGGGGATGTACTGGAGCCGGGTCGTGACCCGCTGGTCCCAGGTGGAGGGGTCGGGCAGCTTCTCGCCCGCGTACTGGGCGGCCTGGACGGCCGCGCCCGGGTCGCGGCGCAGTCCGGTGATGCCCTTGACGGCCTCGCGCAGCAGTCCGGTGCCCTCGCCGCCGATGCGGATGTGGCGGTCGTAGGACTCGTCGCGCATCGGCACGCTGAAGCGGACGCCGAGGCCGCGGATGAAGTCGCCGCTCGCCTTGCCGGGCTCCTGCTTCCCGTCGTACGTGATGGTGTGCACCATGCGGAAGGAGTCGGCGCCGGCGTAGAAGTAGAGGCGGAGGGCGAACGGGAGCCAGCTACGGCTGCCCTTGCGGTGCTTGCCGTCGATCCGGACGACGGCGCGGACCGGCCCCTCCTGTTCGACGGTGACGTTGCCGATGGCGCCGTCGAAGCGTTCGGTCCTGACCGTGCCCTGGTCCTCGTCCTCGATCTCGGGCTGACGGATCAGGACCAGCCGGCCGTTCTTCGCGATCTCGGTGGAGCCACGCTTGACGGACTTGATCAGGGTGGCGCCGTCCTTGCCGATCCTGACCGTGATCACGCCGGTGGAGACATCGATCGTGCCGCCGCTCTTGGCGACGGTGACCTTCTTGGCCGGGGCGGCGGGGGTGCCGGCGGTGAGGGTGAGCTTCCCGGCGCCGGAACTGACCGCGTGCGCGGTCCACTTGAGGGAGCCGTCCGGCCAGTACGCGATCGGCCAGGACTGTACGGGGACGTCCTTGCCGTCGGCGTCCGTCAGCGCGAACTTCTGGTCCCCCTGGTAGGCGCCCATCGGCCAGGGCACACCGAGGGTGGAGCCGGGTGCGGCGCCGAGGCCGCCGTCCTCCAGCCAGTCCAGGGTCACCGGGTCCGCGTCGGCGGCCTCGGCTCTCGGCGCGGCCTGGGCCTCATTGGTCCCCAGCGCCCAGCTGAACTGGGCGGCGGCTCCGGCGACGGCGGCTGCCTTGAGGAGGGACCTGCGGGGGATGGGAGACATGAGATCCAGCCTTTCCTTTCCGTGCGGGAAGCATTTCCGTGCAACTGGTCAGGGGCATGACAGAGAGAGGCACGGCGCTCGGGGCGCCGACCTTGCTGTGAGGGCACCGTCCGTCAGCGGTGCCGGTACCGCTCCTCCACGGCGATGGCCGCCGCCGCGACGGCCCCCAGGACGGGGACCGCCAGCGGCGCGATGAACCAGGCGGACAGCGCCACGACGGCCAGCCCGGTGATGATCAGGAAGGACCCGGCGGGGTCCAGGACGGTGCGACGCCCGGCCTGGGCGAGCAGCGTCCGCCACCTCGCCCCCGGTGTCCACGTCGCCGACGCGCGCAGCCCGGCGACGGTGAGCCCGATGAGGGCGAACAGTCCTACGGCCCCGACCAGCGGCCCACCGGGCAGCCCGGAGCGCGAGGCCTGGACGTCCACCCAGACCGCGGCCGCCGCGGCCCACCCGGCGACCCCGGCGAGCCACCCCCCGCGCAGGGCGGCCCGGAAGTCGGCGACGAACTCCCGCCAGCCGCCGCCCTCGTGAGCCGTACGACGGCGCAGGTGCCGCGCGCCGGCGGCGAAGGCGGCCGGGTAGGTGACCACGCCCAGCGAGGCGACCGCGATCCACACCCCGGTGAGCAGACACTCGGCGAACACGGCGAACCGCTCGGCGACGACCGACTCCTTGCGCGCCTTCACGCGTGCCTGGGCCATCGTGACCGCCTCAGCCCTTCAGTCCGGAGGTCGCCATGCCGTCGATGAGATAGCGCTGGAAGGCGAGGAAGAAGGCCAGCACCGGCAGCAGCGCCACCAGCGACATGGCGATCATGCCGCCGTAGTTGGCCACGGCGTCCTGGTCCACGAACATCTTCAGACCGAGGGAGACCGTGTACTTGTCGGGCTCGTTGAGGTAGATCAGCGGGCCCATGAAGTCGTTCCAGGAGTTGATGAAGGTGAAGATCGCGCTGGTGATCAAAGCCGGACGGCACAGCGGCAGCACGATCGACCAGTAGATGCGGAAGTGTCCGCAGCCGTCGAGGCGGGCGGCCTCGTCGAGCTCCTTGGGCAGATTGCGCATGAACTGCACCATCAGGAAGACGAAGAACGCCTCCGTGGCCAGGTACTTTCCGAGCAGCAGCGGGGTGTAGGTGTTGATCATCTCCATGTTGCGGAACAGCACGTACTGCGGGATCAACAGCACGTGGTACGGCAACAGGAGCGTGCCGATCATCAGCGTGAAGAGCAGATTGCGGCCCGCGAACTTGATTTTCGCGAAGGCGTACGCGGTCAGCGAGCAGGACAGCAGGATCCCGATCACCGAACCCATCGCGAGCGTGAGTGAGTTGACGAAGAACGTGGAGATGGAGATGTCCGCGATGCCGTCGGTGAGCCCCGTGTAGTTCGAGGTGATCGGGTCGCCCGGGAAGAGATCCAGGCTGCCGATGATGTCCTCGCTCTTCTTGAAGGAGCCGCCGATGACCCAGAGCACCGGATAGAGGATCACCGCGAGGATCACGAGGGCGCCGACGTGCCAGGCGAGGGAGCCGGGCAGCTTCCGACGGAAGTTGCCCGACTTCGTGGAGCGGGCGGGGGTGATGTCGGTGGCCTGCGCGCTCATCAGGCGCCCTCCTCGTAGTGCACCCAGCGCTTCTGGGACCAGAACAGCACCGCCGTCACCAGGGCGACCGCGACGAGCAGCATCCACGCCATGGCGGAGGCCAGGCCCATCCGGCTGTTCTCGAAGCCCTGGACATAGAGGTAGCAGGTGTAGACCATCGAACCGTCCGCCGGACCACAGGCGCTGCCTCCGGCGCCACCACCGACGATGTACGCCGAGCTGAAGATCTGGAACGAGTGGATCGTCTCCAGCAGGACGTTGAAGAAGAGGACCGGGGAGATCATCGGCAGGGTGATGTTCCAGAACCGGCGCAGCTTGCCGGCCCCGTCGACCTCGGCCGCCTCGTACAGCTCACGCGGGACCTGCTTGAGGCCGGCGAGAAAGATGACCATGGGGGCGCCGAACTGCCAGACGGTGAGCGCCACCAGGCTGTAGATGATCAGGTCCGGGTCGCCGGTCCAGCCGCCGACGTCTATCCCGAAGAGCTTCTGCGTACGGTCGACGATCGCGTCGTCCGAGAAGATCGCCTTCCAGACGATGGCCACGGAGACGCTCGCACCGATCAGCGACGGCGCGTAGAAGGCGGCCCGGTAGAAGGCCTGCCCCCGCCGCTTCTGTGCCAGGAGCAGCGCCACGCCGAGGGCCGCGAGCAGCTTGAGCGGCGTACCGACGACGACGTACCACAGCGTCACCTGCACCGAGTGGCGCCAGCGCGGATCGCCGAACATCTCGGAGAAGTTGTCGAGGCCGATCCACTTGGGCGCGTCGAAGAGGTTGTAGTCGGTGAAGGCGAAGTAGAGCGAGGCGGCCATCGGCCCTGCCGTCAGCAGCAGGAAACCGGCGATCCAGGGGGACATGAAGAGATAGCCGGCCAGGTTCTCCCGGCGCCGCCGCCGCTTGAGGGCGGCGGGGCGCACGGGCTTCACCGGACCGTGCCGCGGCTCGGAGTCCTTGGACAGGTCCTCCATCGCAGGGGCGTGCGTCACGGTGGTTCCCATCAGCTGCTGAGAGCCGTCTTCGACTCGGTGAAGAACTGCTTGACGGCGTCGTCCACCGACCGCTTGCCCAGGCCGAGTTCCTCACCGATGCGCAGGAACGCGGACTCACAGATGTCCGCGCCGTTCGGGTGCGGTGTGATGGGCTCCAGGACGCCCGCCTCGACGAGGGAGGTCTCGTAGGCGGCGATCGCCTTGTTGACCTCGTCGGTCGGCTTGAACGCGTCGAACTGGGCCTGCGTCGCGGGCACACCTCGGTCGTAGCCCATGATCTTGGCGACCTCGGGGTCGTGCACCATGAAGGAGATGAACTGGGCGACTTCCTTGGGGTGCTTGGTGCGCTTGGAGGCACTGAGCATCAGGGAGCCGAGGTACTGGCCGGTCTTCTTGCCGTCCGTGGTGGGGATGGGCGCCAGGCCGTACTCGCTCTTGCCTTCGGCGGTGTAGCGGACGGTGAAGTTGTCCCAGGTGAACTCGCCACCGGAGAGCTCCGCGGCGAGCGCCGACTTGGGCTTGATCTGGGCGACCTTCTTCTGGTTGGCGTAGATGCCCTCGTCGACCCCCTTCTTGGCCTTCGTCCACCAGTCCGTGAGGTCCGCCTCGGCGAAGCCGAGTCCGTCCTCGGTGAAGAACGCCTTGCCGTTCTGGCGCAGGTAGAGGTCGTAGAGATACATGATGTTGTACGGGCCGGTGTCACCGGCGCGGCCCGTCTTGTCGTGGATCTTCACCATCGCCGCGTGGTAGTCGTCCCAGGTCCAGCCCTGCTCCGGCTTCACGCCCGCCCTGGTGTAGACGTGCTTGTCGATCACCAGGGCCATCGAGTTCGAGCCGACCGGGACGCCGAGGAGCTTGCCGTCGATCTCGCCGAACTTGTCCAGGCCGGCCCGGAAGCCGCTCATGTCGAGGTTGCCCGCCTTGACCTGCTCGCTCAGATCGAGCAGGACGTTCTTCGCGTCGTATTTCCGCAGGAATCCAATCGCATTCTGGAAGACGTCCGGCGGATTGCCGCCGGAGGCCTGCGTGTTGAACTTCTTCCAGAAGTCGAGATAGGGCTGAAAGTCCGTCTTGACCTTGATCTTCGGATACTTCTTCTCGAAGAGCGCGATGGTCTTGTTGATGCGCTCCGCGCGGTCCTCGGCTCCCCACCACGCGTAACGGATCGTCACCGTTCCGTCCGACGAGGTGCCACTGTCACCGCCGCAACCGGTCGTCGCGGCCAGCCCGAGCGTGGCCGCCGTGGCACCGGCCGCCTTCAGGATCGTACGCCTCTCAACATTCCTGCTGGTTCCCACAGTCGGGCCCTCCCCGCAGCGTCACCGCTTGCATGAATCGTTTCAAGTAAGCGCTTGCTGGCACAAGTTACGGAGGGCTTGAGGGTGCGTCAATGATTCGGACAGGAATTTCTTGGGGGGCGCAGAGGCGGCCGGACAGGGCCACGGGGAGGGATACCTCGGCGGGCGCGGCAATGGCGCAGGTGAGGGGGGTGCGGCCAGTGGGTCGAACGAGTGAGCGGCCGATGAAGGAGCTTGCCTTCCGGCTGAAAGTCGCCTGCGGGATGGGGACTTGGGGATGGGAGGGGATGGGAGGGGACGGTGGGGCTGGAGGGGGTGGGGGCGCGTTTGGGGTGTGGCATGGCTGCCACGGCGGCGCGCCTGGGAAGGGGGGCGCTCCCGGGACCCCGAGGGGTGTACGGGTCGCGCCACGACGGGCGGGGCAGCTCGAGCGCGCCGGCGCTCTCGCGACGAGGCCGACAGACGCTTTCCGTACCCGTGTACGACAGCGGCCCACCTGCTGTCTCGCAGATGGGCCGGTGTTCCGGGTGGGCGATACTGGGTTCGAACCAGTGACCTCTTCGGTGTGAACGAAGCGCTCTCCCACTGAGCTAATCGCCCGGACGCAGGAAGAACATTACCCCATGTCACGCAGTGGCCGTGACCACGGCCGACCGTCGACGAGCGGCCCCCGCGCCCGCGTTGCGGATCACTGGTCCTTGATCTTCCACGGCATCACGAGGCCGAACTTCCAGAGGTAGAACCCGCCGACGGCGGCGATGATCACCAGCCCGATCACGGTCAGCGTGATGTTGCGGCGCCGCACCTTCGGGTCGAGGGCCCGCTGGGCCGCCTCGGTGACCTTGCGCTTGGTCCAGCGCAGCACCAGCTGGGCCCAGACGAACTCGGTCGCCCAGATCGCCATGCCACCGAAGATCACGACCCAGCCCGGTCCGGGCAGGGGCAGCATGATGATGCCGGCCACGACGACCGCGAGTCCGATGACGAAGACGCCCACCTGCCAGCTGAGGTGCAGCATGCGGCGCGCCTTGATGAATTCCGGCGCCCTGGAGCCGAGCCCCTGCTCGTGCTCCCCCGCCGACCCGTCGGTATTCGTCTCGTCCGCCGCCACGGCCACCTCACCCGGCCCGTTACTCCCCGTGTTCATGCATCCGAACCCTACCGGAGAGAAACCGGTCACCGAAATGGCCGTACCGCGCGAAGGCACACTCGGCCGGAAGAGTTACGTAAACACACGCAAAACACTCAGAGGGGTTTACAACGGCACCGTAGGTGGCATGTCGATTTCGCCGACGTGCGAATCCCCGAGCGCACACTGAGCGAAAGGCCCTGGCGCTTATGAACACCACGGTCAGCTGCGAGCTGCACCTGCGCCTCGTTGTGTCGAGCGAGTCCTCCCTGCCTGTCCCCGCAGGCCTGCGGTACGACACGGCCGACCCCTACGCCGTGCACGCCACCTTCCACACCGGAGCCGAGGAGACCGTCGAGTGGGTGTTCGCCCGCGACCTCCTCGCCGAGGGTCTCCACCGGCCCACCGGCACCGGCGACGTCCGTGTCTGGCCGTCGCGCAGTCATGGTCAGGGCGTCGTCTGCATCGCCCTGAGTTCGCCTGAGGGCGAGGCCCTGCTCGAGGCCCCGGCGCGGGCCCTGGAGTCGTTCCTGAAGCGGACGGACGCCGCCGTCCCCCCCGGCACGGAGCACCGCCACTTCGATCTCGATCAGGAGCTCTCGCACATCCTGGCGGAAAGCTAGGGCGAAGCCCTCTGTGAGCCGCCCGGCGCCGTCCACTCGGGGAGACGGCTCGGGCTCGGACAACCGCATACGGCATGCGCAGGCGCCGTCACCGTGGGACACCGCAGTGACGGCGCCTGTCGTCCCTGCGGCTTCCGACCGGTGGTGAGGCGGGTCGCTGCCCCGTCTGGAGGGTGCTCCGGCGCGCCGAGCCATTACCATCGGCCACCATCGGCGGGCACCCGCCCGACCCACAGGCCAGGGAGCCAAACGTGCTGATCACCCACGACACCCGGTGTGCGCTCGACTCCGTGGTGGATCTGGTGAACACCGCTCCGGAGGACGACACGACCCCGGACGGGCTGCCGGATGTCGCGGCCCTCTCGGAATTCGTACGAAGCCACGACATCAGCGATGTCGGGGTGCTCTCGGAGTTCGATCTCTCGGCGGTGCGCAAGATCCGGGGGCGGTTCGCCACGGTCTTCGCGGCGCAGGACGCCCGGAGCGCCGCCACGGTGATCAACGAGCTGGTCGCCGCCGCGGGCACCACGCCCCGGCTCACGGACCATGACGGCTACGACTGGCATGTGCACTACTTCGCCCCCGGTGCCTCCATCGCCGACCACCTGGCGGCCGACTGCGGGATGGCGCTGGCCTTCTTCGTGGTGGCCGGGGAGCAGGAACGCCTGCGGCGCTGCGAGGCGCCCGACTGCCGACGCGCCTTCGTCGACCTCTCCCGCAACCGCTCACGCCGGTACTGCGACAGCCGCACCTGCGGCAACCGGCTGCACGTGGCCGCGTACCGGGCGCGCCGCAAGGAGGCGGCGGGGTGAGGACCGGGCCAGGTGTCCCGGGGTGATGTGGACGCGGCCCCGGCGGGTGGCGCCGGGGACCGCGGGTAGGGCTCACAGCAACAGCAGGTCGTGCAACGAAGCGATGAGCAGCAGACACCCGATCACCGCAAGGAAGATCATCAGCGGTGGCTGGGAAAGGGCGAAAAGGCATCCGCGAGGCTCGTCCTGAGGCGGCGCGGCATCGCTCTGTGTCGTGTCCAGCATCTCGCGGCGATGATGGCGCAGATGACGCGGTCGACGCGATCCGGGCCCCCGAATGAACGGGAGTGCGCCGGATTCCGCGCGTCGGCTTTCAGGAAGAGATCGTTTCCGCTCGGGCCGGGGCGTTCTGTGTCGTTTCAGCGGTCATGCGCGAGTCATATGCCGTGCTTCTTCAGGATCGCTTCGATGTCGCTGAAGTCGTCCGCCGAGCCGCCGCGGGGCGCGGCGGCGGGCTTGGCCGCCGGCCGGGAGCCCTGTCCCAGGGAGGGCGCGGAAGCCGTCGGGGCCACAGCCTCGCCCCGCGCCTCGGCCCGGGCGGCGGCCCTGCGCTCCCGGCGGGTCCCGCCGCGGCGCCGTTCCACGGCCCGGGTGGTCGTGAACAACAGCCAGGCCCCGCCGAGCACGACGAAGCCGGCCCACGCCGTGGGGCTGAAGGCGGTTTCGGCGACCCACTCCACGGCACCGGTCATCACCAGGCCGAGCGGCACGAGGGCGTAGGCCGCGATACGGGCGGCCGCGAGGTAACGCTTGCGCCAGGCTGTGACCACCGCGATGCCCAGACCGGCGGCGGAGACGGCGGCACAGACGGTCTCGGCAATCATCCGGTCCTCCAGGCAGTCGGGCGGGCGAGCGGTCGGGCAGACGTCGGCATGCGTCGCTTTCGTCCCCTCCATCCTGCACCTCCGGCACCCCGAGGGGCCACGCCCCGGCCGCACATCAGGGACATCTCCGGGTCGGCTCCTCCGCAGGTGCCGGTAGGCCGTACACCCCCTACGGGCCCCGGAGCGGACACCGTGGCCGTCCCGGTTGGGTGGAGGAGGCGGGGCTGGGAGACTGTGACCATGAGCGACTCCCCCGCATCCGCACCCGTACGTCCGACCGCCGTTCTCGACGTGTGGTGCGAACTCCAGTGCCCCGACTGCCGCAGCGCCCTGGCCGACCTCCACGCCCTGCGCGAGCGCTACGGCGACCGGCTGGAGCTGCGGCTGCGGCACTTCCCGCTGGAGAAGCACAAGCACGCCTTCGCCGCAGCGCAGGCCGCCGAGGAGGCCGTGGAGCAGGGCAAGGGGTGGCCGTACGTCGAGGCGGTGCTCGGCCGGGTCGAGGAGCTGGACCGTGAGGGAGAACCCGTCCTGGTCGAAGTGGCCCGTGAACTCGGCCTGAACGCGGAGGAGTTCGACACCGCGCTGATCGACGGCCGGCACATCCTGATCGTGGACGCCGACCAGGCCGAGGGCAAGGCGATCGGCGTGACCGGCACCCCCACGTACGTCATCGACGGCGAACGCCTCGACGGCGGCAAGAGCCAGGAGGGGCTGCGCGAGCGCATCGAGCAGATCGCGGACCGGCTGCTCGCCGAACAGGGGTGAGACGGGTCCGGCGGACCCCCTTACCGAGCCGGGTCGAGCCCTGCGGGCCACGGTCGACACCATGTGTGACGGGCCCCAACGCCACCTCGCTCACATCGAGGCCTCCCGTCTCCGCTTCGACGCATGACGGCGGGCGGTGCCGGGGGGGAGGCGACGGCCTCACAGCAGGTTCTTGTAGAGCGAGTACTGCACCGGCGCGTACCCGAGTGAGGCGTAGAGGCGCTCGGCGGGTGTGTTGCCCGCGAAGACGTTGAGGGCGATCACGTGCTTGCCGGCGGCCACGGCCTGGGCCTCGGCGAGCAGCATCAGGGAGCGGCCGTGGCCGCGGCCGCGGAAGGGTTCGTCCGTCTCGACGCCGAAGATGAAGGCCTTGTCCTCCTTGAAGGACACCCAGAGGGTGCCGACCTGTGAGCCCTCGTGCTCCAGGACGCTGAGCATCAGGCCCTCCGTCTCCAGCCCCTGCGGCAGCAGCTGCTCGTGGTCCCGTCGCGACCGGGCCCACGCCTCGTCATCGGACACGCCGCGCTCGGCCAGGTCCTGGGCGTAGCCCGCGACGGCCTTCTCGGACCACTGCCCGAACTCGGCCTCCGTCATGAGCCGGCCCCGGCTGCCCACGGGCAGGTCGGGCGCGGTGGTGCCGAGGGGCTTCTCCATGCCGCAGTTGCGGTGGACGTAGCCGAGGGCCGTCGCCAGCCGCAGGGCGGTCCCGGCGTCGGCGGGCACCCTGATCTCGATGCGCTTGCAGCCCCAGCCCCGTGCCACTTCCTCGGCGGCGAGCGCCGCCACGGTGCCCCGGCCGCGTCGGCGGTCCGGCTCCTCGATGCGCAGGTCGTCGATCCGGGCGACGGAAGGGCCGAAGGCAGGGGACGTAGAGAGGTGTATCGCTCCTACGGGACGGCTGTTCACGCACACCTGGTAGTGGCGGGACAGCGCCCCGTCGGCGGCACGCTGAAGCGGCTCGGTCGGCCGCAGGGTCGTGGTCATCAGGGGAGTTCTACCCGCCACGCGGACGCACGTCAGCCTCTTTTTCGTGGCTCTTACAGGTCTTGCTTTCCGCCCCTTACGGATCTTGCCTTCCGTCCCTTACGGGTCCTGGTCGTCGCCGGAACGCTCGTCGAAGACGCGGAGTGCCTTGGCGGTCACCGGGCCCGGCGCGCCCGGCAGTTCGCGGTCGTCGACGCGGTGCACGGCCTGGATGTCGCGCAGGGTGGAGGTGAGGAAGACCTCGTCGGCCCGCTCGAGCACGTCCAGCGGCAGGTCGGTCTCCCTGGCTCCGGTCCACTCGACGGCCAGGGCGCGGGTGATGCCCGCGAGGCAGCCCGAGGCGAGCGGCGGGGTGTGGATCTCGCCGTCGAGGACGACGAAGACGTTCGAGCCGGTGCCCTCGCAGAGCTGTCCGACAGTGTTGGCGAACAGCGCCTCGGATGCGCCGTGTTGGCGCGCGCGGGCCAGGGCTACGACGTTCTCGGCGTACGAGGTGGTCTTCAGGCCGGTGAGCGCGCCGCGCTCGTTGCGGGTCCAGGGGACGGTGATCACGGCCGTGGAGTCGGGGCGGCGGGTGGTCTCGCCGAGGGCCACCACGAGCGTGGGGCCGTGCTCACCGCGGTCGGAGCCGAGCGGGCCGTAGCCGCCGGTGTAGGTGATGCGCAGTCGGCCGAGCCGCATCGGGTTGGCCTCCAGGACGGCGGCGCAGGCGCGGCGGACCTCGTCGAGGTCCGGGTCGGGCAGGCCGAGGCCGCGTGCGGATCGGGTGAGCCGGTCGAGGTGGCGGGTGAGCGCGAAGGGCTTCCCGTCGGTCGTCTTCACCGTCTCGAAGATGCCGTCGCCCACGGTCAGCCCGTGGTCGAACACGGAGACGCGGGCGGACTCGGTGTCCCGCAGTCCGCCATCGAGCCAAAGCTTCACTGCTCTCCACCTCGCAAGGTTGTACCGGGGACCTGCGGTCCGCCGGAGGTCCGGGAGGTGCCCCCCGGATCGGCAGAGCACGTCGGTCCCTCTCCACTCACCTCATACGTTCCCGACGCTATCGCGAGCAGCCGGGACGCCTTCAGTTCGGTCTCCCGCCACTCCCCCTCGGGGTCCGAGCCCCAGGTGATGCCGGCGCCGGTGCCGAAGCGCAGGACCGCCGTGCCCCCCGAGTTCCGGTCGATCCAGAAGGTGCGGATGCCCACAGCCAGCTCTCCGGTGCCCCGGTCGGCGTCGACCCAGCCGATACCGCCGCAGTACGGGCCACGGGGCGCCGTCTCCAGCGCGTCGAGGATGCGCAGGGCGCTCGACTTGGGCGCGCCGGTGACCGAGCCGGGCGGGAAGGCGGCGTCGATGAGTTCCGGCCAGCCCGCGCCGTCGCGCAGCTCGCCGCGGACCGTCGACACGAGGTGGACGAGGCCGGGGTGCTTCTCGACGACGCAGAGGTCCGGGACGCTCACGCTGCCGGTGGCGCAGACCCGCCCGATGTCGTTGCGGACGAGATCCACGATCATCACGTTCTCGGCGTAGTCCTTCTCCAGGAGGTCCGCCTCGGTGCGCCCGGTGCCCTTGATCGGTCCCGACTCGACGACCCGGCCGTCGCGGCGCAGGAAGAGTTCCGGGGACGCGGTGGCCGTCTCGACGCCGTGGCCGGGCAGCCGAATCGTTCCTGCGTACGGTGCCGGGTTGCCGCGGGCCAGCAGGGCCGTGAGGGCGTCCACGTCGGCGTCGGGCCGGACCGGTGCGGACAGGACGCGGCAGAGGTTCGCCTGGTAGACATCGCCGGCCGCGATGTGCTCGCGGATGCGCCGTACCCCCGCCGTGTACGCGGCGCGGTCGAGCGACGACGTCCAGTCGCCCACCGCCGGTCCGTGCCACCTTCCCGGCATCGGCGGCGGTACGCGCTCCTCCCTCACATCCCGGAAGCGGGCGCAGGTCAGGCGGCCTTCGTAGTCGGCGCAGACGGCCCAGAAGCCGGTGGAGTCGAGGGCCGCGGGGTCGCCGGTGACATCGAGGAGACCGGTGGCGACCCGGCCGCCGAAGCGGGCGAGGGGAGGCAGGTGGGGCACGATGTCGAGTCTAGGGCGGGTGTCCTGGGGGTGGCCCCGGCGTGGCTCCCGGCTCCAGGTGGCGAGGTCGCGCGGGGTGGTGGGGGACGCCCGTAGGGTGTTCTTCGGTTGCCCGTCGGGTCTTCTCCTGTTGCCCGTCGGATGTGCTTCGGACGCCCGTCGGGTGCGCTGACCTCGTCATCGAGGGGACGTAGCGCAGCACGCTGCACAAACGCGTTTTTGTGCTGGCCCAGGAATCCGCTAGAGTTCAACACGTCGCCGGGCCGCGGGAGCGGACCGAAACGACAGGCGGACGTAGCTCAGTTGGTAGAGCGCAACCTTGCCAAGGTTGAGGTCGCGAGTTCGAACCTCGTCGTCCGCTCGAAGGAAACCAGGGGATCTTCCCGAACCCCTGCACTCCTGGTGGAGTGGCCGAGAGGCGAGGCAACGGCCTGCAAAGCCGTCTACACGGGTTCAAATCCCGTCTCCACCTCCAAGGACGATTAGCTCAGCGGGAGAGCGCTTCCCTGACACGGAAGAGGTCACTGGTTCAATCCCAGTATCGTCCACTGGAGCCTCATGGCTTCGGCCCGCGCGATTAGCTCAGCGGGAGAGCGCTTCCCTGACACGGAAGAGGTCACTGGTTCAATCCCAGTATCGCGCACGCAGTCCCGAGGACGATTAGCTCAGCGGGAGAGCGCTTCCCTGACACGGAAGAGGTCACTGGTTCAATCCCAGTATCGTCCACACACCGAAGCCCCCAGCCTCATGGCTGGGGGCTTCTTCGTGCGTTGGTCAGCTGGAGAACAGCATGTGCCCAAAGCTCTTGTGGCGCTGGTGGCCGTAGTGACCGCCATGTCCACCGTGTCCGCCGTGCGGGGCGCCCCAGGCGGGGGCCTGCGGGGCGGCCGGGTACGCCTGCGGGGCGGACGGGGGCGGCGGGGCGGGCTGGGACCACTGGGACTCGAGGCGGGTGAGTGCCTCCAGCTCGCCGTAGTCGAGGAAGATTCCTCGGCAGTTGCTGCACTGCTCGATCTGGACGCCGTTGCGGTTGTACGTGTGCATCGGCGCGTGGCACTTCGGACACTGCATGGTCGGCTCAACTCCTCGCCGGTCGGTCCTGCTTCGTATGTCGCCAGGACAGACTCTGTCCGGCTGCGGTCGGTTGCACCCTACTTCGCGGGATTCTGGACCAACTGGGGAGGGACGGGACGCATTCGGGCGCAGGCGTCGACAAGTGACTGCTCGACCTCGTCCAGCGGCCGGTCCTGAGCGATCGCCTTCGTGAGGGCGCGGGCCGCGGTCTGCACGGTCAGGGCGCGGGCCGGGACGTCGAGGACGGGCCAGGGGTCGCCCTCGGCGGGCAGGGCGGGGCCGTGTGCCTCGCGGTATGCGGTGAGGAACCGGGTCCACTCGTCGGGCGGGAGCAGTCCGCAGGCGTACCAGGCGGCGGGCCGTGCGAGGTCCCAGGCCGGTACGCCCACACCCAGGTCGTCCACGTCGATGAGGAGCCAGGGTCCGTCGGGGGCCGGATGGCGGACGAGCTGGCCGAGGTGGAGGTCGCCGTGGCACAGGGTCGTGGTGTCGGGCATGGGAGCCTCCCCACGGGCCCACGGGGGCAGCAGGCCCCAGGCGTGCAGGACGGGAGCGGCCGCCGGGTGGGGGCCGGCTGCGTGCAGGCGGGCGACCGCGCGGGCGGCTTTGAGGGGGCCGCGCATCGGGGGAAGCGGGGTGGTCGGGGCGGACGCCCGCATCGGAGGAGGAGGCGGTGTCGGGACGGGGCCGGGCGCAGGAGGAACCAAGGTCGGGGCACGGCCCGGTGCAGGAGGAAGCGTGGTCGGCACGGGGCCCGGCGCCGGAATAGACAGGCCCGGGCCAAGCCCCGGCGCCGGAGTGGGCAGGGCCGGGGTAGGGGTGCGGTGGAGGTGGGCGAGGAGGGTGCCCGCCGCTTCCCAGGGGGCGGCGTCCGGGTCCTGGGGGTCGACCGGGGTGCCGTAAGGCCAGAAGGTGATGAGACGACCGTGGAGGACGATCGGGCTCGGGGTGAGCGGGGCGAGGAGGATGTCAGGGAGGTGGGCGGCCACGGCCAGGCGGAGGGCGAGGTCGGCGGGGCTCGTATCCGGGGCGTGGGCCTTGGCGACGGTGTCGGCGTGGCGGACCACGGTGGCGTCGGGGCGGTCGGCGAGGGTGTCGGTCCCGCAGGCGCAGTGGTCGAGGGAGGGATGCGCGGTGCTGCGCACCCGGGCGGTGAGGGCCGGGAGCAGGGGGGTGACTGGCATGGTGCTCCCTCGGCTGTGTGTGCGGTGGGCTCCTTGGTGAGGGTACGGGCTGCGGCGGGTCGCCGGGCGAAGAGGCCGTGGTGGATGCTCCCCTCCCCCGGCGCCCGCCGGTCGTGCCCTCGATGAGCGGTACGTCGGTGCCTCCGGGAGCGTGCGACGGCCCCCGGAGCACGCGACTGCGACAGGTCGCCCAGCCAGTCGGCGGCACGGCGCTGCCGCACGACGTGGTCGACGCGGCCGTCGGCAGTCTTCAGGCGCCGGCCCACGGCTGCGACGCGCACGGCGGCCGTCGGGTGGAGGCCGCGTTGTGTCTGGGACACGCCGGGCATCCGAGCGGCCGGGACATCCTCGCCGAGTTGGCCGGCGGGTCCACTCTGCGCGGAGAAGGAAAAGCAATGCCGGCGCAGCTCCCCAGCTGCGCCGGCATTTTTGCCGTCCGCCGCACCCCCGTCCCCACGGGGTTTCATGGATGGATGTCCCCGCCCGGACCGCTCTTCCGGGCCTGGGGTCGCCGCTCAGCGCCCCAGCATCGCACCCACGGACGACGCCTGTGTGGCCACTGACTCCCAGCCGTCGAAGACGAAGAGGAGAAGGGCCGCCAGGGGAAGAGCCATGAGTGTCGCCACCACGGGGTGGCGGCGGCCCGTGCGGCGGGGGCGCGTGGTGCGTCCCTGGGGGCGGATCATCGTCCGCGGTGCCGTGTGGGCCATGGTCCCTCTCCTGACCGTTCTTGCGTTGTCGTTGGCAGCGGCGGGCGTCTGACCTCGGGGGACGAGTGCTGCACCCGCCGCTTGACATCAAATCTAGGCGCGGGGGACTCCGGGGTCGTCATGCCCTCGTACCTATTGCCGGGCCTCCCGGAGGATGAGCCGTGACCTGCCGAGTACTCCTCTGGGTGGAGACGCGGGCCTAGGTCTCGGGGTCTTCCCGGAGGGGGTGTCCGCTCCGGCCCGCTTTTTCCGAGCTGTCCTCGCGCGGAACCGGCTGCTCCACCAGTGCCAGGACCCGGTTCGCCATGAAGCGGGCGGTCCGCACGACCGATCCGTTTCGGGTGACTTCGCTCACTTCCACCACACCCCGGCGTACCGCCGTCTCCACTCGGCGGCCCGCCCTGCTCGCCACCACCTCATAAGTGCGTGTGGTGTCCCCTGCGTCCACGACTATCTCCACGCGATCACCCTTCACGCGTCCAATCCCCCTTCGTCGACGGGTGGTTGAGGTCATGGACAGGGCGAAGTCGCCCGGTTCGCCCGTTCCCTGACCACTCTTCAAGTCTCCCACCCGGCACTGACAATCGACCGGGCCGAGAGGGCGCGGCCTCTGCGCGCGAGCGGCCGTGGAAACGTAAGCTGTGCCACGTCACACGGACCGGGCAGCGGGGATGAACATGGCGATGATGCGCCTGAGGCGCGAGGACCCGCGCGTCGTCGGCTCGTTCAAGCTTCACCGACGGCTCGGCGCGGGCGGGATGGGCGTTGTCTATCTGGGCTCCGACAAGAAGGGACAGCGGGTCGCCCTGAAGGTGATCCGGCCCGATCTGGCGGAGGATCAGGAGTTCCGGTCGCGGTTCGCGCGTGAGGTCTCGGCCGCGCGACGGATCAGGGGTGGGTGCACCGCCCGGCTGGTCGCGGCGGATCTGGACGCCGACCGGCCGTGGTTCGCCACGCAGTACGTGCCCGGGCCCTCCCTGCACGACAAGGTCGCCGACGAGGGGCCGTTGGGGGCCGCGCAGGTCGCCGCCATCGGGGCGGCCCTGTCCGAAGGACTGGTCGCCGTGCACGAGGCCGGGGTCGTCCACCGGGATCTGAAGCCGTCCAACATCCTGCTCTCCCCCAAGGGACCGCGGATCATCGACTTCGGCATCGCCTGGGCCACCGGCGCCTCCACGCTCACCCACGTCGGCACGGCGGTCGGCTCCCCCGGCTTCCTCGCGCCGGAGCAGGTGCGCGGAGCCGCGGTCACCCCGGCCACCGACGTGTTCTCGCTGGGTGCCACGCTCGCCTACGCCTCGATGGCCGACTCCCCCTTCGGGCACGGCAGTTCCGAGGTGATGCTGTACCGCGTCGTGCACGAGGAGGCACAGCTGCACGGCGTGCCGGACGCCCTGGCACCGCTCGTCCGGGCGTGTCTCGCCAAGGACCCCGAGGAGCGGCCCAGCACCCTCGACCTCTCCCTGCGGCTGAAGGAGATCGCCGCCCGCGAGGCCCAGGGCCCGTCGGACGGGCGGCCGCCCGCGCCGCGCGCCGGTGAGACGGACCGGCCCACCGGGCGGCTTCACGACACGACGTACCCGGACCGCGCCCAGCGGCGTCCGCAGGGGCAACCGGGTGTCGCGCCGGGGACTCCGGCCCCCCGCGGGGCTGCCACCCCCTCGCGCGGATCGGCGCCGGGGCGCGGCGGCGGGGCTCCCTCGCGCGGCGGCGGCCCCTCGCAGGGCGGCACACCGTCACGAAGTGGCAGCGCCTCGCGGGGCGGCAGCGCTTCCCGGGGCGGGAGCGCTGCGTCGTCCCGGTCGGGGGCGCGGCCCACGCCCGCCTCACGGAACACACCGGTCCCCCGCTCCCGTCCCGGCAGCGGGAGCCGTCCCGCGCCGCGCAGCGGTACCGGTCGTCCGGGCCCCAGGACCACGGGGACCGGGCGCCGGCCGGCCAATCCGCGGCTGCTGCGGCAGCGGCTGTTCGTGTTCGTCGTGGTGACGCTGCTCGTGGCGCTCGGCATCGGCGTGGTGCAGGGCTGCCAGGGACCGGCCCGGGGGCTCGGAGGCAGCGGTGGCGGTGACGTCGTACGCCAGGGACACTCCGAGCAGACGCAGCAGGAGCAGGTGCCACAGGACGCCGTACCACGGTGAGCGGTCGGAGCCTGCGGGGCTAGGGCCTCTCGTTTGGATCATGCCGGGCTCGCGGGGTCCGGCCTGATCCAAACGAAAGACCCTAGGTGTGCAGTTCGGACAGGTTGGCGACGCGGCTGGCTGGGGTGGCGAAAGTCCCGTCGTCCCGCCCGCAGGGCAGGCGGGACGTAGCAACCCGCCCTAACCCGTGGGGCGGCCCGTCGCCACCGCGTAGAAGGCGACCGCCGCCGCGGCGCCCACATTGAGGGAGTCGACGCCGTGGGACATGGGGATGCGGACCCATTCGTCGGCGGCGACCAGGGCCTGCGTGGACAGGCCGTCGCCCTCGGCGCCGAGCATCAGGGCGACCCGGTCCATCTTGTGGGGGGCCGCCTCGTCGAGGGACCTGGCCTTCTCGTCGGGGGTGAGGGCGAGCAGGGTGAAGCCTGCCTCGCGGACCGAGTCGAGGCCCTTGGGCCAGGTGTCGAGGCGGGCGTACGGGACCGAGAAGACCGCGCCCATCGAGACCTTCACGCTACGGCGGTAGAGCGGGTCCGCGCAGTCCGGTGAGAGCAGGACCGCGTCCATGCCGAGTGCGGCGGCCGAGCGGAAGATCGCGCCGATGTTGGTGTGGTCGTTGACCGACTCCATGACGACGACGCGGCGGGTGGTCCGCAGCAGTTCGGCCGCCGTCGGCAGGGGCTTGCGCTGCATGGACGCCAGCGCGCCGCGGTGCACGTGATAGCCGGTGACCTGCTCGGCCAGCTCCGGGCTGACCGCGTAGACGGGGGCCGGGAGCTCGTCGATCACGTCACGCATGACGTCGACCCACTTGGCCGAGAGCAGCATCGAGCGCATCTCGTAGCCCGCTTCCTTGGCCCTTCTGATGACCTTCTCGCCCTCGGCGATGAACAGGCCCTCCGCGGGCTCGCGCTTGCGGCGCAGCTCGACGTCGGTCAGGCCCGTGTAGTCGCGCAGACGCGGGTCGTCGGGATCCTCAACGGTGATGAGATCGGCCACAGGGTGATACTGCCTTGTCCTGGATGCGGTGCCAACGGCTTGGTACAGACTGGGTTACCCGGGGTTACCCGGTCGCCCGCGGTCCCACCGTGACGACCTCGCCGATGACGATGACCGCCGGGGGCTTCACATCCTCGGTGCGGACCGTCTCCGCGACCGTGGCGAGGGTCGCGTCGACCCGGCGCTGGGCGGCCGTGGTGCCCTCCTGGACCAGGGCGACCGGGGTGTCGGCCGACTTCCCGTGCGCGACGAGCGTCTCGGCGATCCTGCCGATCTTGTCGACGCCCATGAGGATCACCAGCGTGCCCGTGAGCTTGGCGAGGGAGGGCCAGTCGACCAGGGAGCGCTCGTCGTCCGGGGCGACATGTCCGCTGACCACCGTGAACTCGTGGGCGACGCCGCGGTGGGTGACCGGGATGCCGACCGCGCTCGGAACCGAGATCGAGCTGGAGATGCCCGGGACGACGGTGCAGGTGATGCCGGCCTCGGCCAGGGCCTGCAGCTCCTCCATGCCTCGGCCGAAGACGTACGGGTCGCCGCCCTTCAGACGTACGACCGACTTGCCCTGCTTCGCGTGCTCGATCAGCGCGTTGTTGATGGCCTCCTGCGCCATGTAGCGGCCGTACGGGATCTTCGCCGCGTCGATCACCTCGACGTGGGGCGGCAGTTCGGCGAGGAGGTCGCGCGGGCCGAGGCGGTCCGCGATGACGACGTCCGCCTCGGCGAGGAGGCGACGGCCGCGGACCGTGATCAGGTCCGGGTCGCCGGGGCCGCCGCCGACGAGGGCCACGCCCGGGGCGCGGGTGCGGTGGTGGGGGGCGACGAGAGTGCCGTCACGCAGGCCCTCCACGACCGCGTCGCGGATGGCGGCGGTGTGGCGGGGGTCGCGGCCGCGGGCGTCGGAGGTGAGGACGGCCACCGTGACGCCCTCGGAGGTTCCGGTGGCGGGGGTCCAGGCGGTCGCCTGGTCGGCGTCGTCGGAGCGGACACACCAGACGCGGTGGCGTTCCGCTTCGGCCGAGGCGTGGGTGTTGGCCTCGGTGTCGCTGGTGGCGATGAGGGCGTACCAGGCGTCGGCGAGGTCGCCTTCGGCGTAGGGCCGCTGGTGCCAGGTGAGCTCGCCCGCGTCCGCCATCGCTTCGACGGAGGGGGTGGCTTCGGGGGATACGAGGTGGATGTCGGCGCCTGCTGCGATGAGGGCGGGGAGGCGGCGCTGGGCCACCTGGCCGCCGCCGAGGACGACTACTCGGCGGCCGGTGAGGCGGAGGCCCACCGGGTATGCGGGGTGTTCGGCCATGAGGGTGTGGCTCCTCTGGGTGGTGGTGCAGTGGCCCTGACGTGCGGATTTTACGGCGCGGGTGGGGACGGCGGCTCAGGTGTCCGGAGGCTGGGCGTCGTTGCCCGGTGCACGGCTGAGGGTGCTTGTGCCCACCCGTTCCGCCTGGGGGCACCTCCCAGGCCCTTGAGGCACTGGGGGAGGAACGACTGCCCACCACCACCGGTTCATCGACACGGGTGCCGGTACTGCCGTACCGGCACCCTCATGTGCGTTTCGGGCGCCCCTACTTCTCGGTCACCCCAGCCGAGTCGAACGTCGCCACCTCGTGCATGGCGCGGGCCGTGCTCTGGACCAACGGGAGGGCCAGGAGGGCGCCCGTGCCCTCGCCGAGGCGGAGGTCGAGGTCGACCAGGGGGCGCAGGCCCAGCTTGTTCAACGCGGCCACGTGGCCCGGCTCCGCGCTGCGGTGGCCGGCGATGCAGGCGGCGAGGACCTCGGGGGCGATCGCGCGGGCCACCAGGGCGGCGGCGCCGGCGCTGACGCCGTCGAGGATCACCGGCGTACGCAGGGAAGCACCACCCAGGAGGAGGCCCACCATCGCCGCGTGTTCGAAGCCGCCGATCGCGGCGAGGACGCCGATGGGGTCGGCGGGGTCCGGCTGGTGGACGTCGAGGGCACGGCGTACGACCTCGGTCTTGCGGGCGAGGGTCTCGTCGTTGATGCCGGTGCCGCGGCCGGTGACCTCGGCGGGGTCGGCGCCGGTGAAGACGGAGATCAGCGCCGCGGACGCGGTCGTGTTCGCGATGCCCATCTCGCCCGTGAGCAGCGCCTTGTTTCCGGCGGCCACGAGGTCGCGGGCCGTCTCGATGCCCACCTCGATGGCCTGCTTGGCCTCCTCGCGAGTCATCGCGGGGCCGGTGGTCATGTCGGAGGTGCCCGCACGGACCTTGCGGGGCAACAGGCCGGGGGTCGCAGGGAGGTCCGCCGCCACCCCCACGTCCACGACGCAGACCTCTGCGCCCACCTGGCTGGCGAACGCGTTGCAGACCGCGCCGCCGCCGAGGAAGTTGGCGACCATCTGGGCCGTCACCTCCTGCGGCCACGGGGTGACCCCCTGCGCGTGCACACCGTGGTCGCCGGCGAAGATCGCGACTGCCGCGGGCTCCGGGATCGGCGGCGGGCACTGGCGGGACAGGCCGGACAGCTGCGCGGAGATGATCTCCAGCATGCCGAGCGCTCCGGCCGGCTTGGTCATGCGCTTCTGCCGCTCCCAGGCCTCGCCGAGCGCCTTGGCGTCCAGGGGGCGGATCTGCGCGACGGTCTCCGCGAGCAGATCGTGCGGCTGCTCCCCCGGCAGCGCGCGCCGGCCGTACGTCTCCTCGTGGACCACCCACGACAGCGGGCGGCGCTTGGACCAGCCCGCCTGCAGCAGCTCGGGCTCGTCCGGGAACTCGTCGACGTACCCCACGCAGAGGTAGGCGACGACCTCCAGGTGCTCGGGCAGGCCGAGGGCGCGGACCATCTCGCGCTCGTCGAAGAAGCTGACCCAGCCGACTCCGAGGCCCTCGGCGCGGGCCGCGAGCCACAGGTTCTCGACCGCGAGCGCGGAGGAGTACGGGGCCATCTGCGGCTGAGTGTGACGGCCGAGCGTGTGACGGCCGCCGCGCGTGGGGTCGGCGGTGACGACGATGTTCACCGGGGTGTCGAGGATGGCCTCGATCTTCAGTTCCTTGAACTGCTTCGCCCGGCCCTTCGGGAGGGACTTCGCGTAGGCCTCGCGCTGACGCATGGCCAGTTCGTGCATCGTGCGCCGGGTCTCGGCGGAGCGGATGACGACGAAGTCCCAGGGCTGGGAGTGGCCCACAGAGGGTGCGGTGTGGGCCGCTTCCAGGACGCGCAGCAGCACCTCGTGCGGGATGGGGTCGCTGCGGAAGCCGTTGCGGATGTCTCGGCGTTCACGCATGACCTTCAGGACGGCCTCGCGCTCGGCTTCGTCGTAGGCGGGCGCGGCCGGGCCGGTGGACTCTCTCGTTTCTTCCACTGCGGCCTTGCTCTCTTCCTGGTCGGCGGCCCTGGTGTCCAGGTCCTCCGCGTTCTGTACGACGTCGGGGTCGGGCTCCGGGTCGGCCGCGCGGGGGGCGGGGACCGTGGCCGCGTGTCCCTCCGGGGGGAGGGTGGGGGGGTGGGGCGGGGTCGGGGCCAGGTGCGGGGTCGTTGGCACTGAGCCGTCGACCGGGACGAACTGGCCCAGGGGGCCGCTCTGTTCCTGTCCTGTCGGGATGGCGCTGGGGAGGACGGGGGTGTTCCCGTCGAGGCCGGGGGTGGTGACGGGGGTGGGCTCCGCCGGGTGGGCGGGCGGCTGTTGTACGTCGGCGGCTTCGGCGTCCGCCGACTGGGCGGCCCGCTCCGGGTGGGCGGCCTGCTCGGGCTGCGGGGGGTGCACGAGGTGCGGGTCTGCGTCCGGGGCGGGGGCGGTGGGCTGTGCGGGCGCGGTGGCCGACACCGGCATCTGCTGGGGGCCCTGGCCGGGGTGCGGGGCTGCGTTGGGCCGGGCGGCGTCCGCTGTCTGCGAGGACGACTCGGCCGTGGCCACGAGGGAGGGGTCCGCAGCGTGGGTCGCGGAGCTGTCCACGGGGTGCGGCGGGCTGGCCGTTCCGGCTGCCGCGGGGAAGAGCACGGGCTCGGGAGCGGGGGTGGCGGCCTCGGTGACAGGGCCGGCCGCGGCGGGCGCTGCTTCTTCGGCAGCAGCCACCACGCCGGGCTCGGTCGCCTCGGACGCAGGCGTGGCTGGGGCGGGGTCGGATGCAGGCGTGGCTGGGGCGGGGGTGGTCGGCTCGGGCGCAGGGGTGGCGGCGGCTGGTGCGGTCGCATCGGGCGCAGGGGTGGCGGCGCCCGGTGCGGGCTGCTCGGCCGTCGGCACGGTGGCGTCAAGGGCGGGCTGCTCGGCCGTCGGGACGGTGGCGTCAGGGGCGGACTGCTCGGCCGTCGGCACGGTGGCGTCAGGGGCGGTCGGCTCGGGTTCAGGCGTGACCGCGCCGGGTTCGCTCGCAGCAGACGCAGGCACGGGTACGCCCGGGGCGGTCGGCTCACCATCAGGCGTGGCCACGCCGGGTGCGGACGCAGGAGACGCAGGCGCGAGTACGCCCGGGGCGGTCGGCTCACCATCAGAGGTGGCCAAGCCGGTTTCACTCGCAACAGACGCAGGCGCGGGTACGCCCGGGGCGGTCGGCTCACCATCAGGCGTGACCGCGCCGGGTGCGGACGGCTCAGGAGCGGCCCCTTCCACAGCGGCTGCGGTCACCTCGGGAGCGGGTGCTGCCTCCGGTGCCGCCTGCTCAGCGGCGGACTCCGCTGCGGGCGGCGCCGCTTCGGCGCCCTCTGCGGTCTCCTGGGCGACGGCCTCGACGGCAGGCGTGGTGTCGGTCACGCCCTGCTCAGCTGCCTGCGGCGTCTCGGGTACGACGGCCTCCGGCGCCGGAGCGTTCTCGGGGACGACGGCTCCCTCACCGACGTGCGGGGCCTCGGCAACAGCTTCCTCAGCACCGCCCGCCCCCGCAGGGGCGTTGTCCGCCGAGGCGTGCGCGGGCTCGGGGCTCTGCTCCGCCTCGGGTGCCTGGGCGGCTTCCCCGTGGACGGCGTCGGTGGTGGTCCCGGCATCAGCGGCCGGGGCGGCTTCGGGCACGTGCGCGGCAACAGCCGCGGCTTCGCCGAGGGACTGGCTGTCCTCAGCGACAGCGGCGTCCCCGGGCTCACCGCCGGTGGCAACTTCGGGAGCCACGGCCTCGCCGGTCACGGCACCGCCGTCGGCGACGGGCCCGACCCCGGGAGCAGCGTCCTCAGTCACCTGACCGGTGCCCTCGACAACCGGCCCACCCGGAGCAACGGCTTCGGCCACCACATCGGCGCTGGGAACACCGCCCCCAGCAACCACGTCGGCGCTCGGAACAGCCCCCTCGGCAACCGTCTCGGCGCCCGCATCGGCACCCCCGGTCGCCTGCCCGGCACCTTCCACGACCGGTCCGGTGGCCAAGGCACCGTCGGCGACGTCCCCGACAACCTGCTCGGATTCGGCAACAGCCGCAGCCCCGGCAACAGCGGCTTCCGCGGTCCCGGCCTCGGCCTCCGCCTCGGCAGCACCCTCCGGGCCCGCGCCGCCGGCGTCGCCCTCGACGAGCGGCGCCACAGCGGGCCCGGCCTCGGCGACGTCCGTAGTCACACCGTCCTCGTCACCCTGCGGCGCTGCGGCGACGCCCGCGGTCTCGCCGCCTTCGGCAGCCTCTGGCGCTGCGGCGGCCCCCGCCGCCCCCGCCTCCGCCGACTGCGAAGCCGTAGCAGCGACCGCCTCCGTCGCGACCCGGGTCACGACCGCCTGGGCGGCGCCCACCGGTCCGGCCGTGGGCTCCGCTGCCGGAGCAACCGTTTCGGCAGGGGTGTCCGCCGCGCTCACCTGGGCCTGCGCCACGGCCTGGGTGTCCCACGGCGTGGCGCCCTGAGGGGGCACGTCGAGGTATTCGGGGCCGGTGGTCGGCGGGCCGGGGTGGCGTACCGGGGCGCCTGCCGGGCCGCGGTCGGCCAGGGAGCGGACCGGGCTGGCGGAGGTGTCGGGGATGGGCGGGCCGAGGTGCAGGGGGCGGCGGGGCGCGACCGGGGCCGAGGGGGGCGTCGGGTTGGGCAGGCGGACCGCGCTGAGGTCGACGGAACCGCTGTCGCGGCCGGACATCTCGTGCGGGCCTGGTTCGTGGACGGCCTCGACGACCGGCTCCGGCGCCGGCGGGGCGACCTCGTTGCCCCAGGCGCTCTGGGCGCCCGGCAGCAGCAACAGGTCCTCGTCCTCGGCGGTGGTCTCGGAGAGGTAGGCGTACGCGCCGGGTGCGGAGACGCCCGGCTGTTCCACCGTGCCTGCGCTCTCCGGCAGTCCCTCGCTGGGGACCTGGCCGGTGTCCGTCATGCGTACCCCTCGCCCATCGGTTAGTGCTCCCTACGACCAGCTCACCCGGAACGGCGCACCGACCGCCCCGTAGTGAAGAACGAGCGTGCGTGCCCAGCGGCACGAACGACCCGCCCGGAAAAGGCGACAAAGCCATTCAGTGGCATTGTCCCGGTCGTCCCCCCGTCACGACAGCTTGATCCGCGACGGTCCGCTGTGGACTGCGCCACGTTGCGCGTCCTCCGGTTCTGCCGTACCACACCCACCCCAAAAGGGGCGTGTTTTCCGGACATTGGCGAACGAAGTTCCGGGCCACCCGGTGCGGTACAACGATCGGCCAGCCTACCGCGCGCGGTACGACAACAGGATCACGGGGCGCGATCCGGTAGTACCCCGCTGACCAGGAACGAGACGCTCCGCTCCTTCTCCGTCCAGGCCCTGATGTCGAGTTCCACGGACTGCAGGAGGGCGCACTCGGCGACATAGCCGTGCTCGGTCAGGGTGCGGCCGACGAGTTCGGCGACGTCGCGGCTCACGGCGTGCGCGACGATGCGCTGGGGGCGCCGGTCGGCGACCGCGGAGACCACCGCCGCTCCCCCGCCGCCGACGCGGACGACGTCAGGTTCGGGCAGGTTCTCCAGGATGTGCGGGGCGGCGCCGTGGACGATCTGGAGCTGGACTCCGAAGCGGCGGGCGGCGGCGTCCGTGCGGGCGCAGGCGTGCCGGTCGTGGTCGACGGCGAGTACGGCGGCACCGGCCCGGGCGGCCTCGACGGCGAACGCGCCGCCGCCGCAGCCGATGTCCCACACGAGGTCGCCCACGCGCGGCCCGAGGTGGGCGAGTTGGGCGGCGCGGAGCAGCTTCGTCTCGCCCTCGCCGAGCTGGCCGCCGTAGGCCTCGGCGGGCAGGGCCCAGCCGCGCGGCCCGGTGCCGGGGTCACGTCCGGAGATCCAGCCGCCGTCGCCCCCGGCGCCGACGGGGCCGGCGGTGCCGCCGATGACGATGACGACGTTGGGGTCGCGCCAGGTGTGGTCGGCGGCCTTCTCGGAGGTGACGACGGTGACCTGTTCGCGATCGGTGCCGAGTTCCTCGCAGATGACGAAGGTGCGGTGGACGCCCTCGAGGAGCAGGCCGAGTTCGGCGGGGCCCGCGCCGGGTGAGGTGAGGACGGCGACCTTGGTGTGGGCGCGGCACACGTTCACGGCGCGTCGCAGGGTGCGGCGGTGTGCGACGACCACCTGGGCGTCGTCCCAGGGCATGCCCGCGCGGGCGAAGGCGGCGGCGACGGAGGAGACGGCGGGGACGACTTCGACCTCGAGGCCGAACTCGGGTGCGCGCAGGGTCCGTACGACACCGAAGAACCCGGGGTCGCCGTCGGCGAGCACGACCGCGCTGCCGCGGTGGGCGGCGATGCGGCGGGCGGCGAGGGAGACGCTGCCGAGGCGGATGCGTTCGGCGGCGGGGGGCACCTCGGGCAGCGCCAGGTGGTGGGCGGCGCCGGCCACGAGCGTCGCGGCGCCCAGGGCGGCGCGTGCCGCGGCGGTCAGCGGCGAGCCGTCCCAGCCGATCACCGTGACCCGGTCGGCCATCGTCGTCAGTCTCCTGGAGGTTTCACGCAGGTCGTCAGCGGCCGGCCCGTGGGCGGGCGGGCTCCGTGAGGGTACCTGGTCGTGCCGGGAGCGAGCGGAGGCGGCTGTGCCGGCTTCGGTCCAGGTGGGTCAGTTCCAGTCGGAGTACGTGGTGAATCCGCCGCTCTCGGCGAGCTGTTCCCCCGCGCCCTCCAGATCCTCCGGCAGCAGGCTCCACACGATGAAGTCGGTGCGTACGTCGGTCCACGTGCCGTCCTCGGCACGTGCGCGGGCTATGCAAGCGTTGCGCAGCACACCCTCGCTGATACAGCCGATCTTCTGGGCGACCTGCTGGGAGGCGGTGTTGCCGGCCGCCGTGCGCAGTTCGATGCGCTCGAACTTCTGGTCCGTGAAGAGCCACTGGGCGGTGGCGAGGGCGGCCTCGGAGGCGTAGCCCTCGCCGCGAGCCCAGGGGGCGATGATGTACGACAGCTCGGTGGAGCGGATGTGCCAGTTGGTTTTGCCGAGCTGAATGAGGCCGACCAGGCGCTGGGTGAGGAACTCGGTGACCGCGAGATCGAGGCCGCGTCCCGCGGTGCGCTCGGTGGCAGCGTGGTCGGTGACCCAGGTGCGGGCGCCGTCGTCGGTGAACGGCTGGGGGACGTCGGTCCAGGCCGCGACCTGCTCGTCGTTCATCATCGCGGTCAGGGCGGCGACGTCGTCCTCGTCGAGGGGACGCAGCACCAACCGCTCCGTGCTGATGGAGATGTTGGGGAAGGTGCTCGTCATGCGCCGCTCCGTAACCTTCGAAACCTTCGAGACCCTCAGGGCCTGCTGAACTGCCCAGCATGCAGCATGAAAGCACTCAACCGCACCCCTGGGGTCCACTCCCGGTGAGCGAGCGGACCCCGTGGGTGGCCGTGTGCGGTGTTCGAGTCCGTGCGGGTCTCAGAACGACGGCAGGACCGAGCCGGCGTACTTGTCCTCGATGAACTTCTTCACCTCGGGGGAAGTGAGGAGCTTGGCGAGCTTGGTGACGCGCGGGTCCTTCTCGTTGCCCTTCTTGACGGCGAGGAAGTTGCCGTAGGGGTTGTCCTTCGGGGACTCAAGGACGAGGGCGTCGTCGGCGGGCTTGAGGTCCGCCTCGATGGCGTAGTTGCCGTTGACGACGGCGGCGTCCACGTCGTTCAGGGAGCGCGGGGTCTGGGCGGCCTCCAGCTCCTTGAACTTGAGCTTCTTGGGGTTCTTGGCGATGTCCGCGGGGGTCGCCGCGTTGCCCGCGCCGTCCTTGAGCGTGATGAGACCGTTGGCAGCGAGCAGCTTCAGGGCGCGCGCCTCGTTGACGGTGTCGTTCGGGACGGCGACGGTGGCGCCGCTCTTGAGTGCGTCGACCTTCTTGAACTTGTTCGAGTAGAGGCCGAGGGGCTCGAGGTGAACCGTGGCGACGGGCACGATGTCGGTGCCGTTCTTCTTGTTGAAGTCGTCGAGGTACGGCTGGTTCTGGAAGTAGTTGGCGCCCACGGAGCCGTCCTGCGTCGCCGTGTTGGGCGTGACGTAGTCGGTGAACTCCTTGACCTCCAGGTCGAGGCCCGCCTTCTTCGCCAGGTTGTCCTTGACGAAGTCGAGGATCTCGGCGTGCGGGGTGGGGCTCGCGGCGACGATCAGCGGGCCGTCGGTGGAGGCGGAGCCCTTGTCCGCGCCGCAGGCGGTGAGCCCGAGGGTGAGGGCTCCGGCGGCGAGGACGGCGGTGGTGAGCTTGGCGGCGTTACGCACGAAAAGTGCCTTTCCTGATGGGTGGTACGGCCCCGTGGTGGGGTGAACGGGGAGCTTTCGGGTGCAGGCGGACGCTCAGGCGACCTTGCCGATGTCCGCGGTCGCGGACTCCCTGGCCTTGAGCAGGCGCAGCTTCGGCGCGGGGCCCGAGCGGCCGCCCCGGTGGTACAGGGAGCGGGCCGCGTGGTCGCCGGCGAACTGGATGACCGAGATGACGACGGCGAGGATCGCGACGGTGATCCACATGAGTTCGGTCTCGAAACGCTGGTAGCCGTAGCGGATGGCGATGTCGCCGAGGCCGCCGGCGCCGACCGTGCCGGCCATCGCGGAGTAGCCGATGAGGGCGACGATCGTGGTGGTGGTACTGGCGATCAGTGAGGGCAGCGCCTCGGGTACGAGGACCTTGCGGACGATGGTCCAGGTGTTGCCGCCCATCGACTGCACGGCTTCGACGAGCCCGCCGTCCACTTCACGGACAGCCGTCTCGACGAGGCGCGCGAAGAACGGGATGGCGCCGATCGCCAGCGGCACGATGGCTGCCTCGCGGCCGATGGTCGTCCCGGTGATCGAGCGCGTGAAGTTCATCAGCGCGACCATCAGGATGATGAACGGCATCGAGCGGGCGACGTTCACGATCTGCCCGATGACCCGGTTGACGAGGACGTTCTGCAGCAGGCCACCCCGGTCCGTGAGGACCAGCAGGACGCCGAGCGGGAGTCCGCCGACGACGGCGATGAGCGTGGACCAGCCGACCATGTAGAGGGTGTCCCAACACGCCTGGGACAGCAGGGGCTGCCTCGCCGAGAAATCAGTCCAGGTCACTTGGCACCCTCCTTCACCAGCACGGGGCTCTGATCCGCAGCGCCCACGACGTCGATCTGCAGGCCCTGTTCGCGCAGGAATCCGATGGGCACGACGTTGTCCTCGTAGTGGCCGGGCAGCTCGATGCGCATGCGGCCCACCTGGAGGCCGCCGACGGTGTCGATGGCGGCGCCGAGGATCGATATGTCGATGTTGTAGGTGCGCGAGAGCTGGGAGATGACGGGCTGGGTGGCGGCCTCCCCCTGGAAGGTGACGTCGACGACCGTACGGTCCTCATCGGTGGCCTCCCCGGCGACGGGGAAGAGGGCGGAGGCCAGCTCGGAGCCGGGGGTGGCGAGCAGCTCGCTGACCGTGCCGGACTCGACGATGCGGCCCCGCTCCATCAGGGCGGCCGAGTCGCAGACGCTCTTGACGACGTCCATCTCGTGGGTGATGAGCAGGACGGTCAGGCCCAGCTGCCGGTTCAGGTCGCGCAGCAGCTGAAGGATGGAGCGGGTGGTCTCCGGGTCGAGGGCGCTGGTGGCCTCGTCGGAGAGCAGCACCTTGGGGTCGCCGGCGAGGGCGCGGGCGATGCCGACACGCTGCTTCTGACCACCGGACAGCTGGCCCGGGTAGGCCTTGGCCTTGTCGGCGAGACCCACCAGGTCGAGGAGTTCGAGCGCCTTGCGGGAACGTTCCTTCCCCGACTTGCCGAGGATTTCCAGCGGCAGCTCGACGTTGTCCTGCACGGTCCGCGAGGAGAGCAGGTTGAAGTGCTGGAAGACCATGCCGATACGGCTGCGCGCCTGCCGCAGCTCGCGGCCGGCACGGGGTCCGCGGCCGGCGAGCGCGGTGAGGTCCTGGCCGGCCACGGTGACCGTGCCGGAGGTGGGGCGCTCCAGGAGGTTGACGCAGCGGATGAGTGAGGACTTGCCGGCGCCGGACTGGCCGATGACGCCGTACACCTCGCCTTCACGCACGTGCAGATCGACGCCGTCGAGGGCGGTGACCTCTCGTCCGCGTGAGCGGTAGACCTTGGTCAGGCCCGTTGTGGTGATCACTGGGGTTTCCGTCACTGTCGAGTGGGCGGGCAGGGGTGTGCCCGCGCAGGGGGGCATACGGATCGCGCACGGTTCTCGTCTGGGCCGTGCCGGCGGGGAGAACTTGTGCGCGGGGCGGCTTCAGTCACGTACGGCACACGCGCACGGACATGCCACGGTGCCTCGCTTCGGGGCGCGAGGCTCGGGGGTGGTGCGGGGGCCCTCTAGAAGGCGCACATTCGACACATACAACGAGCACCGGGCGTCAAGGTCGCCTCGGTCGCAAGGGTGCGGCAGCTCGTGGTGGTCATGCGATCAGTAAAGCAGACGTACGGTCCTGACCAAGCACGGCTGTCCGCATGCTGGACGGTGGTGGACAACCTCCCGATCGACTGGGCCGGTCGGAGGCGGTGGGGCTGACGCGCTGTGGTCCATGCCACGGGTGCGGGCCGGCTGCGGGCCCGACTGTGGGCCCGACGGGAGGGGGCCATTTCGGCCGTAATAAGGTCACTGCATGCTTGATGCCCTGACGCTGGTGACCGGCGTCGCCGCGCTGCTGCTCGCCGCCTGGTGCGGCTGGGCGGCCTACCGTGACCAGCCCACGAAGGACTGGCACTTCATCGGGATGGCCGTGGTCTCGGTGCTGGCGCTGGTCCAGCTGATCTTCGGGATCGTGCAGCTGGCGCGGGGCGAGAAGCCGGAGCAGGGGACGACGATCTTTGTGGCGTACCTGCTGGGGGCGTTCGCCTGCATCCCGGCGGCGGGGTTCATGTCACTGGCGGAGCGGACACGGTGGGGATCGGTGACGGTCGCCGCCGGCGGTGTGGTGTTGGCGGTGCTGGAGGTGCGGCTCTATGACATCTGGGGCGGGTGAGATGGAAGCGACCAGGACACGGCTGATCAGTGGGCCGGGCATCGTGCTGGTGTGGCTGTACGGCGTGATGGTCGTCGGTGCGGTGTCCCGATCCGTGTACCAGATCGCGACGGAGTTCGACCGGGCGCCGCTCGCCTATGCGCTGTCGGCCGTCGCGGGGGTGGCGTACGGGTTCATCACGTACTCGCTGGTGCGAGGCGGGGAGACGGCGCGCAAGGCGGCACTGGTGTGCTGCGCGGCGGAGCTGGTGGGCGTGCTCACGGTGGGCACCTGGACCCTGATCGAGCCGTCCGCGTTTCCCGATGCGACGGTCTGGTCGAAGTACGGCATGGGCTACGTCTTCATTCCCGTGCTGTTGCCGTTGTCCGCGCTGTACTGGCTGCGGAAGGCACGCGGTCAGCAACAGGGGGACTGACGGGCGTCGGCGGCCGCGGGCCGATTGCCGTGGGGCGCGCAGTTTCCCGCGCCCCACAACAGGGACGCCGCTAAGCCGTTGTTGCGTAGGTTCCCGCCGGCTTTTCCAGAACGATCATCGGTACCCCGTCCGTACCCTTCGACGTGCCCACCGTTTCGTAGCCCACTCGGCGGTACAGGCGGAGGTTGTTCTCGCTGCGGTGGCCCGTGTGGAGGCGGAACTTCGTGGCGCCGCGTTCCTCGGCGAGGGCCGACTCGGCGGCGCGGAGGAGCCTCGCGCCGATGCCGTGGCCCTGGAGGCGGGGGTGGACGCAGAGCTTGCCGATGGAGGCGGCGCCGTCCTCGGTGACGCTGCCGCGGACCGAGCCGACGACCTCCTCGCCGAGCCGGGCGACGAAGACGCAGTCGGAGACGACCTCCTGGCGGACCGAGTCCAGGGTCTGGACGAGCGGGTCGATGCGGTAATTGCCGTACAGCGCCGCTTCGCTCTGGAAGCACAGGTACTGCAGCCTGAAGATCTGCTCGGCATCCTGCTCGGTCGCCACCGAGATGGTCACGCTCATGCCCATGTGCGCACGCCTCCCGCTCACCTGATCGCCGGTCGTCCCTCACTCCTATCCCCGTGCTTCACGGGCCGCAACCTCCGATGTGAGCAAACGACGTAGACATCCCAGACATCTGGAGCGTTCCGGTCCGATACTCCCTTGTGAGATACCCAACTCCCCCGCGATCTCCCGGTATGTGAGGTCCTTCGGGGACAGCAGCGCCTCCATCAGACGGGGGCAGCGGCCGGGCAGCCGGCGCACCGCCTCGCGCAGGGCACGGCGGTGGGCCGCGGTGACGGCGAGGTCCTCGGGACCGCGGGCGTTCACCTCGACGGGCTCTGTGTCATACGGCCGTTCGATGCGGTGCGTACGGCGGGTGCGGCGCGACTCGGAGCGGACAGCTCTGCGGAGCCAGCCCTGCGGGTCGAGCGGCGGGCCGTCGGTGTCCAGGCGCTCCAGGAGCCGGAGCCAGACCGCCTGTTCCAGGTCGCCCGGTTCGGTGCCGGTGGCGTGGGCCTCGGCGGAGGCCTCGGCGGCGAGCAGGGGGTGCAGGGTGGCGAGCAGGTCGTGCTTCATGTGCGGCTCGACGCGGCCGCCCGGGCGGAGGTTGCCCGGGCGGGCCGACTGTCACCCCAACGAGTCGATCAGCTGTTGACGTGGTCCTCGCGGGCCAGCAGGCCCGTGTCGGGGTTGTCGGTGAAGACGCCGTCGATGCCCGTGGCGAAGTAGGTCTTGAAGGCGCCGAACGCGTCACCGTAGGCGTCGACGTCCGTGCCCTTGCGGAAGTCCGCGGGCAGGAAGGGGTTCTCGTTGCGCATGGTGTACGGGTGCAGGATCAGGCCCCGCTTGTGCGCGTCGGCCACGAGCGTGGTCGGCGTGGTGAGGTTGCCGCTCGCGTCCTTCGGGATGATCAGGTCGAGGGTCGGGCCGATGCCCTGCGCGTAGCCCGCGATCTCCCTGAGGCCCTTGGGCGTGATCAGGTCGGCGACCGTGCGTGGGTCACCGGTCTCGACGAAGTCCCAGGGGCGGCTGTTCGCGCTGGAGAGCAGGACGACCAGCGGGTTGTCGACCAGCTTGTTCAGGCGCTGGATGCTGGTCGGCTCGAAGGACTGGAGGATGACGGGCGAGTTCCGCCTGTCCTTGCCGTACTTGTGGAGCAGCTTGGCGACCCGCTCCTCGAGGCCCAGGCCCAGCTTGCGGAAGTAAGTGGGGTGCTTGGTCTCGGGGTAGATCCAGACCTGGCGGCCCCGCCTGCGGGTCTGCTCGTCCTGCCACTTCAGGACCTCTTCGAAGGTGGGGATCTCCCAGCGGCCGTTGTAGAGGGTGTTGTGCGGGCGGTTGGCCGGAATGCGCTCGATCGCACGCAGGGTCTTCAATTCGGCGAGCGTGAAGTCCTCGGTGAACCAGCCGGTGGTGGACACGCCGTCGAGGACCTTCGTGGTCTTCCGGTCGGCGAACTCGGGGTGGTCGGCGACGTTCGTGGTGCCGCCGATCTCCGGCTCGTGGCGGCAGACCAGGTGACCGTCCTTGGTGGGGACGAGGTCACCGGCCTCGACGATGTCGGCGCCGAGGTCGAGGGCGAGCTCGTAGGAGCCGAAGGTGTGCTCCGGCCGGTAGCCGCTGGCCCCGCGGTGCCCGATGACCGTCGGCACGGGCAGGCTCTTCAGCCCGCCGCCCGAGGACGACGCGCCCACGGCTCGCGCCGGTCCGGACATTCCGAGGACCGCTCCGCCGGCGCCGAGCACCGCCGCGCCGAGGAGCGCCCGTCGCCCGGTTGTACCCGTCTGTCCGTTCGACTCCTGCGTTCCCATGAGCGCCCTCCTTGGCGTCTACCCGTCCGTGCGCGCCGATCGTAGGGGCGTGCGCATGACGGAAGGGAGGCCGCGTGCGGAACACACGGGTGACGCGTGATGTCGTACGGGAGGCGAGTGATGACGGTCCGTCGGCTTCGGGCGGCCCGGCAGGGGTACGCGGAGGCCGGAGGCGGTCGGACCGCGATGGGGCGATGTCCGTCACATCGTGGCGTCCCGGTTACGCGCGGGCGGCCCAAGGACGCCGCAGGTAAACGTACGTCAACAGTGCGTAAGACCTCGGTGTCCCGATGTGCGCCACCCCGGCGACCGCGAGTATCGTCCTCACCTGCACAGACTCATACAGTTCTCGGCATCGGAGGAACCGTTGTCCCGCTTCGCGCTCATCAAGGCAGTGCTCGGACCGATCATGCGCCTGATGTTCCGCCCCCGGGTGGAAGGCGTGGAGCACATCCCTGGGGACGGTCCGGTGATCCTCGCCGGAAACCACCTCACGTTCATCGACTCGATGATTCTTCCGCTGGTGTGCGACCGGCAGGTGTTCTTCATCGGCAAGGACGAGTACGTCACCGGCAAGAGCCTCAAGGGCCGGCTGATGGCCTGGTTCTTCACCGGCGTCGGCATGATCCCGGTGGACCGCGACGGCGGCCGGGGCGGTGTGGCCGCGCTGATGACCGGCCGCCGGATCCTCGAGGAGGGCAAGGTCTTCGGCATCTACCCCGAGGGCACCCGCTCCCCCGACGGCCGCCTCTACCGCGGCCGCACCGGCATCGCTCGCCTCACCCTCATGACGGGGGCGCCCGTCGTCCCGTTCGCCATGATCGGCACCGACAAACTCCAGCCGGGCGGCGCCGGCATGCCGCGCCCCGGCCGGGTCACGGTCCGCTTCGGCGAGGCGATGGAGTTCTCCCGCTACGACGGCATGGACCGCGACCGCTACGTGCTGCGGGCGGTGACCGACTCCGTGATGGCCGAGGTCATGCGGCTGTCGGGGCAGGAGTACGTGGACATGTATGCGACCAAGGCGAAGGCGGCGTAAGTCCTCTTTCGGGTGCGGGTGCGGGTGCGGGTGCGTGAAGGTTGTTCGCGCACCCGCGGCGGAGTCGCGTATTACCGCAGCCCCGCGGCCCTACTGTCCGTGGTCCAACCGTTGTCCGCGGAGCAGGAACCACGCTGCGACCGCCGTCGCCAGAAGGATCGCCGCGCCCACGCCCGAGGCGATCGCAAGGCCGTCGACGAAGGACTCGCGGGCCGCGGAGAGCAGGGTGTGGGCCGTGTCCGACGGCATCGTCGCCGCCGCCTCCATCGCGCCGCCCAGTGACTCGTGGGCCCCTTCCGGTGTGCCGGCGGGGGCCGGGAAGCCCCGGTAGACGCCCGTCACGATCGAGCCCAGTACGGCGATGCCCAGGGCCGCGCCGAGTTCGTAGGCCGTCTCGGAGACCGCGGAGGCGGCTCCTGCCTGGTCCTTGGGGACCGAGGAGAGGATGACGTCGGCGGTCACCGTGAAGGAGAAGCCGGCACCGACGCCCACGACCAGGAGGGCGGCGCCCAGGATGGGGTAGCCGGTGGACTGGTCGATGACGGTGAGGGCGGCCAGGGCCAGGCCGATGGCCGCGAGGCCGCCGGAGACGACCGAGCGGACCGAGAAGCGGCGGGCCGCACGTCCCGCGATCAGGCCTGCCACCACCGCGCCTACGGCGGCGGGGAGTTCGGCCAGGCCCGCTTCCAACGGGCGGCGGCCCTGGACGAGTTGCAGGTACTGGGACAGGAAGAACACCAGGCCGGACAGGCCGAGGATCGTCAGCAGGTCGGCCAGGACGGCCGCGCTGAGGCCGCGGTTGCGGAACAGGCGCATGTCCAGCAGCGGGACCGGCAGGGTGAGCTGACGTCGTACGAAGCCGTACAGCGCGGCCGCGCCCACCAGCGCCGCCGTCAGGGTCTCCCACGTGAGGCCGTGGGTGGCGGCCTCCTTGAAGGCGTAGACGACACCGATCATGCCGACCAGGGACAGGGCGACACTGCGCATGTCCCACGGGCCGGGGTGGGGGTTGCGGGACTCCGGCAGCAGCCGGATGCCGACGAGGACGAGGACCGCCATCACGGGCAGGTTGATGAGGAAGACCGAGCCCCACCAGTAGCGCTCGAGAAGGAAACCGCCCATGATCGGCCCGACTGCCGTGCCCGCGGACGCGGTGGCGCCCCAGATTCCGATGGCGAGGCTGCGCTCGCGCGGGTCGTGGAAGAGGTTGCGGATCAGGGCGAGCGTGGCCGGCATCAGGGTGGCGCCCGCCACGCCGAGGAGGGCGCGGGCCAGGATCAGCAGTTCGGGGGTTCCGGCGTAGGCGTTGAGGACCGACACCGCACCGAACGCCGTGGCGCCGACGAGCAGGATCCGCTTACGGCCGATGCGGTCGCCGAGGCTGCCCATCGAGACCAGCAGGCCCGCGATGACGAACGAGTAGACGTCGCCGATCCACAGGAGCTGGGTGCCGGTCGGCCTCAGGTCCTCGCTGATGTAGGGGGTCGCGAGGCCGAGGACGGTCGCGTCGACGGCCACCAGCAGCACGGCGAGCACGAGGACGCCGAGCGCGAGCCAGCGGCCCGGGCGCTCCACCGCCTCGGTCGTGGTCGCCGGCCGCAGGGTGCTGGTCATGATTCCTCTCTCCGGAGCGCGCCGCCGAGCAGCAGCTCGACGATCATGTGGGTGAAGTCCTTGGGGGCCACTCGGCCCTCCGACACCGCCCAGGCGCACGAGGCCAGCAGGCCGTACAGCGCCTCGGTGAGCCAGGCCGGGGTCAGGTCGATACGGAACTCGCCGGCAGCCTGGCCGCGCCGGAACAGGGCCGCGATGCGTTCGTCGATCCGGGTCCAGCCAGCGTTCTGCTCCTCGCCCTCGAACAGCTGGTTCTCGGAGTAGAGGAAGGCGAGGAGTCCCGCGGACGGTTCGATCGCCCGCACCAGACGCCGTACGGCATCGCTCGCCGGCCCGTCGTCCAGGCGGGCCGCGTCGAGCGCCGAGTCGCACTCCGCGATGCCGAGCGACTCCAGGGCCCGGACCAGCGCGTCGCGCCCGGCGAAGTGGCGATGGAGCGTGGCACGGCTGATCCCGGCGGCCCTGGCGACCTCGTCCATCGTGGCGGTGGACTTGCGGGTCAGCAGGGCCGCGGCGGTGCGGAGGACGTGGTCGCGATCGACAGGCATGAGACAAATATAGCGCAAGTGAGACGTTCATGTCTCATAGTGGGCGTGCGTGACTCATGGGTCCGGGAGGGGGTGCGGGTCAGCCGATGGAGGGTTCAGCCGTTCAGGGGCAGCCGGTCGGGGGGTGCGGCTGAGTCGGGCGCGAGCGTGGCGCGGGCGGGCACGGGCCGGGCTCAGTGCCAGGGCAGGTCCGCGCGGCGTTCCCAGTAAGCGCGCGGGTCCTCGACGAGTGTGGCGAGGCGGGTGAGCTGGTCGTCGTCGAGGTCGACGACCGCCGCGTGCAGGTTGGAGGCGAGCTGGGTGGCGGTCGCGGCGCCGGAGAGGACGACGCCGGCCCAGGGCTGGCGGAGGATCAGGGCGAGGGCGACCGCGTCACAGCCGAGGCCCGTCTGCGCGGCCACCGCCTTCAGCACGTCCGGTGCGTGCGGCTCCGCCAGGCGCCCGTTGGCCATGCCCTCCTTGATGATCACCGTGAGTCCGGCGTCGTGGGCCTCGGCGAGGGCGGGGGCGGCGGAGGCCTCCAGGGCGTTGTACGTCGACTGGACGGTACGGAAGAGGGGCTCGCCCTCCACCGTCACGGCGAGCGCGGCGCGGATGGCGTCCGCCTGGGCGGGACCGCTGGTGGAGAAGCCGATGGTGATGCCCCGGGCGGCGGCTTCCGCGAGCTGTGCGTGGAGTTCCTTGTCGGTGAGGGCCGGGCTGTCCGGGGTCACCGAGTGGATCTGGTAGAGGTCGAGCCGGTCGCCGAGCAGGGCGTCGGTCTCGGCGCGCTGGCGCTCGAACGTGGCGAGTCCGTGGTCCTTGACCTCGTGCTTCTCGGCGTCGGTCGTCCAGTCCGCGGTGTAGGTGTAGCCCCACTTGCTGCCCACGACGACGTCGTCGACCTCGGGGCGATCCTTCAGCCACTCGGCGAGGAACTCCTCGGAACGGCCGTAGGAGCGGGCGGCGTCGAAGTAGCGCACGCCCTGGGCGTAGGCGGCGTCGAGGAGTTCGTGGGTGCGCTTGCGCAGGGCGTCGACTCCGCGGTCGGCCGGGAGGTCCTGTTCGCGGCCCAGGTTGATGTAACCGGGGCGGCCGACGGCGGCGAGACCCAGGCCGATGTGGCAGGTGGGGGTCGTGGCTGAGGCCAGTCGGGCGAAGGGCATCGCGGGCTCCGTTCGGTCGGCTCCTTGCGGCTCATGACCAACGTAACCGCGATACCCCTGCTTCACGCGTGCGTGGAGCCATGAGAGCGGCGCGCGTGAAGTCATGTGAACGGCGCGCGCGTGGCATCACATCAACCACACGCACGCGCGCGTGGCGCCCCGTGATTCCCTCGCGCACCTGGCGTCACGCCAACCCTCGCGCACCTGGCGTCACGCCAACCCTCGCGCAGGCGCGGAGCCACCTGCACGGCAGGCGCCCACGCGGAGCCCTGCGAGTCCACGCCGCGAGGGAATCACGTGAACCGCCCGCTCGCGCGCGTGGAGCCCCGCGAGTTCCCCACGCGCGCGTGTCGCCGCGTGAACCCCGCGCGGGGCGTCGAGCCCCCGGCACGGCACGCGCGCGTGGAACCACCGGGACCCCATGCGCGCGTGTCACCGCGTGAGCCCCACCAGCGATGCGCGCGTGTCATCGCGTGAACCACACCCGCGCGTATGCCCTACGTCGCGCTCTTCGCAGTGGCCCAGGCGTGCTGCGCCGCCACGTCCGTCTTGACCTCGGCGAGCTGGACGGCGACCGCGCTGGGGGCCGTGCCGCCACGGCCGTTGCGGGAGGCGAGGGCGCCGGCGACGTTGAGGACGGAGCGCACCTCGGGGGTCAGGTGGGCGGAGATCTTCGCGAACTGCTCGTCGGTGAGCTCGTCGAGCTCCTTGCCCTCGGCCTCGGCGACCTTCACGCACTCGCCCGCGACCTCGTGCGCGACACGGAAGGGCACGCCCTGCTTGACCAGCCACTCGGCGATGTCGGTGGCGAGGGAGAAGCCGGCGGGGGCCAGCTCTTCCATGCGCTCGCGGTTGACGGTGAGGGTCGCCATCATGCCGGTGAAGGCGGGGAGCAGGACCTCCAGCTGGTCGCAGGAGTCGAAGACCGGCTCCTTGTCCTCCTGGAGGTCGCGGTTGTAGGCCAGGGGCAGGGCCTTGAGGGTGGCCATCAGGCCGGTCAGGTTGCCGATCAGGCGGCCGCTCTTGCCGCGCGCCAGTTCCGCGATGTCCGGGTTCTTCTTCTGCGGCATGATCGACGAGCCGGTGGAGAACGCGTCGTGCAGGGTCACGAAGGAGAACTCTTTCGTGTTCCAGATGATGACCTCCTCGGCGATCCGGGAGAGGTTGACGCCGATCATCGCGGTGATGAAGGCGAACTCGGCGACGAAGTCACGGGACGCCGTGCCGTCGATCGAGTTGCCGGTGCTGCCGTGCTCGAAGCCGAGGTCCTTGGCCACCGCCTCCGGGTCCAGGCCGAGGCTGCTGCCCGCGAGGGCTCCCGAGCCGTACGGGGAGACCGCCGTGCGCTCGTCCCACTGACGCAGCCGCTCGGCGTCCCGGGACAGGGACTGGACGTGCGCGAGGACGTGATGGGCGAAGAGGACCGGCTGGGCGTGCTGAAGGTGGGTACGGCCGGGCATCGCCACGTCCGGGTGGGCCTCCGCGAGGCCGATCAGGGCGTCCTGGAGGTCGGCGATCAGGCCGCCGATGATGCGGGCGTGGTCGCGGAGGTACATCCGGAAGAGGGTGGCGACCTGGTCGTTCCTCGACCGTCCGGCGCGCAGCTTGCCGCCGAGGTCGGGGCCGAGGCGCTCCAGGAGGCCCCGCTCAAGGGCGGTGTGGACGTCCTCGTCGGCGATGGTGCCGGTGAAGGAGCCGTCCGCCACGTCCGCCTCGAGCCGGTCAAGACCCGCGAGCATGCTCGTCAGCTCGTCGTCCGTGAGCAGGCCCGCCTTGTGCAGCACGCGCGCGTGGGCGCGGGAGCCCGCGATGTCGTAGGGCGCCAGCCGCCAGTCGAAGTGGACGGACGCGGACAGCTTCGCCAGCGCCTCGGCGGGACCGTCGGCGAAACGGCCGCCCCAGAGTCGGACGTCACCGCTGTTGCTGCTCACGTGGGTCGCTCCTAGAGAAGGTGTGGGTGGCCTCGCTATGCATGATTATGCAGAGCACTGCATGACTCGTCAATTCGGAAGAGATTTGAAGATGCCTTGAACAACGGCAACCGCTTACTCGTACTCACCACCGAACGCTGGCGCCGCGTTTGTAAACCCACTCCTGACCCAAGTGAGGCATCCGCATGTCCAGGGCTCTTCCGAAGTACAACAAGCGTCGCGTGGCGATCATCGGCGGCGCCGCCGCTCTGGCCCTGTCCGGTGCGGTGGTCGTGAACTCCGCCCTCGCCGGGGAGACGTCCAACAGCAACAGCAACAGCACCAACGCCAGGACTCTCGCCGCCGGCCCCGGCACTATCTCCTGCCCGGACGTGAGCTCGCAGCTGCCCGCCATCCCCGCTTCCGCGCAGGCCGAGGTCGACCGCAACCTCGAGCTGCTCAACACGCAGATCGCCGAGGCCAACAAGCGCCTGGTCGACACCGTGGGCCAGGGCGGCGCCAACTTCGTCCAGAACGCCATCCTCGGCCCCCTGGAGGACAAGCGCGTCGCCGCCCTGAACCGCATCGAGACCGCCATCGGCCGCGCGGCCGCCAAGCCCGAGGGCCTGGAGGCGTTCGCGCCGTGCACGCTCAACGCGGACGGCGCGGCGGGCCAGCAGGCGGGCGGCAACGCGGAGAACAACGGCAACGCGGGCAATGCCGGGAACAATGGCAACGCGGGCAATGCCGGAAACAACGGCAACGCCGGAAACAACGGCAACGCGGGCAATGCCGGAAACAACGGCAACGCGGAGAACAACGGCAACGCCGGGAACGCGGGCAACGCCGGTGCCGCCGGCACCATCTCCTGCCCGGACGTGGCCTCGCAGCTGCCCGCCGTCCCCGCCAAGGCGAAGGCCGAGGTCGACCGCAACCTCGCCCTGCTCGACACCCAGCTCGCCGAGGCCAACAAGCGCCTGGTCGACACCGTGGGCCAGGGCGGCGCCAACTTCGTCCAGAACGCCATCCTCGGCCCGCTGGCGGACAAGCGGAACTCCACGATCGACCGCATCGCCATCTCCATCGGTCGCCAGGGGACCAAGCCGCAGGGCCTGAACGCCCTCGCCACCTGCACGCTCAACAAGTGACGTGACGGATGCCGTGGCCGCCCCGGGAGGAACACCGACCGGAGCGGCCACGCAGGCGTCCTCGCAATTCATCAGACAAGTGAGCGGCTTCGTCAATAATCGTCAGACATGGGAAAGACCTATGAGCGCATAGACGGACGCCTGCGTACGTTCATCGAGCAGCAGCCCCTCTTCTTCACCGCGACCGCCCCCCTCGCCGGCGACGGCACGGTCAACCTCTCCCCCAAGGGCCTCAAGGGCTCCTTCGCGGTGCTCGACGAGCACACCGTGGCCTACCTGGACTTCGCCGGGTCCACCGCCGAGACGGTCGCGCACCTTCGCGAGAACGGGCGCATCACCCTGATGTGGTGCGCGTTCCAGGGGCCACCGAACATCGTACGGGTGCACGGCCGCGGGGAGCCGGTCTTCCGGGACGACCCGCGCTTCACGGAGCTCCTCGCCCACTTCCCGGGCATCGACACGACCCAGCACGGCCTGCGCGCGATCATCGTGGTGCGGGCCGAACTCGTCCGGGACAGCTGTGGGTACGCGGTGCCCTTCATGACGTACGACGCGGACCGCGATCTGCACGGCAAACGCTTCGCGCGCGAGGACGACGCCTCGCTGAGCGCGTACTTCAGCAAGAAGGACCACATCGCGAGCAGCCTGGACGGGCTCCCGGGACTGCCGTTGCCCCTGCCCCCCCACACCAACCGAATGACCGATTTACCTACTTCTGGGAGTTGTACAACCAGAAGGGATCATTAAGACATTTGATGGAATCCTCCCTTCCGTCGCGGTTGTCACCTACGGTGAGGCCAACCAGCGGTACCACATGGGGGATTCATGTTCCGACCCACACACGAACCACAGAACAAACGCCACGTCCGCAGCTCGTACTTCGTCGTCGGCGAAGGCGCCCTCTCCGACACCCCGGACGACGGCCCGGCGGAGCCCATGCCGCTCTCCGACGTCGCCGCCCTGCGCAGGTTCCGGTTCTCCCGGCTGGGCCCCAAGGCCGAGGGGTCCCAGCAGCTGGACCGGGCCACCCGTCAGGCGCTCGCCGAGGCGATGACCGACCGCGCCCAGACCCAGCCGAACACGAAGGACCGGACCGTACCGGCCGGCTTCACCTACCTGGGGCAGTTCGTGGACCACGACCTGACCCTGGACGCGACGGCCGCCCATCTGGAGGACGACATCACCGTCGGGCAGCTCCTCCAGGGCCGCTCACCCGCGCTGGACCTCGACAGCCTCTACGGCCTCGGCCCGGACCACCCCTTCGACCGCCGGTTCTACCAGGACGACGGCATCCGGCTGAAGACCGGTACGACCGCCCCGGTCCCGGGGGACGACCGCACCAACCGCGCCCTCACCGGCTTCGACCTGCCCCGGGTGGGGGTCGGCTCGCTGATCTCCGAGCGGCGCAGGCCGCTGATCCCGGACCCGCGCAACGACGAGAACCTCGCCGTCGCCCAGATCCACTGCGCCTTCATCCGGTTCCACAACCGGTTCGCGGCCGAGCTGGCGGGCAAGGGCGTGTCCAGCGCGGTCCTGTTCGAGTCGGCGCGCGAAGCGGTCGTCAAGCACTACCAGTGGGTGGTGCGCCATGACTTCCTGCCCAGGATCGTGGACAGGGCCATCGTCGACGAGGTCTTCACCAAGGGCCGTCGGATCTTCGAGCCCGAGCCCGACCGGCAGGACCTCCCGACCATGCCGATCGAGTTCTCCGTGGCCGCCTACCGGCTCGGCCACAGCATGGTGCGCGGCGCCTACAACTGGAACCGGATCTTCGACAACGGCGGCGGAACGCTGGTACGGCTGTTCGTCTTCACCGGCACCAGCGGAAACTTCTCCCCGCGCCCCGACGACCTCGGAAACCCCGAGGCCGGGACGCTCGAGAGCCTGCCCACCAACTGGATCGCGGACTTCCGGCGCCTCTTCGACTTCGGTGCGGCGGGCCGGGCCGACCTCGCCGTGGACGACGCGCAGTTCAACGTCGCCAAGCGCATCGACACGCTGCTGGTCAACCCCCTCGCCGACCTGCCGCTCGGCACCTTCGGCGGGCGAGGACAGCCCGCGCCCCCGGCCGTCGAGCTGAACCTGGCGTTCCGCAACCTCACCCGGGCGAACATGATGAGCCTGGCCTCCGGCCAGCAGCTGGTCGAGCACCTCAGGAAGAGGAGGGTCAACGTCAAGGAGCTGCCCGCCTCCGCGTTCGACAACCGTCCCGGCGGCGCCCAGCTCGGCGACGCACTGCGCAGGAAGCTCGTCCGCGACTGCCCGCTGTGGTTCTACATCCTCCGCGAGGCCGAGCTGAACCCCGGGGAGCGGCTGACCGGCCTGGGCGGGCGCATCGTCGCCGAGGTGTTCCACCGCGCCATCGAGGGCAGCCGGTACTCCATCGTCCGGGACCCGTTCTGGCGGCCGTTCCTCAGCCCGGTCGAGGACCGCCGCAAGGCCGGCACCTTCGAGATGACCGACCTGCTGCTGTACGCGTTCGAGGAGAACGCCGAACTGCTCAACCCGGTGGGCGTGTGAGACGCGGGCAGCGCGGGATTCGTCCCGACGGACCCTCCCGCGCTGCCCCCACCGGCTTCGTCCCCTAGCGTCTGGCACATGCGCCTCTGCCGTGGTGTCCTGCTGGCCCTCGCGTCCGTCCCCCTGCTCGGGTCCGCGCCGAACGCGGCCGTGCCGCTGCCCGCGCGCATGGCCGACACCGGCGGCGGCGCCCAGCTGATCACCGCGCTCGCCCCCGACACCGGTTCCACCTCGGGCACCGTCACCTGGTGGGACCTGCGGGACGGACGATGGGAGAAGACCGGTTCCGCGCAGGCCCGCTTCGGGACGAGGGGGCTCGTGGAGGGCGCCTCCCGCAAACAGGGGACCAACACGACGCCGACCGGCCTGTACGACCTTCCGTTCGCGTTCGGCATCGAGGCCGCACCCCGCGACACCGTGCACACGTACCGTCCCGTGCACCGGGATTCCTGGTGGTGCCAGGACAACGACTCCCGCTCCTACAACCGTTGGACCGAGCCCCGCCCCGCCGACTGCCGCGCCGGAGAATCCGAGCACCTGGCCGCGTACCGCACCCAGTACGCGCACGCGCTCGTCATCGGCTTCAACTACCACAAGCCCGTTCGTGGGCGGGGGGCCGGCATCTTCCTGCATGTCAACGGACATGGGGCAACGGCTGGTTGTGTGTCCGTCCCGGTGGACGCCATGCGACGGATCGTGGCGTGGACCGACCCCGGCGCGAAGCCGCACATCGCGATCGGCACGACGAGTGGCGAGACGGCGATCGTCCGCTACTGAGGTCGAGCGGCCCACTTGAGGTCGAGCAGCTGGTCGAGCAGCCCACTTGAGGTCGGTCAGCCCCCTTGCTGTTGGTCGGCCGCCACCACTGTCTGCACGCAATGCCATCATGTTCTCCTGCTGAGGGAGGGGAACGGGGAACATGGACGAGGCGCGCAGGGCCCTGCTCATCGGAATCGGGCAGGTTCCCGCGGTCGGCGACATGCTGGAACGGCTCGACGAGGCGGTCGAGGCGGACCTGAGGCTGATGAACACGGCACTGCACGCGTCGGGTTACGAAGTGGACATCCTCCACAACCCCGGTCGCAGTCAGCTCAGGTCGAAGATCTACGAGGTGGCCAGCGACATCCCGGCGGACGGCACCCTGCTGCTCTACTTCACGGGTCACGGCCTGCGGATCGACCACACCGACTACCTCGTCCCGGCCGACGCCGTCCCACCGGCCGACGGGAACTGGCGTGACCCGTATCTGGATTCGCTGCTCCCGGCCAACATCAGCCCCCTGCTGAAGGACTGTTCGGCGGGCACCGTGCTGTGGCTCGTCGACGCCTGCCGTACGGACACCGCGAGCTCCGGCGAAGCGTTCGGCAACAGTGTCGAGAACGGTCCCTCAGGCGGTGGTTTCGCCGTGTTGACCGGGTGCTCCGCCGGGGAACACAGCGGCTACACGGGCGAGGGAAGCTTCTTCACCCTGGGATTGGCGGACGCGCTGGGTCCGCTGACGCCCGCGCGAACGATCCAGGACGTGTTCGCCACCGCGTGCGCCAGGACCCGGGAAGCGGCCCGGCGTCACGGTCTGGCCCAGACCCCGCGGATCCGGTACGGCACCCATGCCGAGTCCGAGACCCGGCAGAAGGAGATCTGCGGCGGCCGCCCTCTGCTCGAAGCCTGGCTGGAGGCCGCTCGGTCCACCCCGCTGTGGCAACACGTCACCGCCGACGGCGCGGCGAGCGTCCCCGCCTTCCAGGACGCCTTACGCGGGTTCGTCGAACAATGCGCCCGCACGGTCCACCTCGCGCAGCAGCGCCTGCCCCATCCCGACCAGTGGGTCGACGACGACTTCCCGGTCAGGCTGCTGTGCGACCGCTTGCCTTCGCTGCTGCCCGACGACGCAGCGCTCTCGGCCATCGAGGTGGTCACGCTCGTCGCCGCGCCGTTCCTGCACGAGACGGCCTGGGCCGAGCGCCTCAGCCAGGCCGCGGAGATCGACCCGTACGCCCTGGGCCGGCACACGCCCGCGAGCGCTCATCGCCGGCACTACGAACAGACCGTCGAGCAGTACGGGCGCGTCGCGCGCAAACTGGCCGACTGCCAGTCCCGTAAGCGCGTCGGGGACACGGCCACGATCACGATGTGGCTCGTGCACCGCTGGATCGAGGACCGCTTCCAGACCGATGACGAGTCGGTGTCGCCGGGGCCGGCCGAGGCACTGGCGGCGAAGCTCGGGGCGTCCGACGGCCGGGTTCACGAGATCTCGGAACTGCTCCGGGTGGCAGCGTCGGGCATCGGCGTGGCGGAGCCGTTCGACGCGCCGCACACCTGGGCGTCCCGCAAGGTGCTCGTGCCCGGCGGCCACCAGCAGCTCCGAGTCCGCCCTCTCACCGCCCTGCTCCGGCTCGCCGCGCTGCTGGCCGTCGACGTCCGCGTCCTCCCGGACGTCGTGGCCGAGCACCTGGCCGTCACCGACCCGGTCCTGCCTCAGCAGATCGTGTCCATCGCGCGCGGGCTGAGCTGGCATCGGGACGGCAACGCCCTGCACCTGGACGCGCCCTGCCCGCACCAGGCCGTACACGCGGCGCTCACGGAGATCGCCGACGAGGCCGACCAACTGGCCGCCCGTACCTGGGAACTGGCCGGCGAGATGCGCGAGTCGGAGGCCTGCCTCCTGGCGGCCGTACCCCATCGCATCACGGACCGGGACCTGCGCCCCCTGCGGGTGGGCAGCCAGGTCGCTTACGAAGTTCCGCTCCTTCACTTCCACCTCGCACAGACCGAGGTGCGCGATCTGCTGATGGGCGAACAGCTCTACGGCGGCGAGCCCGAGCTGGCGCTTCGCGAGATGTATCAGAACGCCATGGACGCGTGCCGCTATCGCGCGATGCGCTGGGACTACCTGCGCGGCACCGGCACCCGGCCCGCCGACTGGTCCGGTCGGATCGTCTTCACGCAGGGCCGGGACGAACGCGGCAGGTACGTCGAGTGCCGGGACAACGGCGTGGGCATGAGCGCGGAGCAGCTCAAGCAGACCTTCACCCGTGCCGGCAGTCGCTTCGAACGGTCCAAGGCGTTCCGCAAGGAGCAGTCCCGGTGGCTGCGGCACGACCCGGCGCTGCGGCTGTACCCGAACAGCCGTTTCGGAATCGGCGTGTTCAGCTACTTCATGCTGGCCGACGAGATGACCATCGTGACACGCCAGGTCAGCCCGGACGGCATCCCGGCGGAGCACGCGCTGCGCGTCGAGATCCCGAGCAGCGGAAGCCTCTTCCGTATCCAGCGCCACGACGGATCGGACGATGGCCTCGCCGAAGGCGGCACACGCGTGAGGCTGTATCTCCGCGAGAACGCGGTGGGCCGGGGCCTGTCGTGCGTTCCTGTGCTGCGGAAGCTGGTCAGGGTCAGTGACTTCACTCTGGAAGCGCGCGAGGAATCGGGGCAGGAGCACGTCTGGGATCCGTACGTGTTGCAGCCCCTGCCGGACCACGACCCGGACGAGTCGCTGAGCGCGGTGCCGGGCACGCTCTGGTGGGTGCTGGGGGAAGGCGCGGTCCTCTGCGACGGCATCGTCACAGATCAGAAGCCCTTCGGCTATGTGGTGAACCTGACGGGACCACACGCGGGGACACTCAGCGTGAGCCGCAAGGAACTCCAGGAATTCGACACGGACTGGGTCGAGTCGCTGTGGCGCCAGGGAGCGAAGGAACTCACCGGCTGGTCCAAGCTGTCGCTCGACTGGCTGGCGCGACTCGACAAGGAGAGCAACTCGCTGGCCCGGGTGCTGGATCAGGAGTGGAGGGGGAAGGGCGTCGTCCTTCGGGGGCCGAACAGAAGGCCCGCCTCACTGGATCGCGTGGGCTGGTTCCACCTGGACCGCGAGATCGCCGGAAGCAGAAGTGCGGGAGTCCACGGCGACGTCCTCCCCTGGCGTACCGCCGTCCTGAGACTGCCACGTCGGAACAGAGGCACGGCGGCACCCTCGGATCTGGTGGGGCATCCGGTACCGGCACCAGGCGATGCCGACCTCGCCATCGCAGATCTGAATTCCTGGGACCAGGTGGTCTCCTACGGGGCGGAACACGGATTGTCGTTGGCCCACATCCTGCGTCGGCGAAGGGGCCTTCGGATCACGGACACCGCGTTCGCGGCCGTTCCTGTCCGGGGTGGCGGGCTGGACTGGATTCCCGACGCCGACGACGGAAGGCTCGCCAGGTCGGTACGCGCCAGCGCGTTGGGCACAGTGGAGGGGGGTGCCGGCTCCCCCCACTGGGGCGCCCTGATCCTGGTATCGGCGGAGCTGGCCGTGCCCTTGGGCAGCCTGGTGCGGCGACTGCATCGGTTCGCTCCCCTTCTGCCGCACCCGCTCCCGAAGGTGCCTCCGCGTCATGAGGACCACGTGTGCACCGAGGACGATCTGCAGAACCTCTTCATCGGTTCGACGCGTACGCGGGGCGTCAACTGGACGTTGCCGAGCCATCCCGAGGAAGTGGAGAAGCTCGGCGAGGACACCGGCCGACCGACGGAGGAGGTACTCGCCCAGCTCACCGCCTTCTCGTGGCTGGGCTGGACCGTTCCGTCCCTCGACGACGTTTCCCGGTGGACCGAGCTCGACAATGAGATCTTCGAGGTCCTGAACCTCTTCACCACCGAGCGCCCGGACGGCAGCCGGACGCTCCACTGGGCGGCCACCGTGGACTACGCCGACACTCTGGGAACCGACCTCAAGCAGGCCGAGCAACAGCTCACCGTGGTGGCGGAGAGACTGGGCCTCCACTACGAGCACCGGTATGCACACGACTCCCCTTCGGCGCGCCATACGCCGTCGTTTGACGCGGCCCAGTTGGTACGACAGCTCAGGACGCTGGACCGGCATCTCGAACAGGGAGTGGACCTGGAGTCATTGGCCCTGGCCGAGCTCGAGAGCAAGGACTTCGATTTGGAGCCGGCCGTCGCGGACTTGCGGGCCGCGGGCGTCGCCGTGCCGGACAACGTCGCGCTTGTGCTCGAGTGGGAGACGCTCCCCCTGCGCGACCGGTACATCCTCTCGGGCAAGGAACCCTCCGTGGAGGAGGAGGACTATGCGGCTCCGGAACTGACCTCCGCCGTGCTGTTCGGTGCAGCAGAGCGCCTCAACGAACCGCTGCGGGAAGTGTGGCAGCTGGCGGCGCGACACGGCGAACGGTACGGGCTCTCCGTACCGTCGCTTCCCGATTCTCTGCGCGACTTCCGGCCCACCAGCGAACTGTACGGCGCTCTCATCCACCACCCCTCCGACGGCTACAGCGACTTCGGTACCGCGGCGTGGACTCGGCTGACTCCTGTGGCCCTGGCCAGGTACGCCCTCCGCACGGCCGTCGACCCCGCCACCGCCTACGAGCGCCTACGGCCGCTGCGCGCGATCGGCGCGCCGGTCCCTGAGCTCTCCGAGGCCGCCCTGGCGGCACTGCGCACCGGTGTGCCGGATCCTCACGACCTGGTCGCACTGGACACCGACTACCGCGTGACGGACGAGGACGCCCCCTACGGCCCGCTCGACCTGGTGAGCATCGCCGGCCGGCTGGGCGAGCCCCTTCCCCGCACCGTCGAGCGCATCGCCCCCTACCTGCCTCTGTGCCGGGCCACGACCGTGCTTCCTCCCCTTCCGGACGTCATCCCCCTCTGGCAGGATCTCGCCCTGCTCTCGCGGGCCTTCGACGGCATGCTGCCCGCCCTCGAAGGCCGGGTGAGCGCACGGCACCTCGCTCTCGCCGCCGAGGCCACCGGCGAGAGCGAGGAATGGATCACGGACCGGCTGCGTGTGTACGCGACGATGTTCGGGCTGGTCCTCGACGAGAACGGGGGCGAGGGCGATGCCTGAGTCACCGCCCGCGAACCACGACTTCGGCACGGCGTACGCGGAAACGTATGTGGGCGTGGCCGCGGGGGTCTTCGTCCGGCGGACCGCCGACGACGGAGCGGGCCTCCACATCGAGGGCACCTGTCCGCGTTGCCACGGCCGCACCGTTTCCGAGTACCGATACGGCCTTCCCGGCACCGGCACCAAAGGGCTCTTCGCCCTGCTGAGGGGAGAGCCCCCGGCGGCCCCGCAGGGCGATGCGGACGCCTTGCTGCGCGAGGTGCACTTCTGCGAGTGCGGGCACCCCCACCCTCAACTGCCCGCCGACGCGCCCTTCGTGGGCTGCGGAGCGAGCTGGCGAGTGGCCGCTGTGGGCACCCAGGACGCGGAATGAGTGCCCAGTCGGACCGACGTTGGGCGCAGCTCGCCCGGGAGCTGGAGTTCACCCAGCTCCCGGAGCTGAGACGCCAGGCCGAGGGCTGGCGCACGGGGCTCACCGGGCTCACAGCGCTTCTCGCCGTCCTCGTGACTCTCAAAGGGCGTGACGATCTCACCCGGATCCCGCCCGCCGCTCGGCACACCGTGGGTGTCCTGATCGGTTTCGCCTTCGTGCTCCTGCTGCTGGGTTCGGTCCTGGCCGTCCGCGCCGCCCATGGCAGCCCCGGTGAGCGGGTTCTCCTGGCAGGTCAGGCGCTGCGCGACTGGACGCGGCAGGAGATCGTCCGGGTCACCAGGTCGCTGCGTCATGCCGCCGTGTGCTGCGTGACCGGGGTGATTCTGGTCGCTGCGGCGGTCACCGTCGTATGGACGACGACCGGTTCCTCACCGGACCACCTTGTGCGGGTGGTGACGACAAGCGGCGAACGCTGCGGGGAGTTCTTGGGCTCCGGCCCGGACGGCGTGGTGCTGCGGACCGAAGCCGACTCGAGGGCCGTGCTGCCCGATCAGACGGTGAAGTCGATGGTTCCGGTCTCCGCCTGTTCCTCCTCCGGGTGAGGGACGGTTACCGCCGGTCACTCGAGTCCGCGCCGGACTGAGCGGGACTCTGAACACTCACGTGGTTCGGTGCGTATTTGTGGGCCAAGGGTCCACCCACGGAGGAACCGTGACCACCACGCTCGCAGGCGGACGTGCCGCCCGCCGACAGACGATGCGCCGCATCCGCCCGCGCCGCTCCCCCGCCGTCCCGCTGCTGCTCGCTGTGTGGGCGGGTGCCGCGGGCGTGCTGTGGTTGTGGTGGAACAACACGCCGTCCATCGCGGACCAGACCGGGAAGATCATCAACGCGGGGCGGATCACCGGCCTGCTCGCCGGGTACCTGATGGCGCTGGTCGTGCTGCAGATGGCGCGGGTGCCCGCACTGGAGCGGCGGGTCGGCTCCGACCGGGTCGCCCGCTGGCACGCGATGAGCGGCCGCTACACGATCTGCCTGGTGCTGGCGCACATCTTCCTCACCATGTGGGGCTACGCGCTGCAGGCCGGCAAGACGCTCGGCGACATCGTCCAGCAGACGATCGACTCCATCAACCAGCTGCCGGACATGGGCAAGGCCGCCATCGGCACCGGTCTGCTGGTGCTGATCGGCCTGGTGTCGGTCGGCGGGGTCCGCAAGCGGCTGCCGTACGACACCTGGTACCACATCCACCTGATGACGTACGCCGCGGTGTTCCTGACGTTCTGGCACCAGATCACCACCGGCAACGACTTCGCCGTCGAGCCCACCGCGAAGACGGTCTGGTACGCGCTGTACGGGTCGGTCACGGCGCTGGTGATCTGGTACCGCGTCATCACGCCGGTGCGGCTGAACCTGCGTCACCGCATGCGGGTCGAGGCCGTGATCGAGGAGACGCCCGGCATCGTGTCGGTGCTGATCAGCGGGCGCAAGCTGCACCGGATGGGTGCGGAGGCCGGGCACTTCTTCCGCTGGCGCTTCCTCGCGCCGGGCATGCGGTTCAGCTCCCACCCGTACTCGCTGTCGGCGGCGCCGCGCCCCGACATGCTGCGGATCACGGTGAAGGCGATCGGCGACCACAGCGCCGCCCTGCGCGAGCTCACGCCCGGTACCCGGGTCTGGGCCGAGGGGCCCTACGGGGCGATGACCGCGTCCCGGCGCAGCCGCGGCAAGGTGCTGCTGGTCGCCGGCGGTGTCGGCATCACCCCGATGCGCGCGCTGTTCGAGACGCTGCCGGGTGCCTCCGGCGACATCACCCTCCTCTACCGGGCCAACAGCACCCAGGACCTGGCGCTGTGGGACGAGCTCGCCAAGATCGCGGACGAGCGCGGGGCACGGCTCATGTACGCGGTCAACAGCCCGGACGGGGAACGGCCGGACATCTCCGCGGAGAGCCTGCGCCGCAAGATCCCGGACATCGACAGCCACGACGTCTTCATGTGCGGGCCGAACGGTTTCGCCCAGTCGGTCTACGAGGCACTGCGCGGCGCGGGGGTCCCCGCCCGGCGTATCCATCACGAGTCGTTCGAGATGTGAGCGACGGGACCTCACGGGAATGACCTCAACTCACGGGAATCAGGAGCGATGAAGAAAAGCCACCCCATCCGACGCGTCGTGCTCGCGACCGCCGCCACCGTGTCCGGAGTCGTGCTGCTGCTGTCGCTGAAGCCGGCGTCGGACCCGGCCGGCGCGGCCGCGGCGGGCGGTGCGGCTCCCCAGCAGACGGCGGCGGCGCAGGAGTCGGCGCAGGGCGGCGCCGCGGCCGCCGGGTCCGGAGCGGTCACCGGGAGCGCGGTGCAGACCCAGTACGGGCCCGTGCAGGTGCGCCTGACCGTGAGCAACGGCAAGGTCACCCAGGCGGAGACGGTGCAGGCGCCCAAGGGCGGCCGCAGCGACCAGATCACCGCGGACGCGGTGCCCAAGCTCAACCAGGCGGCGGTCGCGGCGCAGAGCGCGCAGATCGACGCGGTGTCCGGGGCGACCTACACGAGCGCCGGGTACAAGCAGTCGCTGCAGTCGGCGCTGGACCAGGTGAAGGCGGGCGGTGGCGGCTCGGCGGAGGCGGGCGCCGGGGCGGGCGCGGGCTCCGGTGCTGGTGCGGGTTCCGGTGCGGCGCAGGCGAGCACCGTCACCGGTGCTGTGGCGCAGACGCAGTACGGGCCGGTCCAGGTCCGTATCACCGTCAGCGGTGGGAAGATCACCAAGGCCGAGGCGGTGCAGGCGCCCAAGGGCGGCCGCAGCGACCAGATCACGTCGGACTCCGTGCCGAAGCTCAACCAGGCGGCGGTGGCGGCCGGCAGCGCGGACATCGACGCGGTGTCCGGGGCGACGTACACGAGCGCGGGCTACAAGCAGTCGCTGCAGTCCGCGCTGGACCAGGCCGGTGGCTGACACGGTGGCCGAGTCCGCGGAAGCTCCCGCCGCGGTACGTCATGCGGAGGAGGTCATGGGGACTGTCTTCTCCTTCGACGTCCGCGGCGGGGACCCCGGGGCGGTGAAGGCGGCGCTGCAGGAGGCGGTCGCCGGGCTGCACCGGGTCAACGAGGTGTTCAGCACCTACCGGGACGACAGTCAGGTCTCCCTGCTGGCACGTGGTGAACGCACCGTCGAGGAGTGCGATCCCGAGGTCGCCGAGGTGCTGGAGCTGGCCGCCGAGGCGGAGCGGGTCAGCGAGGGCTGGTTCAGCACGACGTACGAGGGGCGCCTCGACCCGACCGGGATCGTCAAGGGCTGGGCCGGTGAGCGGGCGGCCCGGCGGATCGCCGCGGTGGCCGGCGTGAGCGGGGTGAGCGTCAACGGGGGCGGGGACGTTCAGCTGCTGGGCGTGCCCGGGCCGGCGCGGCCGTGGCGGGTGGGGGTGTCGGATCCGTTGCGGCCGGGCGGTCTGGCCGCGGTCGTCTCCGCGGCCGGGGCCGACGAGCTGGCCGTGGCGACGTCCGGGACCGCGGAGCGCGGTACGCACATCGTGGACCCGCGCACGGGACGTTCGGCGGTGACGGACCTGGTGGCCGTGACGGTGGTCGCGCCCCGGCTGACGTGGGCGGACTGCTGGGCGACGGCGGCGTTCGCCATGGGGTCGCGGGAGGCGCTGAGGTGGCTGGAGGCGCTGCCGGGCGTCGAGGCCCTGCTGATCACGGCGGGCGACGAGGTGCGGTGCACCGGGGGGCTGGCCAGGCGGTTGGGTTGAGTCCGCGGTGCGTCGGTGAGGGAGCCCAGGGCATCCTTGGCTCCCTCACCGACGTTTCCCCGTCACTTCTTGCGGCGGCTTCCTACCGCGAAGGCGATGACGACGACTCCGAAACTGATCCACAGGGGTATGCCGTCCATGCCCTTGTAGGCGAGCACGCCGCTTCTCCGTTCCGTGAGCGGGATGAGGCTCTCAGTCATACAGAAAACACACACCACCGCGCGTCGTGCCCCTGGTTTCGTCCCCCATACGGGCCGGAATGAGCCCTACCCCTTGAGCGGGGCAAACCGCCGCGAAGGCGAGGGAAACGGTGCGCCGACCGACGTCATCCGGTCACGAACCGCCGACCCGAGAGCCGGAGTCAGACCGAAAACGACACGTCAGTGCCCGTTCTGAGCCAGCCGCAGCAGATGGTCCGCCAACGCCTGTCCCCCCACCGGGTCCCGGCTGATCAGCAGCAACGTGTCGTCGCCGGCGATCGTGCCCAGGATGTCGTGCAGTTCGGCCTGGTCGATGGCCGAGGCGAGGAACTGGGCCGCACCCGGCGGGGTGCGCAGGACCACCAGGTTCGCCGAGGCCTCCGCGGAGATCAGCAGCTCCTGGGACAGGCGCCGCATCCGCTCCTCCTTCGCCGACTCCCCCAGCGGCGCGCGGGGCGTACGGAAACCGCCCTCGCTCGGCACCGCGTAGATCAGGTCGCCGTCGGTGTTGCGGATCTTCACCGCGTTCAGCTCGTCCAGGTCCCGGGAGAGCGTCGCCTGGGTGACGCTCAGCCCGTCGTCGGAGAGCAGCTTCGCCAACTGGCTCTGCGAGCGCACCGCCTGCCGGTTGAGGATGTCCACGATCCGGCGGTGGCGGGCGGTGCGTGTCTGCGGGAGGGCAGGCCCGTTGCCCCCGGCCTGCTCATGGTCCTGCGCCTGACTCATCGTCGTCTCATTCTCCGGATCGTCCGTCCCCGTTCGCTGCCGCGAGGATGCCGGACAGCGCCCCGAGGAAGGCGTCCGCCTCGTCGTCGCCGAGATTCAGCGCCGGCATCAGCCGTACGACGTCAGGGGCGGGCGCGTTCACGAGGAATCCGGCCTCCTGAGCCGCCTGCTGCACCTGAGGCGCGAGCGGCTCGGTGAGCACGATACCCAGGAGGAGGCCCGCACCCCGGACATAATCGATCAACGGGTGGCCGAGGCCCTCGATTCCGTCCCGCAGCTTGCCGCTCTGCCGCTTGACGTTCTCCAGCAACCCCTCGTTCTCGATGGTGTCGAGGACGGCGAGCCCGGCGGCGCAGGCGACGGGGTTGCCGCCGAACGTCGTGCCGTGCTGGCCGGGCTGGAGCAGCTCGGCGGCGCGCCCGAAGGCGACCGTCGCACCGAGGGGCAGTCCGCCGCCGAGGCCCTTGGCGAGGGTGACGACGTCGGGCAGGACACCCTCGTGCGCCTGGTACTCGAACCAGTGGCCGGTGCGGCCGATGCCGGTCTGCACCTCGTCCAGGACCAGCAGGGAGCCGGTGGAGGCGGTGATCGCGCGGGCCGCCTTGAGGTAGCCGGCCGGGGGCACCACGACCCCGTTCTCGCCCTGGACCGGTTCGATGATCACCAGGGCGGTCTCGTCGGTGACCGCGGCCGCCAGTGCCTGTGCGTCGCCGTACGGGACGTGTGTGACGTCGCCGGGCAGCGGCAGGAACGGGGTCTGCTTGCCGGGCTGGCCGGTCAGCGCGAGGGCGCCCATCGTGCGGCCGTGGAAGCCGCCGTGGGTGGCGACCATGTGGCTGCGCCCGGTCAGCCGGCCGATCTTGAAGGCGCCCTCGTTGGCCTCGGCGCCCGAGTTGCAGAAGAAGACCTTGCCGTCGCGGCCGAAGTGCCGGAGCAGCCGTTCGGCGAGCGCGACGGGCGGTTCGGCGACGAAGAGGTTGGAGACGTGACCGAGGGAGGCGATCTGCCGGCTCACTGCCTCCACGACCGCCGGGTGGGCGTGGCCGAGCGCGTTGACCGCGATGCCGCCGACGAAGTCGAGGTACTCCTTGCCGTCGGCGTCCCACAGCCTGCTGCCCTCACCGCGCACGAGAGGGAGGCGCGGGGTGCCATAGTTGTTCATGAGCGCGCCCTGCCAGCGCTGGGTGAGCTCTGCGTTGGTCGCGGTGTCGGTCATTCGGCATCCCCCTCTTGCTCGTCGGGCACGACCATCGTGCCGATGCCCTCGTCGGTGAAGATCTCCAGCAGGATCGAGTGCTGGACCCGCCCGTCGATGACACGGGCGGTCGTGACGCCGCCCCGCACGGCGTGCAGGCAGCCCTCCATCTTCGGGACCATGCCGGAGCTCAACTCCGGGAGCAACTTCTCCAGTTGGGAGGCGGTCAGGCGGCTGATCACCTCGTCGCTGTTGGGCCAGTCCTCGTAGAGGCCCTCGACGTCCGTGAGGACCATGAGGGTTTCGGCGCCCAGCGCAGCAGCGAGTGCCGCAGCCGCCGTATCAGCATTGACGTTGTAGACATGTCCGTCGTCCTGGGAGCGGGCGATCGACGAGACGACCGGGATACGGCCGTCGGCGAGCAGGGCCTCGATCGCGCCCGTGTCGATCGCGGTGATCTCGCCCACCCGCCCGATGTCGACCAACTCGCCGTCGATCTCGGGCCGGTGCTTGGTTGCGGTGATGGTGTGCGCGTCCTCGCCGGTGAGTCCCACGGCCAGCGGACCGTGCTGGTTGAGCAGGCCGACCAGCTCGCGCTGCACCTGCCCGGCGAGCACCATGCGTACGACGTCCATGGCGTCCTCGGTGGTGACGCGCAGGCCCGCCTTGAACTCGCTGACGATGCCGTGCTCATCGAGCGCCCGACTGATCTGCGGGCCGCCGCCGTGCACGACGACGGGCTTGAGACCGGCGTGGTGCAGGAAGACGACGTCCTTGGCGAAGGCGGCCTTCAGGTCCTCGTCGATCATGGCGTTGCCGCCGAACTTGATGACGACGGTCTTGCCGTTGTGGCGGACCAGCCAGGGCAGCGCCTCGATGAGGATCTGCGCCTTGGGAAGCGCGGTGTGTTTGCGGGTCACGTTGCTCACGTCGCTCATGAGGAGTAGGCGCTGTTCTCGTGGACGTAGTCGGCGGTGAGGTCGTTGGTCCAGATGATGGCGGTCTCGGAACCCGCGGCGAGGTCGGCGACGATGTGCACCTCGCGGTAGCGCATGTCGACCTTCTCGCGGTCTTCGCCGACACCGCCGTTCTTGCACACCCAGACGCCGTTGATGGCGACGTTGAGCCGGTCGGGCTCGAAGGCGGCCTTGGTCGTGCCGATCGCGGAGAGCACGCGGCCCCAGTTGGGGTCCTCGCCGTGGATGGCGCACTTGAGGAGGTTGTTGCGGGCGATGGAGCGGCCCACCTCGACGGCGTCGTCCTCGCTCGCCGCGTTGATCACCTCGACCTTGATGTCCTTGCTGGCGCCCTCGGCGTCCCGGATCAGCTGCTGACCGAGGTCGTCGCAGACTTGCCGTACGGCCTCGGCGAACTCCGCGTACTCGGGGGTGACTTCGGCCGACCCGGAGGCGAGCAGCAGCACCGTGTCGTTGGTGGACATGCAGCCGTCGGAGTCGACGCGGTCGAAGGTGACCTTGGTGGCGGCGCGCAGGGCCTTGTCCAGGGTCTCGTTGTCGAGGGCGGCGTCGGTGGTGAGGACGACGAGCATCGTGGCGAGGCCGGGGGCGAGCATGCCCGCTCCCTTGGCCATGCCGCCGACGGTCCAGCCGTCCTTGGTCACGACGGACGTCTTGTGGACGGTGTCGGTGGTCTTGATGGCGATGGCGGCCTTCTCACCGCCATGCTCGCTGAGGGCCTCGGCGGCCGTCTCGACGCCCGGGAGCAGCTTGTCCATCGGGAGGAGGACGCCGATGAGGCCGGTGGAGCACACGGTGACCTCGATGGCCGCGCGGCCGAGGACCTCGGCGACCTTCTCGGCGGTGGCGTGGGTGTCCTGGAAACCCTTGGGGCCCGTACAGGCGTTGGCACCACCGGAGTTGAGGACGACGGCCGACACCTGACCGCTCTTCAGCACCTGCTCGGACCACAGTACGGGCGCGGCCTTCACACGGTTGGAGGTGAAGACACCGGCGGCGGCGCGGCGGGGCCCGTTGTTGACCACGAGGGCCAGGTCCGGGTTGCCGTTCTCCTTGATCCCGGCGGCGATGCCCGCCGCCGTGAACCCCTTGGCTGCCGTGACACTCACGGTGCGACTCCGATCGTGGAAAGGCCGGTGGTCTCGTCGAGACCCAGGGCGATGTTCATGCTCTGGACGGCACCGCCCGCGGTGCCCTTGGTCAGGTTGTCGATGGCGCTGATCGCGATGATGCGTCCCGCGGCCTCGTCGTATGCGACCTGCACCTGAACGGCGTTGGAACCGTAGACGGACGCCGTCGCGGGCCACTGGCCCTCGGGGAGCAGGTGGACGAACGGTTCGTCGGCGTACGCCTTCTCGTAGGCGGCACGCAGCGAGTCGCCGGTGACGCCGCCCGTGGCCTTGGCGCTGCACGTGGCGAGGATGCCGCGGGGCATCGGCGCGAGGGTCGGCGTGAAGGAGACGGTGACGCGCTCACCGGCGGCCGCGGAGAGGTTCTGGATCATCTCGGGCGTGTGCCGGTGGCCGCCGCCGACGCCGTACGGCGACATGGAGCCCATGACCTCGCTGCCCAGCAGGTGCGGCTTGGGCGCCTTGCCCGCGCCGGAGGTGCCGGAGGCCGCGACGATCACGGCCTCGTTCGCGGCCAGCCCCGCCGCGTACGCCGGGAACAGCGCGAGCGTGGCGGCGGTCGGGTAGCAACCGGGCACCGCGATGCGCTTGGACCCCTCCAGCGCGGCGCGGGCGCCCGGCAGTTCGGGGAGGCCGTAGGGCCACGTCCCGGCGTGCGCGGAGCCGTAGAACTTCTCCCAGTCGGCCGCGTCCGTCAGCCGGAAGTCGGCGCCCATGTCGACGACGAGGACGTCCGGGCCGAGCTGCTCGGCGACGGCGGCTGACTGCCCGTGGGGCAGCGCCAGGAAGACGACATCGTGTCCGGCGAGCACCTCCGGCGTCGTCTCCCGCAGCACACGGTCGGCCAGCGGCAGCAGATGCGGCTGGAGCGCGCCGAGCCGCTGACCGGCGTTTGAGTTGCCCGTCAGGGCGCCGATCTCGGTTCCGGGGTGCGCCAGGAGCAGCCGCAGCAGCTCCCCGCCCGCGTATCCACTCGCTCCGGCGACCGCCACACGTACAGCCATGAACCCTCCTCCTGGATGGCATGACTATACGTATCGATGCACGATTATGCAATCGTGGCGGCACCCGGCCTGGGGGCGCCGCTGCGACGGAGATTTTTAGTTGGCACATGGAGAACGCTGGTTGGCAAATCTTGGTCCCGTCACGCTGTGTTGCGGGCAGTACCAGCGAAACGCCCCCGTCGCCGGTCGAGTGGTGCTTCTCTGGATGAGTGGGCGAGGCAGCGAGAGCGAAGATCCCGTCGGATTCAAGTCAGCTGGACCACCTTGTCACGGCGTACGACGGGGACGCCGGACTGCGGGATCGGCTGCGGCTCGGGGACGACTGGCCGCGTCGGTGGAGTTCGACGTGGCAGGTGGGCACCGACGAGGTCTGCTGGCCGGTCCGGGACATGGCTCACGTACCGGTGATGTCGTCCCGGCCGATGCGGGGGTTCACGTGGCGGGCGAAGCAGCGGCACCGCCCCGGCCTGGAGGCGATGGCGTCAGCGGGCGGGAAGCATGGCTTCGAGTCGCTGAAGGAAGTGAGCCTGCTGGTCGCGCTGGACTTCTTGAGGGCATCGGAAGTGCTGTCGCAGCCGTTCCGGCTTGATTTCGAGCATGCGGGCGGGCGCGCCTGGCACATCCCGGACTTCCTGGCCGTGATCGGCGGTGGGATGTGGTTGCTGGACGTCCGCCCGATGGAGCTGATCAAGGAAGAGGACGCGCTGAAGTTCGCGGCGGCCAGGGAAGTGGCGGCTGCCTGCGGCTGGCGCTACTCGGTGGTCGCGGGCTGGCGACCGCATGTCTGGAGCGTCCTTGACCACCTGTCCTCGCGCCGGCGGCCGGCGAGGGACCTTCTCGGCATGCGCGAGCAGCTGCTCACCGCTATCAGCGGGCAGAAGGGGCAGGCGATGACGTTCTCCGACCTGGCGGAGGCGACCAGCGTGCCTTCCGTTGGCCGGGCGAACATCGTCCGGCTGCTCTGGCACCGCGAGCTCGGCGTTGACCTGGGCAGTCCCTTGCGCCACAGCTCACTGATCTGGGCGGTGTGATGGCAGCGAGGGGATTCTTGCAGATCGCGCCGGGTAGGCGGGTCGCGCTCAATGGCGTCGAGTGGACGGTTGACGACGTCCACGGTCAACTCGGCCGGCTCGTCCTCGTGGATGACGACGGCCGCGCGGAGACCCGCTCGTTCCGTTGGCTCATCAACCATGCTGACCTGCGGCTTCTTCCGGCAGTCGAGTCAGGGCGCCCGCCGCCGGTCGCCCGGCAGCCGAGGACACTGGCCGACTTGACCAAGGACCAGTTAGAGCGGGCCCGGCTGCGGGCGGCGCACGTGCTGGAGGCCGAGACGGGGTTCCGGGAGGGCCACCCGGCTCGGGCCCTGCCGGGTGAGCCCCGGCCGGCCTACGACCCGGACCGCACGACGTTGACTCAGCGTCGGTACGCGAAGGCTGCGGAGATAGAGGCGATGCCCCGTCCGGAGGCGGTCCGGTGCGGTCTGCAGCACCTCAGCTACCGGACGCTGGTACGTCTGTCGGGACTGGCGGGCGACAGTCTCCTGCTGGCCTGCGCGGACGGGCGCTGGACGCGGCGACGCAGCGGGCACCGCACCATCACGAAGGAGATCCGGGAGGCGATCTTCGCAGTAAAGGCCGAGTGCGGCCCACGCGCCCGCCTGAGCCAGGGTGCCAAGCACCGGTTGATGCACCAGTACATGCGTGAGCGGTTCCCGACGTTTCCCACTGAGAAGATCCCTTCACGCTGGACGCTCGCGGCCGTCTGGAAGGAGTGGTTCGGGCCCGGCGGAGCTCGGCCGCGTTACGGGCGGACGGCGGAGGCGGCCGCGGAGGCCGGGGTCTCCGGCCGGGTGGTGGTCCACAGGCCGGGCCAGGTTCTGGTGCTGGACTCGACCCCGATGCCGGTGAAGCTGCGCGAGACCGTGTTCGGCGACGCGATCACCGCGACGCTGACCCTCGCACTCGATCTCTACACGCACGGGCTGCCGGCCTTCCGGCTCACGCTCCAGTCCGACACCTCGGTCGACATCGCGATGCTGCTGCGGGACGTGATGCTGCCGCTTCCGATGCGGGACGGCTGGGGCGAGGACATGGAATGGCCCTACGCAGGGGTGCCGGCCGAGGTTATCGCCGAGTTCACCGGGCACCGGGTCGCCGCTCTGCCGTTCTTTGCCCCGGAGACGGTCACCACCGACCACGGGGGCCCCTACAAGAATCACGACCTGGTGGAAGCCGAAACGGAGATCGGCTGCCGGATCCTGCCTGCTCGCGTCCTGCGGCAGACCGACAAGTTCGCGGTCGAGCGCCAGTTCCTCACCATCCAGACCATGCTCTTCGAGCACCTGCTGGGATTCACCGGCGGTGACGTCGCGGACCGCGGGGCCGACCCGGAACGCGATGCGAGCCTCACGCTCGTGCAAGCCGAGCACATCATCGCGACCTGGATCGTCCAGATCTGGCAGAACCGTAAACTAGGCGAATACGCCCCGAGTTGGGCGCCGGGGGAAGACCACAGCCCCAACACCCTGTTCGCTGCCGCGATGGAACAGGGCGGCTTCGACCTGGACTTCCCCGAACCGAGCTTCTACTACAAGGTCCTGCGCAAACACCACGTGAAGATCCATCCTCGTCGCGGGGTGAAGATCCTCGGGCTCTGGTATCACCACCCGGTCTTCGACGAGCCGCGCTTCCAGCAACCCTCCGCCCGGGGCGGCAAACACGCGGGCAAGTGGGTTGTCCGCAGTGACCGGAGGGACCGCCGACAGGTGTTCTTCCAGGACCCTGCCGACCACGAGACCTGGCACATTCTGCGCTGGAGAGGACTGCCGCCCGAAGGTGAGATCCCTGCTTTCTCGGACAAGACTGCCGACGCCCTGCTGACACGCGTGAGGGCGAACAAGATCAGGATCCATTCCGAGAGCGAGCTGTTGGAACATCTGCTGGGGATCCTCGGCTCGGTGACCCCAGTCGACCAGTGGCCCAGCCAGGCCAAGAAGAAGGCCGGGAAGAAGGAGCGCGTCGCCCGGGCCCGCGAAATCACCCGGGCACAGGCCGCGGCGGCCGACCGGCCCGCCACACCGGCAACCGCAAACGAGCAGGTCCCAGCCGAGATGCCCGGGACTTGGGCCGAGCACGCCCGCACGATCGACCACGCGGTCGACGCCGACCGGCGCCGACGACGCGAAGAGGCACTCGCCGGCACCAGGCCCGTCGCACCGGCAACGCTGCACGCAGCCCTGAACCGGCGCCGCATGTTCCGGCTTCCGCCTCCCGACGACTCGGAGGCCGACACAACGGTCCGGGAGGACGACACGTGACCCAAGCGCTCTCTCACGACGATTCGGTGGAAGGCCTCCCTTCACGAGCCAGGATCGCCGCGTTGATCCTGGGCAGCCGCCCGTCCCTCGACACCTACGCCGGCTGGCAGCACTACCGTACCCACTGCGATCTCCTCGTCCCTGCCTCCGTCAGCTCGCCGAAGCAGTGGTCAATGCTTCCCGCGAGCCGCCAGTACGACTACGACCTCTACCGAGAGCTGACGAACGCGAACCTTCCACTGCAGGACACCCCCATGCACGACAAGGTCGGCAGGCTGATCCGGCGCCGATTGAGCGGCAACACGAGGAAGAAGAATGACCCGACCCGCGCCGGCGTCATGATCAGCGGCTGGGGCAACTACGGCAAAACCGCGTCCGTCATCTCAGCCGGGGCCGTCTTCGAAGACCAGTGGCTGGAACTGCACAGCCACCTCAACCCCGGGGCCGTTCCGGGCACTCGCGACCTTCATTCGCCGGTCGTCTATGTCTCGACCCCGGTGACCGCGACCCCGAAGAGCCTTTGCGCATCGATCCTGGGCTTCTTCCAGGCCCAGACCCGCAAGTCGGCCACGCTGCCCGAACTGGTACGGCAGGTCGTCGACTCCCTCCATGACCACGGCGTCAAAGCGCTGATCCTGGACGACATCAGCCGGCTGCGGATGCACAGAGCCGACGATCAGGATGTCCTCGACCTGATGCGGGCCTTCATGAGCGTGGACGTCACCCTGATCCTGACCGGCGTCAACATCCCCGGCACCGGGCTGCTTCGCGAGGCCACGTGGAACAAGAAGACCGGGCAGTGGGAAATGCCTCCGCTGGAGTCGACCCGCATCCACGGCTTGGAGATCACCCAGACCGAGCACCGCTTCGAGCTCATCGAGATCGACCGCTTCCGCTACACCACCCCGGAGCAGATCCAGGCATTCGTCGATCATCTGGAGGGAATCGAGCAGCACCTGCGGCTTTTCAACGCGAAGGCGGGCATGCTCACTGGCGGCGCCATGCCGGAGTACTTGATGCGTCGCACTGGCGGTGTCATCGGCCTGCTGGGACGCCTGCTCGAAGACGGCGCCCAGGAGGCCATGGAGTCCGGGAAGGAACTGATCGACGAGAGCCTGCTGGACGAGATCGTGCTACGACGGGACGCGCCTGAACAGGCGCCGGACGAGCCCGTGATCCCGGCCGACCCGCCGACCTCTGACAAGACCCCCAAGCCGGCGAAGCGCCCCCGGAACACCGTCTTCGATGACGCTGGTCCGGCTGCCCGCGCAGGCGCCTGACGGATGAATCCGATGCATCCACTGCCCCGGAGTCTCGAACCTCTGCTTGGAGAGTCCCTGGTCAGCTACCTGCTGCGGCTTGGGCACCGTCTCGGTCTCTCGCCTCTGCACCTGATTCGCGCGGCGGGCTGGATCGAGGACGGTGCCAACCCAAATCACTTCCCCGGCAGTCTGCTGCTGGACCTTCCCAGGCCACAGATCGAAGCATTCGCCCGGCTCACGGGACAGACGGCCGGGGAAGTCTCCGCTCTGACGCTGGCGCAGTGGCGGGCCCGTTACCCGCCGATCGCCCGGTCCCTGCCCGGCCCGGGACGCTTGATGAGGCCAGATGCGTGGCTCTACGTCGGCTCGCCCCGCTTCTGCCCCTCCTGCCTGGCGGGCGACGGCACTGGGGTCCAGCAAATGCACGGCGGGCCCTGGCTCAAGCTCTGGCACCTGCCCATCGTCTTCGCCTGCACCGAGCACCGGACCTACCTGGAAGCCGAATGCCCGCACTGCGGTCAGCCGCACGACACACAAGGACCTCTGGTCCAACGAGCCAACGACCATACGCTGCATCCAGCGCAATGCCGGTGGACAGTCAACTCAGCGGCACCGAGGAGGAAGTCGTTCGCCTGCGCCGGCAGACTCGACCACCGCACCGGGTCTGGGTATGACCGGCCACGACCGACTGCGGACATCCTCCGCTTCCAGAAGTCCCTCCGCGGTCGCCTGAAATCGCCCACTCGAATCACGGACGCGTCCGAGTACTTCACCGATCTCCGGCTGGCCACCGCGCTGATCAGTGCGACATGGCCTCACAGCCGGGACCTCCTCGACGCCGGCACCGCTGAGCGAATTGATTCGCACTCGCAGGACCTGCATGTCGGTCCGGGCAGGAGACACGACCAACAAGTCCATGACACGCCACCGCGTGACCCCATTGCCTGCGGAGCTCTACTCATGGCCGCAGACCGCCTGCTCTCAAGAGACGACCTGCCTGACCTCATCTCGGATCTCACGCGCGCCGCCTTCGGCAGCCCTTCGAGCCGAACACCATGGGCCGTTCTCTACGACAGGCACAAGAGCGACTGCTCCGAGCGACTCCGCCGGGTCGCTGAACCCGCCACTCGGACGTTCCCCCGGGTCAGCGGACGCAGAGGCACACGAGGACCACTCCGAAGCGGCTACCAGCCCGAGCACATCCCAGCGTTCCTGGAGCCCGACTGGTATCAACGTTATCTGGCCAGCTGCGCGGGCTCGGAAGCCAAGTCCGTACGCAGGGCCGCCGCGGTCCGGCTCGTCCAGTGGACCATGGGCGGAACCTACGACGACGCCGCCGAGTTCCTCGGGATCACGCCAGTCCAGACACACCTACTCACTGGCCGCGAGACCCGGCGCTCAGCATGGACGCGATGCAACCCTCTTGAGGTCGACAAAGCCCTTCGCGCTCTCGCCTCAGAACTGCAATCGCGACGTCAACCACCAGTTGACTACTGGCGCAGGCGACAAGCACTTCACGACTGGGTGCTCAGCATCGACTCCTGGGAAGCGCTGGTCAAAGAACTCCCGTCCGTTCGAACCCAGACCCGCACCCGAACCGACGACCGCAAGCGCCAGGACGCCTCGGTATTCATCTGGACGCTGGTCACGCGCGGCGAGCACCTCTTCGCTCCCCGCCCACTCGAAGCCGCGCAGCCCACCGAGATTCAGCAGGAGTGGGCCGTGCGACGGAACACCGCATGGTTCCAGTTCTCCCGCCCCGATCCGCTGCGCCACTACTCGGACCTGCGGCGACTTCTCGCCCGCTACGCGCAGCGACTCGCCCAGGACATCGATTCAGGCGCTGTACAGATTTGATGGGCGGCGAGGGGGGTGACCGCGTAGATGTTCTCGCGGATTTCGGGCCGGGCGGTGGGCTTGCGGCGGCGGTGGACCCGGATGGCGAGGCGGGTGTGGGGGAAAGCGATACCGCCGATGTTGCCGGCGATGACTCTGCCCGCGGACCGTCACAAAACTTCGAGGCTAGGATCCTTAGCACGTGCGTCTCGACTCAGGGGAACCGAGCACAACACAGCTCAGCTCAGTCCTTAGCGTGACGAAACGGTCAGTTCTGAACGTCCATGCAGGGGATGACAGGTGGGGTCAAGTGAAGATCATCTCGTTCTTCAACCACAAAGGCGGGGTCGGGAAGACCACCCTGGTCTACAACATCGGAGTCGCCCTGGCCAGGTCTCATCGCATCCTCTTCATTGATGCGGACGCCCAGGCGAATCTTACCAGCGCAGCAATTCCTGTCATGGAGATTGAAAAGCTATTCAATGACAACCGCACAATCTACTCGTGCTTGCGCCCAGTCATTGAAGGATCCGGCGGACTGAATTCCGTCAATCCAGTTCAGATTAGGGACAATGCATGGATCCTGCCCGGCGATATTCGAATTAGCGATTACGAGGAATTTGCCCCCACAGGCTGGACCGAGGCTTTGGCCGGCATGCCTAGAGGTTTCCAGGTCACCTCGGCTTTCTATCGCCTCATCCGGAATGCGGCATCGCGCATCTCGGCGGATTATGTATTTGTTGATCTCGGCCCAAATGTCGGAGCATTGAATCGAAATGTGATTCTTGGGTCGACCGGCTTCGTCGTCCCTTTGGCTCCTGACCTTTTCTCGCTAACCGCACTCCCTAGCGTTGGCAAGAGTGTCGCTTCATGGATCACTGGCTGGGAGGCCGCCAAGAGCTCGGCCGACAGAAGGAACGCTGAATTTGACTTCGAGCTCCCAGTCGGCAAGCCCAGCCCTCTTGGCTACGTCAGCCAGCAGTTCACCGTGTATCGCGATCAGCCAGCAGAGGCGTACAAACACTGGAACGATAGAATGCCCGAAGCATACCAGCGGGGCATTGTCGATGAGCTTCAAGCCGTTCGGGTCCGCATCCCCCCAGGAGAGACATCCATCGGTGAAGTATCCAACATGTCGAGTCTGATCCCAATCTCCCAGCGCACCCACAAGGCTGTCTTTGAGCTCAATGGAAGCGAAGCCCGGGGCGCTCACTACAGTCGCGCTAGGAACGCTATCCACCTTTTCGCCGACCTCGCAACAAAGATCTCGCAGCGCGCAGATGAGATGGACCAGGGGTAAGAATGCTGATCACCCTCGATACCAACTTGATTCCCCGCAAGGGAATTCTCCGCAGCGTCGAGATTTCCACAATCTTGCGCATTGCGTCCACGCTGGGCGCCCGGGTGGCACTCGCTCAGACGGTGTTTGCGGAGTCCATCAGCGCCCGGCGTAGAGATGTTCAGGAAGCAATGGATGCGCATAGCAGATCCATGCAGAAACTCAGAAACTTCTGCAGCATCGACTCATACTACATCCCGTCGATTGATGCAGTTGTCGATGACTGGGAATCACAGCTACGGTCCGCATTCGAGGAACTCCCATTGAGTGGTGACGATGCGATAGAAGCCCTTGAACGTGAGGCCCTACGCATCAAACCTTCAAAGAGCAACGGGACTGGGAGCAGAGATGCGGCAATCTGGCTCACTATCAAGAGAGCCCATCTCACTACTGCCGGACCGACTCATTTCGCCTCGAACAACACGGAGGATTTCGCCATCAGGAAGGGAAGTGACACACTGGATCCCGACCTTGCCCAAGAGCTGGGAGAGCGAATTGGCGACTTCACCTATCACAAAGACCTCAAGTCGATCATCCGTGCTTTATGTTCAGAAGTCGAGGTCTCGGTTGACGCTGCTTCTTTTCCCGAGGATCTATCGCTTTCGATCATTGATCAGATCGTCGCACACAATGATCTGAAGAACTTCGCCGACCTTGCAGATGTGAGCCCCGACGAAGTCGGCCCAATCGAGGACATCGCCCTCGATTCTCTGCGAGTTCGAAGCGCGTACTCGGCAGAAGGCGTCGTAGTCGGATTCTTGACGGCGAAGTTCACTCTTGCTCTCGCCGCGGAGGTTCACGAGACCCTGGGGACAGCGATTGCAGGCACCCTGGGTGGCTGGTTCGAAATGGACGACGGGGGTGTCGCAGTCTTCGATGTCACGGTATTGAAAGATGTCGGCTATGAGCGCCCTTGGGGCCCAGAAGATGACGCCTTCGATGAAATCGATACGGAACATCCTGGCTGATTGACCTCTGATTCAAACCCGCCTCACCGACCTTACCACCGTCATTCACGAGCACTGGGGAATCGAAAATTCCTCCCACTACGACCCCACCGACCGCGCCGCCTGTGCCGTAACCCCGCTCCGAGCCCGTCGCCGAGTCCCCGGAGGAGGACGCGTCCTCACGTCAGGCCGTGGGCGACTCTTTCACGCAGTACCGCAAGGAGATCGACAGGTTCCCGCTGCTCGCCCGGCGACAGGAGGCGGAACTGGGCCAGGCCATCGAGGCGGGACTGCTGGCTCGCGAGCAGTTGGACGAGGCCGACCGGAACATTGCCCCCAAGCTGCGACGTGAGCTCGAACAGCTGGTCCGGCTCGGGGAACTGGCGTTCGCAGACTTCGCCCAGGCGAACCTCCGGCTGGTGGTCAGCATGGCCACCTGGTGCACGAGCTAAGGCCTGGACCTCATGGATCTGATCCCGGAGGGCAACCTCGGCCTGCTGCGCGCCATCGAGAAGTTCGACCACCTCAAGGGGAACAAGTTCTCGACGTATGCCGTCACGTGGATCCGGCAGGCGATCACACGGGCCCTGGCAGACAAAGGCCGCACGATACGGATCCCCGTCCACGCGCACGAAACCCTGACCGCGCTACGGAAGGCGGCACGGGAGTTGGGGCACGAGTCACCCACCGACGCTCTCCCCACAGTGGCCGCCCGCGCGGGTGTCGCCGTTGACGAGGCGCACGTCCTACTGGCCCGGGTCCGCCGAACACTCCCCCTGGAAGACCTGACCGAGTCCATCGGTGACGACGCCTTGCACGAGGAAGCGGACCGGAGCATTCAGGGACCGCACTGGACCGAACCGGACTTCTACTACGGTGACCCGTCCCCGGGAGAAGTCCGTGATCTGTTCAGCTGCCTCTCCGAACGAGAGCGCCAGGTGATGACCCTCCGGCTCGGACTCGACGACGGTCCCGAGCTCACCCTCGAAGCGATCGGAGCGGAGCTGAACCTCACCCGGGAACGGATCCGCCAGATCGAGTCCAAGGCCCTGACGAAGCTGCGGGAGCAGATCAACGTGTACCGGATCCGCGCCGCCCGAACGGTCCGCGAGCCGTCGCGCGCCCTACCGAGCGACGCGGCCGGGCCTCCCACCGAGTTCGCCTCCGACGCCCCCTGTGTGCGTCGAAGGGTCTACGGGCCCGGAGGATTCATCGTGGTCGGCCATCAGAGGATTCACGTGGGCATGCAGTGGCACGCGAGGACCGTCACCGTCCTGGTGGCGGACGAATGGTTCCGAGTCGTGCACGACGGGCGCGAGATCACGACTGTGCGTCGCCACCGCACGGGAGTCGACAAGATCCACGGGGCTCCGGACTGAGGCGGTGCCGTAGCCCACACTCGGCATCACACCGCGAAGAACTCACTGGCCCGCCCGCTGTACGACACATACAGCGCCTCCCGCGCCCGGGTGCAGGCGACGAACAGCAGACATCGCTCGGCAGCCAGGTCGGTGGTGTGCTGGATATGGTCCACCTCGGCCGGGGTGACGGCCGGCGCGAACGGGAAGGCGGAGCGGGTGACCCCGGCGACGGCGACGCACCGGTACTCCAGGCCCTTCATGCTGTGCAGCGTCGACACCCGTACCCCAACCGCACTCTCCGGTTCCCCGTCCCGCACCCGCACGACGGGGATGCCGGCCGCGGCGAGGCGGTCGCCGAGCTTGCCCGCCAGGGTGTTGAAGCGGGTGCAGACGGCGATGTCGGAGGGCGCGACCCCGGCATCCATCCAGTCGCGCACTCGGCGCACGACCGCGTCCGCCTCCTCGTTCTCACTCCCGTGCCCCTCACACACGGGCTGTGCGCCGTGCAGCAGCGAGCGGTATCCGGTGAGGGTGTCGTGGGCGTCACCGGTCAGGTCGGCGACGGGCTCGCTGTCGAGCAGGCCGCGGGCCCAGCGCAGGATCTCCTCGGTGGAGCGGTAGTTGACGCGCAGTCGTCCGCTGCGTCCCGCGACGGAGATGCCGAGGGAGCGCAGCGAGACCCGGGCGTCGTAGATCCGCTGGTGCGGGTCGCCGGTGACGAACAGGTCGTCGGGTCCGTCGGGGGCCAGAACCCGCAGCAGGCGCCACTGCGCCGGGTGCAGGTCCTGCGCCTCGTCCACGACGACATGGTCGTACGACGGTCCCGCACCCGGCTTGTCGCGCAGCAGCCGGGTGGCCTCGGCGCAGACCTGGAGCCACGTGTGCGCCCGGTCACGGGTCAGGCCTTCCTCGAACAGGGTCACGGCCTGCCAGACGCGCCGCCGCTGGGTCTGCCCGAGCGCGCTGCCGCGTCCACGCCGTTCGCACGCCAGGTACTCCTCCTCGCTGCGCAGGTCCTGGGCGAGGACCACATGCCGGTACTCCTGGGACAGGAACGCCTCGTTCCAGGGCAGTTCGAGGCGGCGGGCCACGCGCTGCCAGCGGGTGCGCTCGTCCCGGTCGCCGAGCGCGGTCCCCGGGTTGCCGCGCAGCTGCCGTACGACGCGGTGGCCGACGGCGTCGACGGTGGTGACGTCGACACGGGCGAGCAGCGCCGGGTCGTGGTCGAGCAGCAGGGCGAGGCTGCTCTGCAGGGAGCGGGCCAGGGCTCCGGTGTAGGTGGTGAGGAGGACGCGCGTGTCGGGTGCCCGGTCCAGGAGGTGCTTGACCCGGTGCAGGGCGACGACCGTCTTTCCGGTACCGGGGCCTCCGGTGATCTGGGCGGGACCGGCATAGGCGGGCCGGTAGGCGATGCGCCGCTGGGTGGGGTGGAGGAAGATCCGCCACGCGGCGAAGGGCTTGGTCAGGATGTCGGCGAGTTCGTCGGGGCCGGTGACGAGCGCGATGCGGCTGCGGGTGCGGGTGACGGCGGCGGCCAGGTCGTCCCCGGCGGTGTCCTCCCCCGCCGCGCTCTCGGCGACGGTCGTCTTCTGGCGTACGGCGACGAGGTCCCGGTAGATGTCGTCGGGGTCGAGGCCCTCGGCGAGCAGCCACAGCGCCTCGTACTGGTCCTCCGGCATCAGCGAGCCGAACGCCTCCAGCTGCGCCTTGCCGGTGACGGTGCGGGCGGCGCGCAGGGTGACGTCGTCGACGCCGAGGTGCCGCAGGACGGTGTCCGACCAGGGGGCGAACAGGAGTTGGGGGGCCGCGGCGGCCTCCTGAGCGAAGAGCGGGGTGATCTGCTCCATGGCGGTCAGGTCGCGTACTTCGAGGCAGCGGGTCACGGAGTTGACGGTGTAGAGCCGTCGGCGGGCCCAGGAGTAGGCCTTGTCGTGGGGGACGACGTGGACGAAGACGAAGAGGTCGCTGCCGTCGTCGGGCGCGAGCAGCACTATCCGCAGGCCGTCGTCGACGCGGATGGTCCGCATCCGCGGGTCGCGCGAGCTCACCACCGATTCCAGGTGTAGCCCCTTGTCCGCGTGGAGTTGCGGGACCGTCAGCTGCTGGAACTTGGCCATCGCCTTGTGGACGCGGGCGCGGGCCGGCTTGTCCAGCCGGTCGACGCCCTCCCAGAACGTGTTGGTGATCGCGATCTGCGGCATGTTCCCCACCCTTCGACAACACCGACCGACAGAGTATCTGTTGACTCAGTTTACGAAAACCTCCATGATTCGTCGTAGGGGCCGCTGTATGACACAGGGGCATCGCGAGCGGGGGGTTGTTGGGGAAGTGACACTGCTGGAACCGGATACGGACGGCCAACTCGCCCTGGAGGGCGACTGCGTGGACCTCTTCGATCTGGCTGGTGACCCTCTGGACTCGGCCGTGGCCCGGCTGAAGGCGGGCGTGAAGCCGACCGCCGAGGACATCGCCCTGCTCACCGAGGCGGCCCGCACCGCGCAGCGCGCCTTCGAGGAGGTCGGCGCGGCGAACGACGTACTGGACGACGCCTCGGACCTGGGCGAGGACCTGACGACCGCACTCGCGGAGACCCTGCGGCGCCGGGCCCGGGGCGAGGTCCCGGCACTGCTCGGCGCCCTGCGGGCCCAGGCGGCTCGCGTCGAACGCTCCGAGGCCGTACGTACGATCGCCAACCGCATCCTCGGCAACGGTGGACCCGACGAGCCGGCCGCCCTGGACTCCGTCCCCGCTCTCACCGCCGACCTGCTGCCCCGCGTGCCGTCCGTGTACGACGACGAGGAAGAGCCGGGCGCGAGCCTCGCGGACCTGTGGGAACGTCAGGAACGCCTGGCGCGGATTCAGGACCGCGTGCGCAGGGAGCGGGTAGAGCACGTCGCGGCGCACCTGGTCGCACTCGCGGAACGGATCGTCGACCGAGCCTTCCTGGACGCCCGGTTCACGCGGGCGGCACTTGACGAGATGGACCGGGCCCACGCGCTGTGGTGCGCGTGCCTGGACGAGGGCTGAAGCGCCCCTGACCGTCAGTGGGAAGCCCTAAGGTCGTTCCCACGCGCCACGACCGGACCGATCACCGAGGGGGACGCCGTGCAGGCGAAGGAGACGCTGTTCGCCGATCTCGTCCAGGGCAGGGCCCAGCAGTTCCAGGTGCCGCTCTATCAGCGGACGTACTCCTGGACGGAGAAACAGCTCAGACAGCTGTGGACCGACATCCTGGAGCAGGCCGAGCTGCTGGAGTCCGGGGAGAAGGCGAGCACACACTTCCTGGGGTCCGTGGTGCTCGCGCCGTCGCCGCAGAACGAGGCGACGTTCCCCCGCTGGCTCGTCGTCGACGGTCAGCAGCGGCTGACCACGCTGTCGCTCGCCCTGGCCGCGATCCGCGACCACATAACGGACGGCGAGCCGGACGAGGCCGAGCGCATCGACGAGGAATACCTCATCAACAAGCGCAAGAACGGCAGCGATCGCTTCCGGCTATTGCCGACCCAGGCCGACCGGGCGCAGTTCGCGGCACACGTTCGCGGGCCCCTCTCGGAGCAGGCCGCCGGCGGAGCCGTCGCCGCCGCCTACGGCTTCTTCCGCCGCAAGCTCGTCGAGGCCGCCGATCCGGCCGCCCCGCAGGACGTGCTCCGCATCGAGGAGGCCATCACCTCCCGGCTCACGCTGGTGGCGGTGACAGCCGAGCGCGCGGACAACGTGCACCGCATCTTCGAGTCCCTCAACAACACCGGCCTCAAGCTGAGCCAGGCCGACCTGCTGCGCAATTACCTGTTCATGCGGCTGCCCACCCGCGGTGAGCACATCTACGAGACCTACTGGCTTCCGCTGCAGGACAGTCTGAGCAACGACGAGCTGGAACAGCTCATGTGGCTTCAGTTGGTACTCGACGGGGACGACCGGGTCCGCCGCCAGGACCTGTACGCGGCTCAGCAGCAGCGCTTCGAGCGGGGTGAGGTCAGCGAGGCGGAGATCGAGGCGTACATCAAGGAGTTGTACCGGCGCGGCGCGCTCTTCCGTCGGCTGCTCCACCCTGAGAAGGAGGCGAACAAAGCGGTCCGCGCCCAACTGCACCGGCTGGACACCTGGCAGGCCCAGGTCACCTATCCCGCGCTGATGCTGCTGCTCGACCGGCGCGAGCGCGGGGAGCTTGACTCCGCGGACACAGCCCGCGCGATGTCGTACATCGAGAGCTTCCTGGTACGCCGGATGATGTGCCGGGTGCCGACGAACAACCTCAACAGGATCTTCCAGGCGGTGCCCGGGCAGCTCCCGCTCGACTTGCCCGTCGCCGACGGGCTGCACCAGCTCCTCTCCGCCGAGAACCGCTTCTGGCCCGACGACGACGAGCTGCGCGAGAAGGTCCGGACGGCGCCCTTCTACAAGTTCGGACGCGGACACCAGCGGAAGATGGTGCTCCAGCGACTGGAGGAGAGCTACGAGCATCCCGAACCGGTCGACTTCGCCACCGCGCAGCTCACCATCGAGCACGTCATGCCGCAGTCGCCGGGCGACGAGTGGCTTCGGATGTTGAGCGAGGACGTGGTCGACGGCGAGAGCCCGGAGGACGTGCACTCCCGGCTTCAGCACACGCTTGGGAACCTGACACTCACCGCGGTCAACTCGGAGCTGTCCAATCACCCCTTCGAGCGCAAGCAGGGCCTGCTCCAGGGCAGCCATCTGGAGATGAACCGCCGCATCGCCACCACAGAGCGGTGGGGCGCGGACGAGATCCGCGCCCGTGCCGACGAACTCGCCGACCGCGCGATCGCGCTGTGGCCGGCCCCGCTGCGCGGAGTCGGCCGAGCGGAGCGGAGCCGGGACTGGAACCTGGCCCACCAAGTGCTCGCCGCGCTCCCCCACGGCGCCTGGACGTCGTACGGCGATCTCGCGGCCTTCATCGGCTCCGGCGCCCAGGCCGTGGGCAATCATCTGGCTAATACGCCAGGGGTGGCCAACGCGTACCGGGTGCTCACCTCCGAGGGCAAGGTCTCCGACGGCTTCCGCTGGGCGCCTCAGGACGCCGGAGGCGATGTCCGTGCCCGGCTGAGCGCCGACGGCGTGCGCTTCACGGCCGGCGGGGCCGCCGATCCGGCTCAGCGCCTCTCCGCCGACGACCTCGCTCTGCTGGTCGGCGACGCTGAAGACGACCAGGCCGACCGTGAGGAGGAGCCGGCGCAGCGCATCGCCGAAACCCAGGGTGAGCAGACGCACGCCGACTCGTTCTACCTCCAGCTCGTGGCAGAGAACTCCGCCGAGAGACAGTTCTTCCGTCAGCTGGCAGCGGACAACTCCCGCGAGACGGTGGAGGCGGTGCGTGAGCTCTTCGCCCGCTGGGAGGAACTCGGCGGCTCGATCAACACGGTGGGACACGACACCACTGGCGCGTTCCTCATGCTGGGTGAGGCGGGCGCCCCGGGCAGTGGGGCGTCGCCGATGAGCCTCACACCGGGCTGCGGGCAGGGCGGCTCGGTATACGTCGCCTTCCTCGGGCTGGCCAGACACGAGTCCTTCACCGACCACGCCCTGCGTGCCGAATTCCTCAGGCGCCTGAACGAACTTGAAGGTGTCGACCTCCAGGAGAGAAAGCCGGGGCGGGGCCCGGACCCCAGCTTCCGACTGTCCGTCCTAGAGAAGGACCGCAACCGTGAGCTGCTCGTCGAGACTCTGACGTGGTTCCGCGACCGCTGGGAGAGCCGGGGCACGGGCTGAGGCAGGGACTCAGGGGGCCCAGGTTGATCGTCACGATTCGAACAGTGCCCCCTGGCGGTCCGCTCCTCGCCAAGGGGCGCGAGCAAGGACGAGAGCCCTTACCTGAGCCACGCCCGCCCGCGTAATAGGCGGGCGACGGGCCGGCATCTGCTGGCCGGTGGTGAGCAGGTCGTCGGAGAGGAGGATGATGCGGTCCTCGACACGGCGCTCGGTGTGGATGGCCTTGGCCTGGGCGGCGGACGCGAGGCGTTTGGCGCGTCGCGCCCGGTTGCCTCAGGGTGACGAGTCCTCGGCCGCCGGGCCGACGGCCTCATCGTGCCGCGGAGCGGGCTGCTCCGGCCGTCCCCGGAAGGCGGCTCCCTTGGCTGTCCGCGATTCGACGCGTTCCACGATGCGGTCGATGACCCGTTGAGGGTCCTTCCACTTCAGTGCCAGCCGGTCGTGGTCCATCCCGTGTTCGGAGACGATGTCCCGCAGTTGTTCGAGGCCGAGCTCGCTCAGGCTCGAACGGAGTCCCGTCTCGCCGGTTTCGGCGAAGACCGCGAAGGGGTCGATCACTCCCGGAGCTCGCCGGCTACGCCTCGTGCGTTCTGCCGGCCGAGGTGCGGTCTGCGCATCGGGAGGCGTCAGCGCCTTGGCCAGTGCTCGGGCGAAGCGTGTCGTGCGTGCGGCTTCGGACGCCACCACGCCGAGGACACGTGCGAGCGTCGCCGCGAGCTCCGGGTCGGAGGCGCCGAGCTTGGTCAGGGCTTCTTCGGCCTCCCGCACCTGGGCATTCAGGAGACCGTTGTCGTCGGGCCGACTGTCGCTCTGCTCGGTCACGCCTTCTCCTCGACCAGTTCGATGAACTCCTGCGTCATGGCACGGAAAGCGTCGAACCCGCCCTGGTACCCGTACTTCTGCCGCAGGGTACCGCGACCGGCGAACTCCGCCGAACCGGCGATGTCGTTCTTCTCTGGGATGAAGGTCGGAAGCACGACGGGGAGCTCTTTGTCGTCCTGAAGTCGCTTGACGGTGTTCCAGTGGACCGTCGAGTTGGCCTTGTATTTCGTGATGACGATCCCGATCTCGTTGATGGTCTTCCCCAAGTCGTCCGCGAAAGCCCGCACGCGCCGTTGGATCTGAGGGATGCCATAAGTGGACAGGTAATCGGGAATGGTCGGGATGATGTACCCATCGGAAATGCGCAAACCGTTCAGAGTGACGATGCCGAGGTTGGGAGGGCAGTCGACGAGCACGTAGTCGTAGTCATCAATGATCTTCCGGATCGCCTTGCGCAGAAGATCGGTGGGGTTGTTGGAGTGGAAACGCCCCCTGGGCATGGACGCCAGGCGGTCCTGGACGTCGATGAGGTCCAGCGAGGAAGGCAGGAGGTCCACCTTCGTCACCGCATCCACCGATGAGACATTGCGCTGGAGGGTCTTCTCCAGGTCGAACTCCAAAGGCTCGTCCTCGGGCCGGAGGGCATCCTGGAACAGGGTCGCCAGGGTGTACCCCCCGTCGTTGAGCTCCTCCCACTTCTTCTCCTTGATCAGGACCGTGGTCAGGTTGGTCTGCGGGTCGAGGTCGACCACCAAGACCCGCTTGCGGAACTCCGCGGAGAGAAACTCCGCGAGCCCGGCCGTGGTGGTGGTCTTCCCGACACCGCCCTTCAGGTTGATGGTCGAGATGACATGGGCTTTGGGGGCCATGTGCTTCTTCCTCCGTTTGAGGTAGCGCTGAATTTGACTCGCCCGGAAAACCGGGCCGCTCCGCAGGTCCGCGACGGGAGCGGGGAAGTGTTTGTCACGGGCGCGCCAATTCGCTACGACCGTCCGACCGACCCCCGCCATCTCCGCCACTTCGAACAGACCGACGAGTTGGTCATCCGCCTCGGGCGTGCCTTCCATGACATCTCCCCGTGAACGGCCTTCACGATTACCTGTTAAGCGTGAAGGCCGTTCACGATCACCGTCAATCCCCAACTCCCTCGAGCAGATGCACAGTTGAGTTCACGCGCCCCTCTTGAGCGCGGGTTCACGCCGGCCGCACTCGGCCCAGACTGTCTTGCCGCCGGGATGGTGGGGCTCGCATCCCCAGGCATCGGCAAGCGAGGCGACGAGGAGCAGGCCGTGCCCCGACTCGCCGTCCCCATCCCCATCGCCGTCTCTGCCTGGTGCCGGTTCGGGCAGGCGGTCACCCCGGGCGTCCGTGACCTCGATGCGCAGGGTGCCGGCCGTGAGGGTCAGGGCGAGTCGGGCGTGGCGGCCCCGTACGCGGCCGTGCAGGGCGGCGTTCGCGGTGAGTTCCGCGATGAGGAGGGAGGCCGTGGCCGCGACCTCGTCGCCGGCCGCGGCCTCCGGGCAGTCCCGCTGGTCGGCGAGCCAGCGTTCGGCGGCGTGACGGGCGGTGTGGGCGCCGTGTCTGCTGGTGGGGAACGTGAGGCGGAAGTGATGGGTGGTGGCGGTCGGTTCACCGGTGACGGTTTGCTGGATCACCTCACCGAGAGTGACGGAGTGCTTCTACTGTGTGGAGGGTGCGGGGCGGTACGGAGGGTGACTGTCCCGGGGCCGAGGGCGGGATGTCCGGGCGTACGGCCGTGACCTGGCCGGACGTTCGGCGGTTCGCCCCAGGTACGACGGAAGTGGGCGGTGGTACGGGATGGCGGCACAGGCGGGCGGTTCGGGGGTTCCCACCGGCGGTGAGGCGGACGGTACGGACGAGGTGGCCGACCTGTTCCGGGCGCTCGGGCGGCAGATCAAGGTCGCGCGGACACGGGCCGGGATGAGCCAGAAGGAGCTGGGCGACCGGCTCGGGTATGGGGAGGAGACCATCTCCTCCATGGAGCGGGGGCGGCGGACGCCTCAGCCTGACCTGCTGGTCGCGGTGGATGAGTTGCTGGAGTGCGGGGGGCTGCTGGCGTCTGCGGCGGAGGATGTGGAGCGGGCGCGGGCGCGGAGGAGGGTTCGGCATCCGGAGTGGTTTCGGGATTATGCGCGGTTGGAGGCGGAGGCGGTTGAGCTCTGCTACTTCGCCAACCAGGCGGTGCCGGGCCTGTTTCAGACCAAGGAGTACGCACGTGCCGTGTTCGCCAGCCGACAGCCACTCTTCGACGAGGAGACGATCGAGCAGCGCGTCACCGCGAGGATGGCACGCCAGGAGCTGATGACCCGCTGGCCACCGCCGACCGTGAGTGCCATCATCCAGGAGAGTGTGCTGCGCCAACCATTTGGCGGACTGGATGTTCAGCGTGGGCAGTTGGAGCGCCTGCTCAGGACCGGCAATTTGCGACACGTGGAAATCCAGGTGATGCCGACGACCAGTGAGGATCACGCCGGAATGGGCGGTCCGTTCACTCTGCTCACCCCTAAGGGCAAACCACAGGTCGCCTACCTGGAGGTCCAGCACATCAGCCGTCTGATCACCGACCCGGACGAGGTACGTGTCCTCGCCGCGAAGTATGGAAGCATCCGGGGACAGGCGCTCACTCCGCGCGAGTCCCTGCGCCTGATCGAGAAGATGCTGGGAGACCTATGAACACCGAACAGCCCATACGGCTCACCTGGTTCAAGAGCAGCTACAGCGGTGACGAAGGCGGCGAGTGCATCGAGGTCGCCGCCGACGGGGCCGCCGTCCGCGTGCGGGACTCCAAGGAACGGAACGGCGGTCCGCAACTCGCGTTCACGCGGGGCGCGTGGGCCGGGTTCGTCGCGGACCTCGGGCGGGACGGGTTCTGACCCACCCACCCGAGGCTGCGGCACTCAGGCCGTGTGACGCGGCCCCTTCCCCGGCGGCGGGTCTAGCACGGTTCGGTACTCGTCGCCGGTTTCGCGGGCCTCTTCCATGCGGTCGTAGATGTCGAGGATGAGGTTCTTGGTGCGGTAACTGCCATGGGCGGCTTCCTCGTCGCTCTTGAGACGGGAGAACGCGTCCATGACGTACGCCGCGTCATCGCGAGCCAGTCCGTAGAGGTGGAAAAAGGCAGCGTCCAGCTCCGCACGCAGCAATCCACGCCGTTCCTCATCCCACCTGAACGGGTGTCCCGTCACACCGATCGCTCTGGCGAAGGCCTCCATGTCACTCGCGGTGTACGCAAGTTCAGCCACTCTTGCGGCAATCCACTCCGCCACGGGCTCGCCGCTGCTCCATGGACACGGCTGGTCACCTGCCTCGGGGCCGGGCACTGGAAGCTGGTGGGCCGTAAAGAACTTCAGGTGTGTACCGCTGAACTTCTGACGCGCCACGAAGTCGAGCACGTAGGAGGACAGCGCCGCCTGAAGCAGCGCAGGATTGCCAAAGGAAGGCAACATCAACAACGTGCCATCAGGAACGGCAGTGCGACGCAGAGCTGTGTTGATCATGGTCCGGCGGTCCGAGGTCCGGCAGATGTCACGCCACCCCAACAGCCAGTCCTCGTACCATTCCTTGTCCGCCAGCCGCGTGTCCACCCCCGCCCACATGATCCGGTTGCCCTTCTTGTCCCGCTTGCCGGAGTCCACGTCCTGCTCCGGCACCCAGTACCGGGGCATCGGAGCGAAGTCGGGGTCGTCGTGCTGTTCCGGCGTCACGCGCGGGAGGGTGCCGACGTTGGCCTGGGCCTGGGTCTGACCCTCGTACGTGCCGAGGCGGTGGTCGAAATGGTGGAGCATCTTCGCCTCGTACAGCGGGAGATAGCGGCGCGTCTTCCCCTCCTCATCGATGCGCGTGAAGACGTTGCCGGTCAACTGCCATCCCTCGTCCTCCAGTTCCTGCTTGCCTCGGAACAGGTGGGAGTCGGAGGCCATGTTGAACAGGCCCTGCCGGAAGGTCAGCCCCCACGGGTTACTGCCGCCTCTGCCGAATTCGTCCGGTTCCTTGAGTAGAACCGGGACTCGGCTGTAGATGCCGAAGGTGATCTCCGCGTCGCGCCGGGACTCGAAGACGGGGAGGTTCCCGGTGTTCGGGTTGACCAGCAGGATCTCCTCCAGCGGCATGGCGAAGCGGCGCTCTGGCAGGTCCTCCATGTACCAGGTCCCGAACGCGAAGGACGCCTCACTAACCCGCTCCTCCGGGCCTGTGACCGTGAGCAAGCAGAAGCGCACGCGATGGTCCACATCCCGGCTCAGCACGAACGCCTCGTTCTTGAAGTCCAGGAACGACACCAGCCGCTTCGAGCGCACCAAGTCGGAGAAGAACGGTGCCGTCGTCGCGTCCGTGGCGATGCCCGTCTGCAGGACCAGCCCAAACCGCCCTCGCGGCGCAATCGCGTGTGACGCGGCCTCCGCGAACAGCGGATACGTGTTGAGCTTGCCCCGCGCGGCCAGCGGGAACCGACCAGACCAGCGCGCGAGATGAGAGAAGCCATCGGACAGCCGCTTGTCGGCGATGTACTGGGCGTGCAGTTCCCGGTCGGCCTCGTCCTCGCTCTCCGCGAGTTTGCCGATCAGGGCCTGCCGCGCCGCCTGGTTCGCAGCCTTGGCGATCTTCGGTGCCGTGGTGGCGAAGTACTCCTCGGTCTTGAACTCAAGGGTCTCCCACGGCGGGTTCCCCAGCACACAACTGAACCCGCCCTTCCACCCGGTCCGCTCGTCCACCCCCGACGCCTTCGCATCCGCCGGAACCCGGAACACCTCCGGGAACTCCAGATGCCAGTGGAAGAAGTGGTACTCCTCCCGCAGCCGGACGACCTCCTCCACCGTGCCGTCCGGCAGGCTCGCGCCGCCGTCCTCGGAGTGCAGCGTGAGCAGCGACTTCGTGGTCAGCGCGGGCGGCGTCGCCGTCTTCGTCTTCTTCCAGACGAACGCCGCGCACCAGGCGTCGGCCAGCTCCAGTGCCCGGATGTAGTCCGGGGAGGTGGTCAGCTCCCGATACGCCTTGGCCTGGTTCTGGACGTCCTCCAGTTCCTGCGAGTCCGTCCCCGTGATCGCCGAGACCTTCTCACCGAACTCCGCATTGGACTCGGCCAGCACCTCCTCCTCCGCGAACAGCGCGTCCTGGCTCGCCCCGTGGCGCAGCGCGACCTTCCACGCCGTCCGCTCCGCGGCGTTGCGCTTCCTCAGGTCGGTGACGTGCTTTGACTCGTCGCCTTCCAGCGGCTTGAACGCATCGTCGGGCAGGCCCTCGGCCAGCAGCTTCGGGGTCGTGCCCAGCAACCCGTTGCCGTGCTTGATGTGGGCGTCGAGGAAGGTGAGCGGCCGGCCCGGCTCCATCGCCTCGATCCACAGGGACACCTTGGCCAGCTCCACGGCCATCTTGTTGAGGTCGACGCCGTACACGCACCGCGCGATGACGTCCCGCAGCGCGTGCCGTACGTCCTCGGCGCTCGGCTCGGGATCGTCCGTGCGGATCTCGGCGAGGCGGCGGGCGATACGGCGGGCCGCGGCGACCAGGAAGTGGCCGGAGCCGCAGGCCGGGTCGCACACCGTCAGGGCGAGCAGCGCATCCTCGCGCTCCTTCTTCGTCGTACCGGACTTGACCGCCTGCTCGATGACCGGGTCGAGGGTGGAGTCGAGGAGGCAGTCGATGAGCGGGGACGGGGTGTAGTAGGAGCCGGACGTCTTGCGGTCGTTGCCGTCCAGCTTGGCCAGGACGTACTCGTTGCCCTCGCCGAGGCGCGGCTCCAGTTCGAGCAGGGACTCGTAGACCGAGCCCAGTTCGTCGGCGCCGAGGTGGCGGTAGTCGACCTTGCGGGGGCGGCCCAGCTTGACGTCGTACACCTCACACAGAGCCTGCACCGCTTCGTACAAGGACCTGTTGGACAGGCTCAGGCCGTCCAGGATCCGGTCCGTGGCGGTGGGCTCGAACAGGCCGCCCAGCGCCGGGAGTCCGAGTTCGGGGCGGCCGCCGGGTTTGCCGAGACCTTCGATGACCAGCCGCAGCGCCTGCCACTGGTCGCCGTGGAGGGTACCGGTGCGGCGGGCGACGCGGCGCAGGCGGGCCGTGGAGAAGTACTTCTCGTACGTGTCGCGGGCCTGCTTGGTGGCGTCGGGGTGCAGGAGCAGGTCGCGGTCCTCGGTGACGAAGAGGAACAGCAGGCGGTAGGCGAGGCGCAGCAGGGCCGGGTGGAGGTCGTCGCGGACGTTCCTGTCGCGGGTGCGCAGGGCGTCGCGCAGGGCGGCGTTGTCGGGGTGGGCGATCAGGCCCGTGCCGATCACCGTCAGGGCCTTCTCCACGCCCTTGCGGAGTTCCTTCAGCGCGCGGGTGCCACTGTCGATGGCCTCGGTGCGCCACTTCTCCAGCGGGCAGGTCGCGGCCGGCTCGCCCTCGGAGCGGGGCTCGAAGCGGGTGCGGTGCAGCAGGCGCCAGAGGAGGACGAAGTCGTCGGAGCGGTCGCCGTCGAAGATCGCCCGGAGGTCGAACTCGATGAATGCGGCGCCGGTGAGCGAGGCGGACTCGCGCAGCAGGCGCAGCTGGCGGCCGTTGGAGAGGACGCCCCAGAGGGTGGAGTCCGCCGAGCGGTTGAGGTACTCCTGCACCATCGACTGGGGGGCCTGCTTGGCCAGTTCGGTGGTGCGCGTGTCGAGGGGGACGTTCCAGCCGGTGAAGTGGACGGGGACGTGCGCCCAGTGGTGGCTGACCTCGAAGTCCTTCTCGCCGTCGTGGGAGGGCAGGCCGGGCGCGGGTACGGGGGTGAGGGCGCCGAAGCCGAGCTGCTCGAACAGGGGCAGCAGCCAGCGTTCGGTGGTGACGCCGACCGCGTGCACGCCGGGGTCGGCGTCGGCGCCGTCGCGGGTTAGGGCGTCCTGGTAGGCGGCCCACACGCCGCGCAGATAGCCCCAGGAGCGTTCGGCGGCGTCCCGTACCGAGTCGCCCTTGGCGTACAGGCGGTAGTCGGCGGGCTTCGAGCCGGTCTGCTCCTTGCCCTCCTTGATGCGGACCAGGAGGTCGTACGGCAGGAGGCCGCCGACGGTGGCGACGGTGTCGGTGACAAGGGTCCTGGCGGTACTCATGCGCCCACTCCCTGGGGGAACGTCGGGGCCGGGCGGTAGTGGTACACGCCCAGGATGTCCGGGTCGCCCTGGGGGACGACCTTCAAGCCGGCCAGGCGGGCGCGGGAGGCGGTGCGGACCCTGCGGTGCGAGGCCTCCAGGGTGCGTCCCAACTCGGCCGACTGGTCCCGTAGTTCCGGCATGATCGCGGGCAGGGCGGCCAGGATCTCGGCGATGTGCTCGGTGGCGAACTTCGGGTCGGTGTTCTGCGTGGCGCGGGCGTCGAGGAGGGCCACGGCCTCGTCCTCCGGCAGCCACTCGGGGGCGTCGGGCCTGCCTCGGTAGGCGACCACACGGGCGTCCTCGGCGAGCTGCTCGCGCACCGAGCCGTCACGGGCGGGCAGGTTCAGCTGGAAGCGGTGGCGCACCAGCAGGAGCGTGGTGTTCCGCTCCACGGCCTTCGTACGGACGACTCCGCAGCGGCGGGCCGGGCGCTGCCACTCGGGGACCTTGCCGGCGTCGTCGAGGGCCGCGTCCAGCACGAAGCGGGCGACGGCGGCGACCACCGGATCGGTGCGGGTGAGGGCGGCCTCGCCACGTGGGGCGCTGGGGGCGTCGTGGAAGATGACCGGGCGAGGGTGGCGGGGGCCGAGCGCGTGCGAAATGGTGTCGCGAAGGCCCTCCGGAAGGGCGTCGGTGTGCGCGGTGAAGCCGCCCTGCTTCGTCGCCGCGGGCATACCGCGCAAGGCGCCCAGGGCGCGGCGGGTGAAGTCCCGTACCTCCTCACCGGTGCCGAGCGCGGCACGGATCTCGTCGACCTCGGCGGCCACCTCGTCCTTCTTGATGGTGAGCTGGGCGTAGCGGGAGCGGTAGCGCTTCTCTCGCTCGGCGGAGGACTGCCAGGCGATCTCCAGCTGCTCGGCCACCTCCTCCTGGGCGAACAACCCTTCCTGCTCGTAGGCCGACCGCTCTCCGCGCAGGATCAGGCCCTCGAAGACGGCCTGCATGGCGCTCTCGGACTCCTGCGGCACGGGCACGGAGATGCCGGTGACGCGGCGGATGCGCTCGTGCTTGCGGAGCAGGACGTTGAGGACGATGCCGTCGACGGGGTTGTCGGTGCCGTACAGGGTGAGCGCCTTGACGACGTCGGTGCGCTGGCCGAAGCGGTCCACGCGGCCCTCGCGCTGTTCGTGGCGGGTCGGGTTCCAGGCAAGGTCGTAGTGGACGACGGCGTCGAAGGACTCCTGGAGGTTGACGCCCTCGGAGAGGCAGTCGGTGGCGACCAGGACGCGCCGCTCGGGCGCGGGGTTGCCCTCCTCGTCGGTGCCGGTCAGCTCGGCGATGCGGGTGACACGCTGGTCGGGCGAGAGTTCGCCGGTGACGGAGGCGACCGCGACCGGGTGTTCGGTGCCCTTCTTGTTGAGGATTTTCTTGAGGTGGTCGGCCACGTAGTCGGCGGTCGCGATGTAGCGGCAGAAGACGATGGGCCGGTAGCCCTGGTCGAGGAGGTCGGAGACGGTGGTGATCAGCTTCTTCAGCTTGGCGTCGCGGGTCGGGCCGTAAAGCTTCTTGGCCGATTCGGCCATGGCGACCAGGCGGGCCTTCTCCTCGTCGTCGGCCTCGGTGCCGGTGGCGTCGGTGCCTGTGGCCGTGGGACCGGTGGCCGTGGGGAGGCGGGTGCCCGGTACGGCGTCCGCGGACTCGGGGGTCTCGCTGTCGGCCGGGTCGGAGACGGTGCGCTCCCCGGTGCGGTCCGCCTCGGCGGGGGTGTCCGCCTCCTCGACGCCGGCGCGCGTGTTCAGGGACTGCACGGCGGCGGCCGGGGAGGAGGACAGGGTGCGCAGCAGGGCGAGGGTGGACCACCAGCGCTGGCGCTGCTGGAGGGCGCCGTCGGCCGCGCGTACGGTCTCACGGGCGTACGACAGGACCTCGTCGAGGAGCTTCTTGTAGTCGCGGTGCAGGGTGTAGGCGGTCTCGGCGGTGTCCCGGGAGGAAGGGAAGTGCGCGCCGTCCTGGAAGTCCTCGCGGATGTCGGCGCGGCGGCGCTGCACGAAGAACTCGGCGAGCCGCCTGCGGCCCGCGTCGGTGTCGAGGGGGACGGCGGCCAGGCGGTCGTCGAGCAGGCCGATCAGGCGGCGGAAGGGCTCCTCCTTGCCGCTGTGCGGGGTGGCCGTGACCAGCAGGAGGTGGCGGTCGGCCCGGTCGGCGAGGGCGCGCAACAGGGCGTACCGCTGCTGGGAGGAGCGGGCGGACGCGCCGACCGTGGTGTCGGAGACGCAGGAGTGCGCCTCGTCGACGATCACCAGGTCGGGGCAGTTACGCAGGAAGTCCTCGCGGTGGCGGGGGGACTTGATGAAGTCGGTGGAGACGACGTACGCGCCGTCCGGGCGGAACACCGACTGGCCGTACGGGGTCTCCCGCTCCAGACGGCCGATCGTGGACGGCAGCACGAGACGGGCGTCGACGCCGAACTTGCCGTACAGCTCGGCCCGCCACTGCTCGGCCAGGGCAGGCGAGCACAACACGACCAGGCCGCGGGCGTCGCCCTGCGCCAGCAGCTCGGCGGCGATCAGCCCGGCCTCCACCGTCTTGCCGATACCGACGTCGTCGGCGATCAGCAGCCGGACGGTGTCCTGACGCAGCGCCATCAGCAGCGGGACCAGCTGGTAGGGGCGGGGGTCGACGGCGATCGAGGCGACCGACCGGAAAGGGCCCGCGCCGGAGCGGAAGCCGATGCGCAGGGCGGTGCGCAGCAGCCCGGCTGCCTGCTGGTCGCCCAGGTCGGAGGGGGTGGGCGGGGCGAAAGTAGCCTGGACCACGGTCTCCAGGCCGGGCAGGACGCCCGCGATGTCGTCGTCGGCGCCGCCGAGCGGGCGCAGGACCAGCAGCTCGGCTGTGGAGTCGGGCAGCACGACCCACTCACGGCCCCGGGCGTGGACGAGGGAGCCGACGGCGTACGGCCGGGTCGGCTGGGCGGCGGTGGTCATGCGGGCCTTCCGGGTCGGGGCGGTAGGGGTCAGGGCGGGAGGTCGTTCGGGCGGGTCGGCTGGGGCGGTGGCCGGGCGGATCGCTTGCGGGCCGTGGGACCGGGGCGGATCGAAGGGGTCCGTCCCGGTCCCCGAGATCAGCGGCGCGCCTCGCCGAACACCGAAGGGTAGTCGGCCACGGCCTTCGACCAGTCGTCGTCGTAGCGGATGCGGATGACCTCCCAGCCGATCTCCTTCAGCCGCTCGGCGGCCTCCTCGTCGCGCAGCGTCGTCTCCGCGTGGTCGTGGTGCGGGCCGTCGACGAAGACCGCGACGGGGCCGAAGGAGGTGTCGTAGACGAAGTCCGGCTTGGACAGGGCCGCGCTCAGCTTCACCTGCTGGTGGTCGGGCAGGCGGTGGCCGTGGGTCCTGAGGTAGGCGACGAACCGCTCCTCCAGGGAGGAGTCGGCACCTTCGATGAGCGCGTCGGCCTGTTCGTCGCGGGTGCGGCCCGCGTGGCTGGAGCCGACCTCGCCGTCCGCGAAGTCCATCAGCAGCTGCTTCACCAGGTGGCGGTCGATCATCCGGTGGTGGCGCTGGTTGCCGAAGGAGAGCAGGCAGTCGTAGCAGCCCTTCTCGCACGGGTCGCCGTTGCGCTTCTCGGCTCCCCGGTCGCGGCCGACCTGGTCGAAGTGCGCGATCTCCAGGGCCCGGCGGGCGGCGCGGGCGAGCGCGCCGGGCTCGGCCTGGAGGCGGCGCAGGACGCCCGCGCCGCCCTCTGCGCTCTCGATGAACAGCAGCCGCTCGCGGGGACCGTCGTGCGGCGGCAGCTCCTCGGTGTCCAGCTCGGAGTCCTCCAGCTGGAACTCGGCCTCGATGCCCCGCTCCAGCGCGTACTGGAGGGTGATCGCGGTGTCCTTGTCGACGGGGGCCGCGAGCTTGAGGACGAGGATGTTGCGGGTGTCCTGGACGTACGGGATGACGGGGATCTTGCGCACGACCTTCTCCGCGTCGGCGAGGCCCTCGTCCTCCACCGGAGTCTCCCGGCCGGGCGCGCTCGTGCTCTGCCTGCCGGTCGAGCCGGCCAGCCACTGACCGGTGACGGGGTCGAGCCAGAAGCCGATCTCGCCCTTGGCGACCGAGCGGCGGTAGCCCAGGTTGGTGAGCCGGACGGTGGCGCTGTCGCCGTAGACCAGTTCGGCGAGGAGGCGGCCGGCCGCCGCCTTCGCCTCGGCGCGCAGCGAACCGTCACGGCCGTCCTCGTGCTGCTTGAAACGGTAGGAGATCTCCACCGCGTAGCCCGTGCGCTGGCGCTCCTCCTCGTCGGAGGAGATCCGGTCGCGACGGTGGGTGAAGACGGTGTGCAGGTGCAGCAGCCCGGTGCGGGGGTCACCGTACGAGCTGCCACAGCCCAGGCAGGTGTCCTCCCGCCGCTCCTCGGGGGACAGATAGCCGCAACCCTGGCACACCTTGGCACTCTCGGTGGTCAGTTCGCCGCTGGTGTCCGGGGGCAGTTGCACCCGGTCCACCTTGAACCTGCTGCCCTCGTGGTAGATCAGCGCGCCCGGCCCGAACTCGCGGATCGCGATGAACCGGGACCGCTGGAGGTAGTCGCCGTCGTAGCCGCGGCTGGTGCGGCCGGTGCCGGGGATGTACGCGGCGAGCGGCAGCCGGGGGAAGGAGTAGCCGGGCAGGAAGCCCTCGGAGGCGAAGTAGCGGTACGGGTAGAAGTCGGACAGCACCGTGCGCTCGCCTCCCTGCCTGTTCTCCAGGAGGGCGATCTGGTTCTCCGCCTGGGCGCGGCGGCGGACGGCCTGAGCCTGGGAACGGCCGGTCGCCGTGCGGTTGCGGATGTTGTCGTGCTGGATCTCCCGCTCCTCCAGGGCCTTGCGGTAGAGGTTCCGCCAGCGGCCGCACTTCTCGTCGAAACGCCCGGGGGCCTTGGCGACGGTGTCCTCCAGCCACTGCTCGTGCCACCAGGACGTCTCGCGCAGGGCGTCGACGCATCCCGCGAGGACGGTGCGGGCCCGTGCGAGGGCGCGCTGCTGGGCGGCCGGCTTGCCGATCTGCTCCCGCACCCCGTCCAGCAGCTCCAGCGAGGGAGTCTTGCCGTCCGTGTCGAGGATCTTCGTCATGGTGCGGCCGAGTTCCAGACGGGTCTCGGCGAGCCAGATGGCGTGCACGTGCGAGGCGAGCAGGTCCTCGTTGGCCAGGTCTAGGCGGGGCGCGGCGACGGTGCCTGCGACCATCTGGTCGGAGCGGGTGAAGTAGTACTGGTCGTGGCTGTTGCCGGTCGCGCAGTACGTGGTGACCAGCGCGGGCTGGCCCGAGCGGCCCGCGCGGCCCGAGCGCTGGGCGTAGTTCGCGGGGGTCGGCGGGACGTTGCGGAGGTTGACGGCGTTGAGGCTGGCGATGTCGACGCCGAGCTCCATCGTGGGCGAGCAGTAGAGCAGGGGCAGCGGCAGCCCCTTGCTGAACAGCTTCTCCCGCTCCTCGCGGACGTCGGGGTGAACCTGGGCGGTGTGCTCTGCGGCGTGCAGTCCGGCGAAGGTGGACGCGACCTCCTTGTAGAGACCCTTGAAGAAGGCGTTGACGCGGGGACCACGGCCGGTGCGGTAGGTGCGGCGCAGCCGGTCCACCGCGCCGTGCTCGTCGTCGCGGGCGTGCCAGCGGATCACCGGGTGGTGGATCTGGTAGCCGGGGTCCTCGCCCCGGCCCTGGGTGATCCGGCTCAGGACACCGCCGTCGGCGAGGACCTCCAGCAGGTCGCAAATCACCTTCTGGGCGTCGTCGAGGGAGAGGTCGTGGCTCCAGTCCGGGAAGGTCTCCGGCTTGCGGACGTGGCGGCCGAAAGCGCCGCGGCCGGTGAGGCTCTTCTCGCTGCGGCTATGGCCGGGCCGCCCCGCGCGCGGCAGGGCGACGGTCGGTGTGGGGGGCGCCGCCTCGGTGTCGGCGATCCCCCAGGCGTCGTTGAGCTTCGCCGACTCCTTGCGCAGCTCGTTGAACTTGGCCTCGGTGAAGTACGGGGTGTCCACGGCCCGCTGGCGGCGCAGCTCGTCCATGAGGACCCGGGCGAGATCGAGCCGGGTGGCGGGAGTGGCAGTGCGCAGCGGCCCCGCCGCCTGCTGCCAGCGCTCATCGTCCTCGGCGATCTGGTCGAGCCCCGCGTACTCCAGGCCAAGCAGACCGGTCTGCTCCAGGTTGGGCATGGTCACCCGCCAGCCGCGCTCCAGGTCCAGGAAGAGCCGGTACTCGGCCACCTGGGCCAGCGCGTCCCGCGTCTCCTCGGCGAGCGCCTCCACTTCGGTGGGGTTGTTGGCGTACTCGTGCGGGGCCAGCCCCAGGGCCTCGACGACCTCCTCGCCCAGCCGCTTCCAGCGCAGCCCCTTCTCCCCCGCCTTCAGCATCGCGCGGTACAGCGCACCCCGCAGCTGGGTGACCATCACGAAGTCGTTGAAGTGCCCGGACTGCAGGCTGGCGTCCTGCCGGTTGTCGACGAAGGTGAGCAACTTGCGTGCGTCCTTGCCGAGTTCCTTCTCCGGCAGACTCTTCAGGTGGCGCACGATGGAAGCGCTGACGACAGACGTGGCTGTGGACCGGCCCTCCTGGTCGAGCGTCATCAGCTTGGCGAAATCCCGCTCCCGCACTTCCTCGTAGCTGACCCCGCACTCCAGGCAGAACAGGAACGGGGCAGGAACGTAGGCGGCGTACAGGCCGTCCCCGTCTTTGTTCACCGCCGTGCCGTCGGGCCTCACCCACACAGGCTGCGGGGCGCGCTTCTTACGGCTCGCGGTGAGGGCGGGCGTGCCCTTCTTCGGATCGAGGGTGAGCCAGCTTTCGGGGAAGCGGCGCTGGTCGATCGCGTCCGTGACACGCTCGGGCCAGGGGTTGGTGGCCGAGAGGTAGAGGTAGCCCTGCTCGTCGTCCGCGTCCTCACGGGTGCGGAAGGAGACCGTGCCGTCGTCGCTCTGCTCGCGGGCCACGGTGAGGTACTCCTGGCCGCACTCGCGGCAGAAGGACAGCGGCAGCAGGAGCTTCTCCGGCTCTCCGGGCACCCGCTGCTGGTAGGTGCGGGTGATGTGGCGGCTGTCCGCCGGCTCCAGGGAGACGTACGCCGAGCCGCCCTTGGAGAGGAACTGGTGGAGGCGGAACGCGAACAGCGCGCGGTCGTCGGCGTCGCGGACCTGCGTGCCGGCCCGGAGGGTGGACCGGATGGCCTTGGCGCAGGCGGTGTACGGCTCGTCCTCGGGTGCGTCGCGCGGGATGTCGAAGGCTTGCTCGCGCAGGGCCCGCGCGGCGAGCTCCACGGTGGTGGGCTTGGCGCGCACCAGCAGGCGGGTGCCGTCCTCGTCGGTGGTCTCGGTGAGGCCGAAGGCGGTCTCGACCCAGCGGGCCAGAGGGTCGGTCTTGAGTGCGTCGTACTCCAGCGGAGGGTTGTTCTCCCTTACGCGGGCGGCGAGTTCGGCACGCGTGGGGGGCGTGTCGCCGGTCGCGCGGACCAGGGTCTCGCCCACCACCCGGTCCGGGGAGATCTCCGTGTCGAACAGCGTGGAGGCGACCTCGACGACCTCACGGCGGCGGGCGGCGGGGGTGCCCTTGGTGGACATGGTGGCGGAGGTGCCGACGCACTGCAGGGAGGGCGACTCGCACGCCTCGCGCACGCGCCGGACCAGCAGGGCGACGTCGGCGCCCTGACGGCCGCGGTAGGTGTGCAGTTCGTCCAGGACGAGGAAGCGCAAGCCCTTGGCCCGGCCGATGAGACGCTTGCGCTCCTCGGGGCGGGTGAGCATCAGCTCCAGCATCACGTAGTTGGTGAGCAGGATGTCCGGAGGGGTGTCGAGGACCGCGTCCTTCTCGGACTGCTTTTCCTGGCCGGTGTAACGGGCGTACGTGACGGGCTCGTCGCCCTCGCCGTATCCGGCGGTGAGGAACTTTCTCAGCTCGCCCCGCTGGCTGTTGGCCAGCGCGTTCATCGGGTAGACGATGATCGCCTTGATGCTCGGCGGGTCTCCGGGCCGCTTCTCGCTCAGGATCCGGCTGACGATAGGCACGATGTAGCCGAGGCTCTTTCCGGAGCCGGTGCCGGTCGTCAGGACGTACGAGTCCTTCGAGTCGGCGGCCTCGATGGCGTCGCGCTGGTGCCGGTGGAAGCGGATGGGACGGATCGTCGCGCCCCGCTTGTCCTTGCCGGTGCGGAAGATCCGCTTGCACTCGGGGTGGAGGAGGCCGAGGTCGTCGGCGAGGTGGTCGACGGTGCCGCCGCTCGCGAAGCTCGGGTTGAGCGAGAGCCAGGGGTCGGGCCACTGGTCGCCGTCGGCAAGGGACTTGGACACCTTCTCGCCGATCCGCGGGTCGTCGATCACCACCGATCCGGACGTGTATTCCTTGTAGTCCCGGATGAGCCGACGGTGCACCTCGAAGACGTCCACGTGATCCTCACTAGCTCCCGACGCGATCCACGCATCACCGTAGTGGGTGAGGCGCACGGGACGAACCGCCCCGCCTCCACCCCATTAGAGCAAGAGTATGTGAACTCAGTCAACGAATAAAGCGTCGCGCGGGCGGCATTCGAAGCACCGCCGTGTCACACTCTCCCTGACACCAGCCCGGGCAGGGCGCGGCAGGGCACGGAGGGGACGGGCCGCAGCGCAAATGGACACCGGAACACTGATCGCCGGTCGCTACCGGATCAAGCGCCTCATCGGCCGGGGCGGCATGGGAGTCGTCTGGCTCGCCCACGACGAGAACCTGGGCCGCGACGTGGCGCTGAAGACCATGAACGTCGATCTGGGACTCACCGAGGAGCAGCGCGCCCGCGACGCCGAAAGGTTCCGCCGGGAGGCGCAGGCTGTCGCGCGACTCGACCACGCGGGCCTCGCCACCGTCTACGACCTCGGCGAGGAGAACGGCACCCGCTTTCTCGTCATGCAGTACGTGATCGGACCCCCGCTCGACGACCGGATCGTCGAGGAGGGCCCGCTCTCCATCGAGGAGACCGCGTCGATAGGCGTCCAGATCGCCTCGGTCCTGGGTTCAGTGCACGCCCGCGACGTCGTGCACCGCGACCTCAAGGGCAGCAACGTCGTGATCCGCACGGACGGCGTGGTCAAGGTCCTCGACTTCGGAGTCGCCGCCTTCCTCGACCCGGACACCACAGGCCTCACCACGACCGGTGAGCGCCCCGGCAGCCTGGAGTGCATGGCGCCGGAACAGGTACAGGGCAAGCCGGTCGATCCCCGCACCGATCTGTACGCGCTGGGCTGCCTGCTGTACGCGATGCTGACGGGCGAGCCGGTCTTCACGCACGAGTCCGAACTGATGCTGCCCGGCATGATCCTTGAGCAGCCGCCCGTACCGCCCGGAAGGCTCCGCGCGGGCATCCCCTCCGAACTGGAGGACCTGGTGCTCCAGTTACTGGCCAAGGACCCCGACGAGCGACCCGCCCACGCCGGCGAGGTGTGGCGGCGCCTCGCCGTGTGGCTGCCCGAGCGCCGCACCCCCGAACAGGCACTCCTCCCGTGGGCCGAAGTGGACCCGCTGCGACCCTTCACCCACCCCATGGGACCCGAGGCCCGGCCGGTGCGGGCATGGGCGGCATCGGTGCGGAACGGCCGACCCGGGCGGACGGGGGCGACGTCCGGGCGCGACGGCCGGCCGTCGCGCTGACCCGCGCGCCTCGCCGACCGGAACGCGACGTACACCCCCAAACCCGCCATGATGCATCTGTGAACAAAGTCAATGGTCATGTACGCTGACCGATGCAGTTCGGAGGAAGGGTGGCTTGATCACACACCCATGACCGGGGGAAATATCCTCCCTCCACCAGAAATGCCCTGGGAGTGTAGATGTCCACGTCGCGCGCCGTACCGGTTACCTTGGCCGAAATCGCCCGCCTTGCGGGTGTGGGACGAGCCGCGGTGAGCAACTGGCGGCGGCGGCATCCGTCCTTCCCGGAGCGGATCGCCGGCACCGACACCAACCCTCAGTTCTCCTTGACCGACATCGAGGGCTGGCTGCGCGACAACAAGAAGTTGAAGAAGTCCGCCGAGAGGGAATGGCTCTGGCCCGGTTTCGAGGCGCTCGGCGGGCGTGACGAGACAGGGGCCGCGATCGCCGAGGTAGGACGGCTCCTCTCCGGGCGGGTGAGCGACGAAGGCGAAAAGATCCGTGCCGACACACGGGAGCTGATCAAACGGGCCGTGGATCTCGGACAGCGTGAAGGAGGCACGGATACGTTCGCGTTTCTGCTGCGCCGCTGGCTCGACGTCCATGTGCGCCAGATCGCCACGACCCCGGAACCGCTGGCATCCCTGATGGCACAACTCGCCCTCAGGACGGCCAACGGCGTGGCGGGAGACAGCCCGCGCAACTCCGCCAGCACCACGGTCATGGACCCTGCTTGCGGCCCCGGGCATCTCCTCCTGGCCGCGGCCGACGCCGCGAGGGCATCCGGCGCCGAGGCACTCACGCTGCTCGGCAATGACCGGGACGCCGTCCTCGCCTCGCTGGCGGGCTCCCGCATGGCCCTCGCCGAGAACGAGGGCCACAGGGAGAAGGAGAGGGCGCAGGTCTCCGTACGGGCTGCCGACTCCCTGCGCGACGACCCGTTCTCCGGCACCCCCGCCGACATCGTCCTGTGCAACCCGCCCTTCAACGAACGGGACTGGGGATACGAGGAGTTGGCCACCGACTCCCGCTGGAGCCACGGCCTTCCCCCGCGCACCGAGCCCGAACTCGCCTGGGTCCAGCACTGCCTGGCCCAGCTGCGGCCCGGCGGCGCCGCGGTACTGCTGCTGCCGCCCGCCGTCGCGGCCAGGAAGGCCGGCCGCCGCATCCGCGGCTCGCTGCTGCGCACCGGGCAACTGCGGGCCGTCGTCGCGTTGCCGCCGGGCTGCGCCGCACCGCACAGCGTCTCCCTTCACCTGTGGGTGCTGCGGATGCCCGCCCACGGGGAAGGCACGCCGGTGGGCGATCGGCTGCTGGTCGCCGACGCGGCCTCGCGCTTCCCCCGGGACCCGGAGGAGAAGTGGACCCCCGACTGGGCGGCGATCAGCGCTTTCGTGCGCGAGGCCGTCGAAGAGGCGGACTCCCCACAGGCCCCTGCCTACGTACGACAGGTGCCCGTCATCGAACTCCTCAACGACGAGGTCGACCTAACCCCTGGACGCCACATTGCCCCGTCCCCAGCGGACACGGCACCCCGACTGGCCGAATCCTGGCGGGAGTTCACCGGGCTCACCGCGAACATGAACAAGTCGGCCAGGCTGCTCGCGGCGCTCGACCTCGCCACGGCCGAGGCGGACACACCGACGGCAACCACAGTCGCCGAACTCGCCCGGGCCGGGGCGCTCACCCTGCGCGGCGGCCAGCAGCCGCCGGAGGAATCGATCCACGCCGGCCCGCCGCCCGACGACGGCATCCCCTTCCTCAGCGTCCCCGATCTTCTGGTGGACGGCGAACCCCGCAGCTGGCTCGCTCCCAGCACCGCGGCGGCCGGCGAGGCCGTGATCGCCGAACCCGGGGACATCGTGGTGGTGGGCGTCGCCCGTGCCTTCTCCGCCTGGGTCCACGAGGGGTCGCCGACCGCCCTCGGCCCACAACTGCATGCCGTGCGAGTTCAGCCCGAACAGCTCGACGCCTGGTTCCTCGCCGGTTCACTGCGGGCTCCCGCCAATGCCCGGCAGGCCGGCACCCACACCACGAACTCCTCCCGCATCGACGTCCGCCGTCTTCAGATCCGCCAGGTTCCCCTCGGGGAACAACGACGCTACGGAGAAGCGTTCCGCGAACTCACCGCCTTCGAACGGCTGTTGCGCCGCACAGCCGACCTCGGCACCAGCCTTATCCGCGACCTTGGCGACGAACTGGCAGCCGGACGCCTCGCCAACCAGGCGTAGCTCATCGGCTCGACCACACCGGCCGGCGTTACGCCTCCTTGCGCCTGGGCTCGGCCAGGTGGGCCGTGAGCTGGGCGTCGACCGCGTGGCGTACGGCCTCGACACGAGCCGCGAGTTCCGGTGGCAGTCCGGCGGCGGTGCGGCCCGCCGTGTCAACCGCCACAATGGCCGCCTCCAGTTCCCCGAAGGTGAGCCGGCACTCAGCCAGGCGCAGCCGGATCAGCGTGCGATCGGCCCGCTCGGCCGGGCCGTCCCCGTGAATGAGTTCGTTGTCGACGGCCTGGTAGAGGCGGGCCGCAGCGCCGAAGTTGCCGGAGAGGCGGAATCCGTCCGCAGCCCCCTGCCACACGCGCCGCACCAGAGGGCGCCGATCACCCCACTCCTTGCGGACCTGTTCTGTCAGACCGTGCAGCCGGTCGGTCGCGTCGCCCGGCTCACCGGACGCGATTTCCGACTCGGCCTGCGCGCAGAGCTGTTCCACCACGCGGGCGTCCAGCCACTCGTCGGCCGGTGCGGACGCGACACGCAGCGTGAGAGCGACCGGGCGCGGACGAACAGCCCGGTCCCGCGGCAGACGCAGGGGGGCGGTGGGGTCGGGGTGGGTGCGGGGCCGGGGCTCGGGATCGCTGACCCCCGGGGCGAACGGGTCGAGGACCTCCAGGACCTCGTCAACGGCCGGGCGCTGCTCGGGCTTCTTGGCGAGCATCCGCAGTACGAGATCGTCGATCGGCTCCGGGATGCCCGCGGCGTACGTGCTCGGTGGCAGCGGCTCCTCGTTGAGGTGCTTGTCGGTCAGGCCGGACTCCGGGCCGAGCGAGAACGGGGGCCGCCCGGTGAGGAGTTCGTAGAAGATGCAGCCGAAGCAGTAGACATCCGTGCGCGTGGTGGGCTCGCGCTCCAGGAGCTGCTCCGGCGCCAGATAACCGCGGGTGCCAAGCGTCGAACCGTGGGCCGTGTAACGGGTGGCGTCGGCGTGCAGCGGCTTGGCGATGCCGAAGTCGATGAGGACGACCCACCCCTCTTCATCGATCATGATGTTCGCGGGCTTGAGGTCCCGGTGTACGACCGGGAGCGTGTGTGCGCAGGCCAACGCCCCTGCCACCTGGATGGCGACGGCAACCGCCGTGGCCAGAGGCAGGGGGCTGTGCTCGTCGAGGAACGTCCGCAGACTCACTCCGGTCACCAGGCGCATGGCGATGTAGGGGACGCCCCGGTGCGATCCGCTCCCGTAGAGTTCGGTGATTCCCGGATGATCGAGCGTGCCCAGGAGGTTGGCCTCGCGCCGGAACCGGGCGTTCCTGACGGCGAGTTCGGCATCCCGCTCGTACGGGTCGAGGCAGTACAGGGCCTCGGAGTCGTGGCGCAGGAACTTCACCGCCACCTCCCGCCCGCCGGACACCTCTCGGGCCCGCCAGACCTGGGCCATCCCGCCCTTGCCCAGAGAGTCCTTCAACTCGTAGCGCCCGTCGACCAGATCACCCACGCCGGGCCTGTACGTATCCGCGTCCACCACTGTGCCCCTTCGCACCACTGTGCATCAGACCCACCAGCGTAGCGTGAAAGATTCTGAACATGAGACGTTCATGGACTCAGTTCACAGATTTGTGCCATGCTCTAGTGGTGCCCGGACGTCCTCGACCTCCCGTTGCTCTGGGCACCCTCCTGCCCATACCGCCTGACGGGGGTCATTATGCAGAGCCCACCCGGTGTCACCGGCCACGACTGGTTGATCAGAGCGAGCCCCCGGATGGCCCGGCCCGACGACGCGGCCTGTCCCACCCACCGACGCACCGCTATGCGGCCCCTACTCGTCGCCGACCCAACCGTGCCGTTCCGGCGGCCACCCCGCGAGGAGTTCGGGTTCGGCCCGCTCTTCACCGCCCTCGACCTGGTGGAACACGACGGATGGTCTGTGGAGCGGGTACGCGAGGAACTCCGGGGCACCCGCGGTCCCTTCCGGGGATGGGGCGCCCCGGTCCACCCCGCCCACCTGGCCTGGACCGCCCACGCCATGGAGCGCTACGTGGCCGCCCGTACCCGCGAACAGGCAGCCGCCGTCGAGGCCGGGCTGCCTGAGACCAAGCCGGTGAAGCAGCCATGGACGTGGCGCACTCCCCGCACGGACGCTCCCGACGCCCGTGGCGCCCGGCAGTACGAGCACACCCTCTGGGGCCGCATGTACGCCTCCTCCGACGGAAGGGTGCGCGACCTGTGGCTGCCTTCCATGGGCCGGGCCAAGACCGCCCGCCCCGACGCGGAACTCGGGGCCGTGGCGCAGGTGATGGCCTTCGGCTCGCCCACGCCTCGCCGCAAGCAACGCGCCCAGCCTCCGCCCACCGCGACCGAGAGCACCAGCTTGCCCCGATTGGTCCGCGTCTTCGACGTCGGGTGCGCCGACGGGTCCGTGGAGGAGCTGCTCTCCGAGGACCCCGCCGGGGCGAGGCAGCGGTTCCGGGACGACGCTGTACCTGCCTTCCTCACGGCTGCCACCGAACTCGGCGTGCGTCCCGGGGAGAGCTGTGTCGACTGCAAGGCCATCGCCGGCTGCACGGATCTGAAACGCACCCCGCGGCTGTGGGGCGGGCGCCCTCCGGCTCTCGCACGCCAACGCCGCTCTGTCTCCGTCTGGGACCTGCGGCTGCACGCCGAGTGCCCCGCCCAGTACCACCTTGTGCGGCGACTGCACCTCAACGACCTCTCGGCCGAGGACCGGGGGGCGCGGCGCGGCAGAGCCGTCGATGCCTGGCTCGACGCAGAGCACGCCGAACGCCCGGTGCGCGGCTGCCGGGACCGCGAGATCCCCGAGCCGACGGCGGTACGGGCCAGGGCCGGACTCGACGACACCTCCGCACGCGAGGCTGCCGGGATGCTCGCGGAACACCGGCTCCTGTGCCCCCTCAACGGACTTGACGCCGACGAGCAGGTGCTCGTACAGCATCGGGTCACGGCCTACGTGCCCGAACTCGACATCGTCGTCCTCGCCGTACCCGACCTGGTGTACACCCACCGCGGCCGGTGGATCTGGCGCGAGACCAAGACGTCGGCCCGCCCGCTGTGGGAACGCGATTCCCTGCTCCACACCTATCCCCAACTCGCCCTCGGCGTCCTGCTGTTCCACGCGGGCGCGCTGGGCGACGATCCGCGCCGCTCCTGGGTCGAACTGGAGCACCTACGTGAGGGCCACGGGGAGAGTCGGCTGGAACCCATCGACCCCGGCCGCGACGAGAACGTCGACGAAGCCCGGGCCGTCATCGCCGAACTCGCCCAGCCACTCCTGGACGACACCACCTACGAACCGAGGACCGGACGCCACTGCCACGGCTGTCAGGCCCGGACCTGGTGTCGGCCCGGCACCGCCTACGTCACCGACCATCCGCGCCCGCCGAGCCTCGACACGCAGACCTCGCCACGAGGAGACGCCACGCCTCATGCCTGATCAACAGCTCGTACCGGACTGGCTGTCCAACCCCGATGTCGTCCTCCTGCGGGACGTGGCCACCGCCGTACTGCACCTGGCGGCCGTCGACCGCCTCGACTCCTTCACTCTGCCCTACCCGGCCGGCGCGCAGCGGGCCCTGGATGCCCTGGTACTCCAGTGCCTGCGCAACGGCGCCAAGCCCCCGGCCGGGGTGCCCGAGATGATGCGCTGGGCCCGCGCCCGCCCCTTGGGCAGCTGGCCCCTGGACCGACTGCCCACCGACCTGTTCGACACCGCGGACCGGCTGATCGAGGAGGATTCCGGAGAACCCTCGCAGCTCTGCCACGAGCTCGCCGTGCAGGGGTACGGCGACAGCACCGGACGGCAGTACGACCGCCTGGTGATCCACGAGGCCCTGCGCGCCTGCCGGGCCATGTCGTCACCCGAGTCGTACACGGCCTTCCGTCGCCTCCTGGTGGATCGGCCCGTCCTCACCGAGGCGGACTGGGCCGAGGTGAGCACCGACCTCTTCCTCGACCCCGTGCGCTTTCTCGTCGAGGAGATCTATGCCCCCGTCCCGCTCGGGTTCCGCCGGGACGGCGCGTACCTGTGCTGTCATCGCTGCCTGACCCTGCTCCATCCGGTGTCCGACACCGAGTGGTGGTGCGAGCGCGACCAGTGCCGGCACCAAGGCCCCCCACCGCACGGCCGGGAACTCGTCGCGTCGGAGGTGGGCGAGCTGCGTCAACTGCGGAAACCTCTACGGCAGTTCGTCACCGGGCCCGGACGCGCCGAGGTCTTTCTGGAGGGCGAGCTACGCGCCCTGGGCTTCACCGTCGAGATGTGGCCTGGCTTCGACGCGTACGACCTTCGCATCACCTTCCCCGACGGTCACGTGTGGGCCGTCGACGTCAAGGACTGGGCACACCCCGCCTTCCTCGGGCGCGCCGCCACCGCCGTCCGCCCCGAGCCCCCGTACGACGAAGCCTGTTGGGTGGTGCCCGAATTCCGGGTGCGCGCCCGCCGTGACTACCTGGCCATGTACGCCAAGGAGCGGGGCGTGGGGGCGGGCGGTCTGCGGCTGCTGACGGACGACCAGCTGAAACGGGCCGCGCGGCTGCGGCTGTCCGGCGAACGCGGGCCGGACGCGTCCATCGCGCCCCTGCACACAGTGCCTCCGGCCAGGGAGCACGGCGGGGCAGGCACAGCGTCGTCCCGGTCCGGAAGCCAGACGGCGGCGACCGGCAGCGCCGGGAAGAAGGGAACAGACCATGCGTGACCGCAGCAGCTGGTACCAGCCGGTCGTCGCCGCATTGGGGCCTTGGCCCGAAGAACACGCCGGAACCCGGCCCGCTCTGCTCTGCCAGGTCGAGCTCGCTCTGCGGCTGATGGAGACCGCGGCGCCCGGTCACGCTGCCGACGGGGCGTGGACGCTCCTCGGCGGCTACGGCCTCGCCTTCGCGCGGGCCTCGAAGCTCCCCAGCGACACCGCCGAACAGGTCGCGCTGACCGCTGCCAGGCACCTGCTCTGGCCGATGCGTCGCGGCCGGATGTGGCAGCAGAGCCTGGACGCCTACCTGGAACTGCCCGAACGTCTGCGCGCGTACCGCGTCCCGGCGGCCGGGGGGCCCGCCCATCGAGTCCCCCTCAAGGTGGCGGCCGACCGCTTCACCACCTACGACGACGCGCTCGCGAACCTCCCCGGCTTCGCCACGCAGGTGCTTCCCCCAGCGGAGGCGGGCGAACACCGCTTCATGGACCGCCGTCACCGGCGCACTTCCGTCACGGTCCCCGCCGATCTCGTGCGGGCCCCCTGCCCCGGCCACCCCCTCACCGCCGACCGCCCCGCCACCGCAGGTCCCCTCGACGTGCCGCTCGACGAACTCGCCGACGTCGCACGGTGGATGGACGCGGAGGAGCAGCGGCGCGGGCTCAAGGCGGGGAACTGGGAGCAGCGTCTCGCCCAACTCGAACTCGATACCCGTACCCCGGACGGGACAGTCTTCGAAGCGGCGTCCGCGCTACCGCTCGACCGGCTCACCCACCTCGTCGGCATGGTCGGCGCCGGCAAGTCGACCTTGATGACCCTGCTCGCTGTCTGGGCGTACCACAACGGCCTGCGCATCACACTCGTCGTCGGCGACGTGGCGGAACAGCTGACGCTGACCGAGCTGTTCCGCACGCTCGGTCTGAGCACCTCCCTGGTTCAGGGGGGCACGACGCGGCCGCAGCACACTCAGCGGCTGCACCGCAGACTCGCCGCACGGGGAGAACACTCCCTGCTGGCGCACACCGGTCCCGTCTTCGCCCACCTCAGCACCGCCTGCCCACTGGACGCTTTGCGCGCACTCGACACGTCCGAGCCCCTGCGCTACACCGACGCGCCGTGCGGTGCCCTTCACCCCGCTCGGCGCCAGGAGACCGCCGAGGAGCCCGCGGCCGAGCGCGCGGTACGCGAGCTCGAACGAGCCCGAGGCGCCGTCGACGGGGAGGGCGCCACGGACGACACCGACACCGACGAGGAGGACCTGGGCACCCCGCACGCCTGCCCGCTGTGGAGCGTCTGCCCCCGGCACTCCGCCGCGCGTGACCTCGTGGATGCGCTGATCTGGGTGGCCAACCCGGCCAGTCTCGTCCAGACGGCGGTTCCGCGTCAGCTCAACGCCGAGCGCCTGCGCTATCTGGAGCTGGCCTGCCTGCGCAGCGACATCGTCGTCGTCGACGAGGCCGACCGCGTACAGATGCAGCTCGACCAGATGTTCGCCCCGTCGGCCACGCTCGTCACCACCGGTGTCTCCGACTCCTGGCTTGACCAGCTACAGACCCACGAGATCGCCGAACTCGCCCGGCAGGGACGGCTGCAGCTCTCCGACCAGGACGTGGAACGGTGGTCCGCCGCCCTGGACGTCGTTGGTTCCGCCGCGGACCGGCTGTACGCCATGCTCATCGACGACGGAGGCCTGCGGGACTGGGCGCAGATCGACTACTTCAGCGCCTGGACCCTCCAGGAGAAGCTGCTGCAAGCCTGGTACCCGCTGGCGCGAGGCCAGGCCGCCGGGTGGCCGGACAGCACGAACGAAGGGGATGTCGAGGACGAGAGCGCACTCTACGAGGACGAGGAAGGGCTCGGGGCCGGTGGCGACTCCCACATCCCTGACGCTCCGTGGGCGCAGCGACGCACCGAGATCACCGGGTTCTTCGACACGTTCCGCGACGATCCGCTCGGCGGACGCGGCCCCTACGGAACCCCCGCCGACGAGCTCACGGCCCTCGCCCACGATGTCCTGCACACCCTCGACGAGAAGCGGACACGACGCCGAGTCCGCGCGCTCCTCGACTCCTTCCTTGTCGGAGCGCCAGGCCCGGAACAGCGCCCCATGCCCGCTGCCAAGCGAGGCAAGGAACCTGCCCCCGAGGACGTGCCACTCACCGAGCAGTGGCGTGAACTCAACGCACAGCGGCTGGAGTTCACCCTCGTCCTCGCCGCCCTGCATCAACGCCTTGACCGGGTGACGTTCCTGTGGCCTCAGGTGGAGGCAGCGCTACGGCTGGACTCCGCGGCCCACGAGCTGACCCGCCGCCCGCCCCTCGACTACGCGCCACTGCTGCCCGAAGCGCCCATGGGCAACGTCCTGGGCTTCCAATACTTGGTGGACGAACGGGCCGCCGCCCGCAACAAGGACGGACACCGTACCGGCACCCTGCGCTTCTTCCGTTGCGCGGGCGTGGGCCGGGAGCTGCTCCTGGGTCTTCCCCAGCTCGGCGCCGACCCAGGCCTCGGCAAAGCCGGCCCACACGTGCTGTTGATGTCCGGCACCAGTTGGGCCGGCACCTCTACCCGGGCCCACGTCCTCGCACCTGTCCGCGCCGTACTGAAACCGCAGCCCAAGGCTCTCGACGCCATCCGGAAGACCGTGTTCCGAACCGAGTTCCTGTACGACGCCGCAGGACAGCCGATCCGGCTCTCCGGCCAGGACCCCGACCAGCGCGAGGACGTCCTGCGCCTGATGATCGACCGGCTCGCCCGGTCCCGGAGCGACGGCAACTCCTCCCCTCTCCAGAGCGAACTCGCCCGAATCCCCGACCAGCGCCGCAGACGTGCCCTGCTCCTGGTGGGCAGCTACGCGGAAGCCAAAGTGGCCGCCACCGCCCTGAACGAGATCCCGCGCTGGCGTGGCCGTGTACGCGTCCTGGCCTCCGACGACGCCGAACTAGAGGCCGCCGTCGACGGGACTGCGTCGGCACGAAGCCAGGCGCCAGCCACGGAATCGGGCGCAGGAGCGGTCCGGCGTGGGGACCTCGCGTCCTTCGCCGACGACCCGGACGCCGAACTGCTCGTGGCGCCCCTCCTCGCTGTGGAGCGAGGACACAACATCCTCACCGCCCCCCAACGGCCCGGCGAGGAGAAGGTGGCGGCGTTCGGGACGGTGTTCTTCCTGGTCCGCCCGCACCCCCGCCCCGACGACCTCTCCCTGGCGGTCTTCGCCATCAACGACTGGGCGACGCGGTTCGTACGCGGTCAACTGAAGCTGCCGGACGAAGGGACGTTCAGCGACATGGTCGCCCAGGCCGGGGACCTGCACGCGGCAGGCAGCGCTTTCCGGACCACCGCACGCGGCGTATGGCGACACGTACTGTCACGGCCCTACATCTACTCCTCGCTCTCCGATGACGAGAAGAAGTCCTTCGTCTGGGACCAGCTCGTCACCATCTGGCAGGTCATCGGGCGCCTCGTCCGTGGTGGCGTACCCGCCCGCGTCGTGTTCGTCGACGCGGCCTTCGCACCGCGACTCGCCGCAGCACAGGCCCCCTTCGCCGGTCAGAACCGGCGTCCACGCCGCACAGGCGACCCGGGGTTGCTCGTCCGACTGCGGGACGTCCTGGCGCCTTACTTCGCCCAGAGCGACACCGACACCGTCACGTACGGCGCGCGCACCGACCCCGCCGACGCCGCACTCGTCAAGCTGCTCTACCGCCCGCTGTACGAAGCACTGTGCGCCATGGGGACGTCACCCGGCCCGCGATCGGTCGACTGAAGCACGCCAACCACCGCCCCTGGGCAGCACTGTTGGCGGGCAACCGCACCCGCCCACGTACGGACATCGCAGGGAGAACCGACATGTACAAGAACATCCGCCGATCCGCATACCACCTGGCCGAGGAGGGCACCCCCTGGACCGAGGACTTCCACGCACTCCCTTTCCCCGAACACTGGCATGCCGGACTTCTCGAACTGCACAACCACGGGCGGGACGAGGAGAAGCGGCAGCCGACGCTGCCCACCCGCCGACTCGACGGCGTGCTCCAGACCCTCGCCCCCGACGTGATCGTCCGCCCCCGGCCGCGGATCCCGGTGGAACCGGGGCCGCAGGCCGCCGAGGACTTCTGGATGTACGTACCGGCCTCGGCGCCCGACCCCCTCCCCGGCCGTTCCATGCAGCAACTCCTCGACGCCTGGCTGCGTACCCTCGGTCCCAAGGGCTCCGCACAGGATCCCCGGTTCCGCTCGCAGTTGCTCGCGAGCAGCACCGAGCTGAAGCAGAACCTGCCCGAGTGGCAGCCGGTCAGCGGCGTCGAACTCCTCACCACCCCGACCACCCGGAGCGGCACCGCCGCTCCGCAACCGCGCCAGTTCCAACTCGCCACCGACGCCCTGGCACGCCGCATCCTGACCCTCGACCCCTTCCCGTTCGAGGGAGGGGAGCTGCGGTTCCGGGCGCTGCCCCGCGGACCTCGCGACCAGGGCGCGGAACTCATGTCGCAGCCTCTGTGCCGGACCGTCAAACGCAAGGAATGGTGGTTCTCCGTCCTTCTGAACATCTCCCTGCACACCACTCCGTTCGACCCCAGGCCGCGTCTCCACCTGCACTGGGGTGTACGCCGCTGGGCAACCCACCCTCGGGCCACCACCAAACGCCTCAACCTGCCCTACCGGGAGGCCACCACCGTCTACCTGCGGCCCACCATCCCCTGGCTGCCCGGCGCACCGGCCACCGAACGCTACGCACTGGCACGCCTGCGCCGCGACCGGGCCACCGACACCTTCGTCTGGTCGGAGAACGACACCGCCGGCATCCTGCGCGGACTCAGCCTCGCCGGCAACTTCCCCGACCCCGAACAGCTCCTCACCGAACCGGTCTCCTGGATCGGCGAGGGCCGCGGCGTCAGGGCCGCCGTGGTCCACAGCACCAGAATGGGCAAGCACGAGATCGGCACCGGCTTCATGCCCAACCAGCGGGCCCAGCTCACCGAATGGGCCGAGCAGGCCCTCCCTGAAACACTGGCCCGGGTACCCGACCTCACGCGCGGACGTGGCAAGGGCATCGGCGCTCCGGAGAACCGGCGGCCCAAGCCCAGGACCGACGAGGCCAAGAAGACCGAGCTGCTGCGCGAGACCCGGGCACGGCGCGTGGCACTCGCGGCACAGGCCCGGATCGCCTCCCACAGCCAGGAACAGGCCGGCCCGCCCGTGGTGGAGGCCCGGCTGCTGTGGCAGTCGCCCGAGGTACGCGGCGAGGCAGTGGAACAGTTCGCCAAGGCCCTGGGCCTCGACGGCGACGGCGGCGCCAGTGCCGCCCACGTCACGGACCAGGACTTCGACGAGGCCACGCCCGGAGCACCGGTCGTCCTGGAGTGGCGGACGGCGGAGGTCACACTCCGGCTGCGCTGCCTGCCCCTCGCCGACGGACTGGGCGACCGGCTCGTGCCCGACCCGGCGGTCAAAGGCAAAGGCGCGGCGCTCGCGGCGGCCGTCGCCGAACGGCGCCGCGCCCTGCGCGCCTGGCTCCGCGCGGACGGCGCGGACCCCTCCCGCCCCGAACTCGCCCTCGTGGAAGTCGCACACCGCAGCACGTTCCGCCCAGCGTTGACGGACCCCAAGTTCGCCATCCGCCTCGGGTGCGCCGACGCGGGCCTGCTGACTCAGTTCGTCGTCACCTCGTCCACCGACCGGCAGATCGACAATGCGGAGAGCCTCGACCACCGCACGTGCAGCTCGTGGCTCGACGGACTGCGCCAGCTCGGCGTCCGCGTCCTGCCCCAGCACACCCTCGGTGACGATCTTCCGGACTCGCTGCAATACGCGGCGGTGTGGATGGTGAAACGTCGCAAGGACGGCCCGACCCGGTTGCCCAAGCACCTGCCTGTGGCCGTCCTGGTCACCCCGCTCCCGGCCGGGGAAGGCCTCGCGGCCGTACGCGGCTGGGATGACACCGCGGGGGAATGGGTGCCCTATCCGCAGTTCCTCCTCGGTCTGGTGAAACAGGCGGAGATCGACCCCGAAGCGTTCACGGAACCCGGGACTCCAGACGATGACGCACGTTCCGATGCCCCTAGGGTCACCGGCAAGCAGTGGCGCAGCAACCTCGCCCAACAGCGCAGGGAGACCGCGGCATTCCTCCAACGCGTGCTGCACTCCCTCCGAGGGCAACCCACCGCACTGATCACCCACGCTCAGAACAGCCGACTGCACTGGCCCTGGCTCCAGGACGGCCAGACCGAACGCGATCTGATCAAGACCGGCCACGCCCCGGCAGGACGACTGGACGACGAACTGCGCCTCGTACGCGTGCGCGGGTGCGGCGGTCGCGAGAGTGCCCAGTGGTGGGGCCTGGGCGACCCGGGCAAGCCCCACGGGCAGCCGGCCGGCTTCTGGGCACAGAATCCCCAGCAGCAGTACGGGGCTTCGTCGCGGGAGCGGGTCTTCTACAGCACCACCGAACGCCCCGGCACCCATGCGATCTCCCCCGCACTCGACCGCCTCGCCACCCGGGTCAACGCGGCAGGCAACCTCACCTCGCAGGCGGGCACCAGCGCCTGGAACCCGACCCTGGTGGAGATCGCGGTACTGGGCTGCCACGAAGACGACGACTCCGCGGCCCCCGAACTGGAAAAGCCCGACGACCCCGAGGCGCTGGCCCTCGCCATGCACCAGCTCCGCCAGGCCCCGGACTACGCCGCCGCCCTGTCTCTCCCCCTCCCCCTCCACCTCGCGGGGCTGGCCCAGGCATACGTCCTCCCGACACTCGCGGACGGCGACGGGACTTCGAACGAGGACTGGGACTCGCCTGCCGGTAACCAGAGCATGGAGGACCCAGATCTCGCCGACGCGGCCGGACTGTCCACAACGCCGGACGACGAGGCCAAGACTGACCACGACTGACGACGGGATCGACACATATGCAGTGCCCTGACGACGGAGGACACCGGTATCCACAGAACCTGTGTTCTGAGAGTCCGACGACAGCCCCTGCGTGCACCCTTCTCTACTCGTGTGCGCGGTCCAGCGGAGGAAGGCGGAACGCTGGGGTGACCGTGACCAGTTCGGGTCTGGCCGCGACGTCGGTCACGTCGCCATCGGTGCCCTCGCCGCCGGCGCGGTCAGGCGTTTCCCTCACTCATCCCGTTCCAGGGTTCGAACCTGCAACCGCTTACCCGACAGCACGTCTGACGAGCCAAATCACCCCCGCCGGCCGTTCCCGCATCTCACGGTCGGCAAGGGGTTGCCGGTCATCGCCTCGGCGCTAGCGTCCAGTGCACGTCGCCTGAATCCGGGCAGATCCACCACCCTTCCAAAACGCCGTTCGCCGTCAGATGGCTGAGCACACCGTGGAACCCTTGATCGCGCAGGCCACAGTCACGGATGATCCGGTCGCACTCACTCAGTCCTTCCCCCGAGGACGGATCGCTGCGCGCCGCGAGATAGACGCCCGACAGTCGCAGCTGCGGCTCTGCCCCACCGATCCGGGCAGGGCACCCGGTGCGCAACGCCCAGTCGGCCGCGCGCCGCCGGTCGGGGCGGGCCGGTGACTGGGCGAGCAGCGTGGCGTCGCGAAGCTCCGCAGCCACCCCGGCCGCTCCGGGACTGTTCACCATGCTTGCCCACCGCGCCCGTTCCAACTCGCGACAGGCCTGCACCGGATCGATACGAAGGCTGCGCAGCAGGCCCGCACGGAGTTCGACGTGTAGGTACGCGTTCATGCGCAGGGCGCACTGCAGGGCGAGGAGCCTCGCCCCGGCGGACACGTCCGCGGGCAGGGCCGCGGCCAGGTAGCTGAGGATCTCGCTCACGCGGACACGCTCCCCCGGCCCCCGGCTGGGCCGGGGACCGCGCGGCCGCACGGAAGGCGGGTGGAACGGTGCGGCCAGCACGGTGTCGGGCACAACGGCGGCCTGGGCGGTTGCCGCGGCGCAGGCGCCGCAGGCGTCGGCGAGGCGCCAGACACGGCCGCCGCGTTCGCAAGCCAGGAGCAGGCGGATGGGCCCCGCGCACCCGCGGTGACGGCGGTGCCAACGGCAGCCGCGTTCATGGCACTGACAGATCCGCAGGTGAGGAGCCCTCAGGTCACCGCGGGCATGCCGGGCGAGGTGAGCAAGGGCCGCCGAGCGCGCGGACTGCGCGGTGACCCGCCGGCCGTCCTGGGGACAGTGCTGGCAAACGAGAACGAGCCCACCGGTCTGGCATCGCAGTTCCACCGTCCAGGTCCGCTCCGCCTGAGGACACACGGTGCGCAGCCTCATGGGGGTGTGGCCCTCCTTTCCCGGTCCGGCGCCAGCCCCACCGCGCGGTACAGCGGGACGGCCGACACCGTAGTGCAGACCCCTGCCCTCCCGCGGTGGAGACATCTGGAGAAATAGGGCAGAGGTCTGCACTGACAGGGCAGGGGTCTGCACCGTCGGATGGTCGGGTGACGATCTTGCCGCCCGATCCGGACCTCGACGCCCTCCGACTGGAGCTCGGGCGTCTGCGGGCTGAGCGCGGGTGGAGCTACGACAAGCTCGCCTCCCGCAGCGGCCTGGGCAGGCGCACTGTGATCGAGATCGAGCAGGGCCGCACCGTCGGCACCCTCAAGACATGGCACGCCCTCGCACACGCCCTGGACACACCGCTCGACGAGCTCTTCGCCACCCTCTGCCACGAGCACGGCCTCCCCGGCACCGACGACAGCTCCGACAGCTGATACGGGCCCGTCCGGCGCCGGCGGCGATTCACTCGTTCCGGCAACGCCCTATCGAATGCGCGAGCAAGCGTTCGCACTGTTGTCGCCCCGCCCTGCTCTGCCCGGGGGATCATCAGGGTCGCGTACCGCAGGCGGGGCGTGTCGGCTGGCAGCTTCGCCCGCATGTGCTCCTCTCCTTCTCCTTCCGCTCGACGCTGGGACGGCAGCCGCGCGAGCGCGCCCCAGCGGCGGTCCCTGCGTATCGTCCCCGACAGTGCCAGCCGGTTGCTGCGACGCGGCCAGACCACGTCCTGCCGCGAATGCGGCAATCCGGTCGAGTGCTACCTGGGGGCCGACGACCGGCTGGTGCGGCTGCATCCGCACGAACTGCCGGTGGCCGGGGTGCCGGAGTCCTGCCGCTGGCACGTCAGCCGCGGCCTCGCCCATCCCGCGGGCGACGGGAGCAGCTGGTGCCGGCTGGCACACGACCTGCTGTGCCCAGCCCGCCCGGCTCCGATGGCCGCGCCGCAGCTGTCCGGCCTGCGCCGGACTCTCGCCCTGCGCACCCGCCGTCTGCTGGACACCAAAGTTCTCGCTGCACCTGCCACACTGGCAGGCGGCCCGCCGCCGGGCGAGGCCGTCTGTCGTCCGGCCCGGCCCGTCGTGCAGCTGCTGTTCGTCCGCTACCTGGCCTCCCGCCCCGTCGATGAGATCCAGTGCGTCGCCCAGACCCGGCGCCGAACCCGCTGTACGGCCGAGGTCCTCGGCCCTGGCGGGTTGCACGGGGTGTGGACCCTGGTACCCGTGACCATGCACCACGGTCAGCTCGCACTGCCGTCGGATGTCATGGCCGTCTACAGCCTGTCCGCACTGCCATACCAGGAACAGCTGCGCTGGCGCACCCAACGGTGCCGGGACCATGCCACAGCGTCGACCGCCGGTGACCTCGCCGTCGCGGACTGGGAGCCCTTCGACCCGCTCCGCCACCACGAGCACATCCACACCCGCCTGCCCACGCACGGGCGCCGTCCCAACGGCCACGCACCCCGGCGGGTCTTGTCGTGACGCATCAGTACGCCGTCGAGATCGTCCTGACGCGGCCCGCCACCGTTCGGGAACTTCACCAGGCCCGCCACCGGGTGACGTTCGCCGCGAACGCAGACCGCACCCGGCTGATGACGGTGCAGCGCGGCAAGAGCCCGGGCCGCGCCCTGCACCGCCTGCGCCGCCGCCTGGACACGGTCCTGCCGATCGACATGCTGACCACGCACTATCCCGACCGCCAGGGCCATGTCCTGCTCAATGTCGCCCTCAGCCGCCGCGCCGACGCGCAGATCCGCGAGGAGGCGGCCGCGCTTGGCCAGCGCGCCGGGGACGTCCTGGCCGAACGAATCACGACCTATCTCGCGCACGAGCAACGCCAGCGGCGCCACCGCCTCGAATCGCCGATACAGCGCCTGCTCACCCACCACACCCTGGAAGAAGTTCTGGCCTGCGCCGCAGGCCGCCTTCTGCAGGTACGTCTGCCGCGCTGAGCCCGCCGGCACCAAACGCCGGGGACGCTACCTGGCCTTCAACAAGGACATCGCGCAGGACGCCGCAGCCCGCTTCCCGTCCACGGTGCAGTGCCGGACCGCCCACGCCACCGCCTTCGCCGCACTCGGACACCGCTATGCCGACCGACTCAACAGCCCCCGCCAGCCGGCCTGGAAGACCGGACAGTCCCTCGGTATCCTCCGCCCCGTACGGATCGCCGACCACGAGATCAGCCAGAGAACCCTGTCCCACAACGTGCTGCGCACCGTCACCCGCTTCTGTCACTCCGCCGACAGCGCGCTGGCCCAACACCACGTGCCGCGCCTACGCGGCCTCGACGCCCCCGCCGCCCATCGGCAGTTCGCCGAACTCGTGCTCCCCTTCGCCGCCAAGGCATGGGCGGACCTGCAGCGCCCCGACCACGGCATCGTCCGCTTCGAACACGACCACTACCTCAAGATGTGGGCGCTGACCAGGCCGAAGATCGAGGCCGACTTCCTCCTCCTCGACGAGGCCCAGGACACCAACCCGGTGCTGGAGCAGGTGTTCACCGCACAGCGCGACCACGCCCAGCTCGTCATGGTCGGCGACTCCGCCCAAGCCATCTACGGCTGGCGGGGCGCAACCGACGTGATGACCGGCTTCGACGCCGAACAGCTGACCCTCACCCGCTCGTTCCGCTTCGGGCCACAGATCGCCAACGAGGCCAACCGGTGGCTCGCGCTCGCCGACGCCCCTATCCGGCTGACGGGCACCACCAGCGTTCCCGCAGAGGTCAGCAGCGTCGACCACCCCGACGCCGTGCTGTGCCGCACCAACATCGGCGCCATGACAGAGGTCATGCGTCTGCTCGGCGAAGGGCACCGCGTAGCCCTCACCCGGGGAGGCCAGCAACTGGCCCAACTCGCCTCTGCCGCACGCGACTTGAAGGAAGGGCGCCGCACTCATCACCCCGAGCTGGTGCTGTTCGCGTCCTGGGGCGACTTGCAGGACTACGCCGCCTACGATCCGGCCGGCTGCGACCTGCAGCCCTTCGCCGACCTCGTCGATACCCATGGTCCCGACGCCATCCTCGCTGCCGTGTCCGACCTCACCGAGGAAGCACACGCCGACGTCACCGTCTCCACCGCCCACAAAGCCAAAGGCCGCGAATGGTCGACCGTCAGGATCGGCAACGACTTCCCCCAGCCGAAGGACCCCAACTCCGGCACGAGCGCGGCCGACCAGGCCCCGGAAGTAAGCGACACGGACGCCCGTCTCGCCTACGTCGCCGTCACCCGTGCCCGCCACCAACTCGACCTCGGCGGCCTGGCATGGAACGCCGCCCCTTAGGAGAACGAGAGTGGTTGACGCCGCAGACATCGAGGGCAGCCAGTTCCCCAGCCCGTCCGGGACCAGGGCGGCCGAGTGGTGGCCCAGCCAGTCGGCTCGGTCATCTCGCAAGCCTTGTGCAGCACACTTAACCTCTCGCTGGTGTCGTCGCAGGTAGAGCTACATGCAGTTACAGAGAGTCAACGACGGCAACCATGATTTGCCAACTAGCCTTCTCATGATTTGCCAACAAGGATTCTCCACCCGCTCCCGACCTGCGCGTCTCAGTCCATGATTTGCCAACTAGAGTTCTCGGTCACAGCCGCCGCGACCCCGCGACCCCGCGGGGTCGGCCGGACCGGCCGGACCGGCCAGCGGCCCGCATGCCGAGCGAAGAATCAGAAAACCGCAAGAGAACAACAGGTTAATCAAGCACTCAAGGAATGAGGTCTTTCGCTCGTTTCACATTGCTCGCGACGACCGTGGATTTCCCCCGGGAAACAGCACCACGTCGACGGAAGACCGGAATGGCGCCGAACAAAATCAGTCCCAGGAGCGAAGCGGCCCCGACGATTGTGCCCAGCCGTAGGCCGGGTGGGTGGAAGGAACAGGTGAGTCGGGTCGAGGAGCCGTCGAGCGGCATGGCGATCAGTCCGTGGAACTCCTTGGCGGGTACGGCCGGGGTGTCCCCCAGGGCGCAGCGCCAGCCGGCGATCCTGGGTGCCGCGACGACGGCGGTTCCCACGCTGTGGGCGGGGAGCTTCGCCCGGAGGGTGCCGTCGGACACGGACACGTCGGTGGCGCCGGTGGCCGTGAGGCGCTCGGCGGCGGCGCGCAGCCGGGCGGTGTCCAGGCAGCCGACCGCTCCGTCCGGGACGAGGCTCATACGGGTCGGGGACAGCTCGATCCGCAGGGTGCCGGAGGCCGGAACCCGGCCGAGCCGCTGCATGGCGGCGATCTTGGTGCCGTGGTCGGACCTGAACCGCCCGGTCGGGCCGTCCGAGTCACCGGCGACCCGCGCCGTGCCCGAGAAGTACGGCGCCCACAGGTACACCTCGCTGCCGGCCGCGCAGCGGGCCGTGATCGTCGGTTTCCGTACGACGCCGGGAGCGGGATCGCCGATGCGCAGGCCGGGCCGCTCGTCGCCGCTGCGGGACGGCTGCCGGCCGGCGCTCGTGCGGACCGTGAGCCGCGGGATGTCGTACACGCGGGTGCCCAGCAGCAGTTCCTGGTTGCGGTACGGCGAGGGCCCGAAGCCTAAGCGGTTCGCGCCCGGGCGAGCGGGGGTGGTGGAGGGCCGTACGGTCACCAGCGGCGGTACGGCCTGCCGGGTCACGGTCACCTGGCTGCCGTCCTGCGGGAACCAGTTCTGGTGGGGGTCCGGCGGGGAGTGCACCCGTGCGCCGACGGAGAAGATCACGTCCGTCACGGCGTTGTCCAGGCTCTGCAGGTTCCGGCCGCGTGAGGTGAAGCCGCCCCCGAGGGCGGGCAGTGTGCGGCTGAGGATGTCGGACGTGTGGCTGCTGTAGTACTGGGCGCCCTGGCCGCCCACCACCATCGGATCGTTGGCCACGGTCTGCTCCCGGCCCGGGTCCGTGCGGTAGCGGGGCCAGCCGTCGGCCTCCTCGACCGCCCGCGCCTGGCTCTCCTGCCGCTGCCCCCAGGGCGCGTAGTCGTCCATGTGGCCGAACCGGAGCCGGGTGGCGACGGCGGAGGTGGCGGTGGCCTCGCCGAGCTGCGCCCCGACCAGCAACGTCACGGCGAGCACGGCCGGGGTGGTGGATCTCAGGCCTGCGGGGAGCGGGCGGCGGCCGGGGCGGCCGAGCAGGGCCAGTCCGAGCAGCGTGCCCCCGGCGGCCGGCAGCAGCACCGGCCAGGCGACGGGGCGTACCAGGTCGCTCCTGCTCGCGACGGCGGCGATCAGTGCGAGCAGCGCGCCCGCCGCGCCGAGAGCGCGCAGGTCGGGTGGGCCGTACGAGAGCGCGTACCAGGCGGCGATCACCAGTAGCCCGCACAGGACGAAGGTCTCGCGGTAGGAACTGCCCTGGGGCGTGGCGAAGGCGTGCCAGGCCAGTTGGGTGGGCGCCCACTGCATCGACAGCACCATGCCGGCCACGAGCAGCGTCCACGCGGCGCGCACACGCCGGGGCACCGCCCGTTGGAACGGCAGGGCGAGGGCGAGCACCAGCGCCGTCATGCCCACGTAGACGCCCGGTGTGCCGAAGCCGTACGTCGTCGGCAGCAGGCGGGCCAGGAAGTCCTCCCCCGCCACCGGGACGAACCCCCGGAAGCGGCCCGGAGAGGCGTGCTTGCTGCCGAAGTAGACCACCGCGACCACCGGAGCGGCCAGTCCCACACCCAGGGCGACGGTCAGCCCGGCGCGGCCCGCCGCGGCGAGCGCCTGCCGGCGGGAAGGACGGGCGAGCAGGAGCCTGACCAGCAGCACCAGACCGGCGCCGACGGTGGCCATGTACGCCGTGTAGAAGTTGGCGATCCAGGCGAGGGTCACGACCAGCACGCCGAGGACCCGGTGCCGGCCTTGCAGGATCCATTCGCCGACCAGGCACAGCAGCGGCAGCGCGATGAGGCCGTCGAGCCACATCAGGTTGTAGGCCGCGTCCGCCACGCTCCAGCCGCACAGGGCGTAGGAGGCGCCCAGCAGTCCCGCCGCCCACCAGCGGCCGGGGCGCAGGGTGAGCAGCAGCCAGGCCATGACGGCGCCGGCGGTCGCCGTCTTCAGCAGGGTGATCACGTACACCGCGAGATCGATCTCGTCCCGCGGGAACACCCCTACGAGCAGGGCGAACGGGCTGGTGAGGTAGGTGCCGAGGTCGGGCAGGAAGCTGGTGCCGAACCCCGACTGCCAGTTGACGAGGAGTCCGCCCTCGGCCCGTCCGTGGAGCAGGTCCCACAGGTGGGTGTGGAAGGGCACGTACTGGTTGCCCAGGTCGTTGACGCTGCGGGTGCGCGGGCCGAAGGGGTAGCTGCGGGCGACGGCGTCGGCAGCACAGAACGCGGTGACGGTGAGGGCCGCGGCCAGCAGGGCGGCCAAGCGCCGAGCATTACCACTTCCGCGCAATGCGGATGTGGGCAGGGTCGGGCTGGGCATTTTCGGGAGTCCCCCGTCCGTGGTCGATTTCGCCGTCTTAGACGAGCGTTTCTTCCGGACGGTTGTGCCGCCACTGGAAAGTGACGAGTGGAATTCCGAATACGCGCGAGGAGTGGGAAATAGAAGCCGTCGGCCGCCCGTGCTCAGCCGGGCCGGTGTGCCGTCGGGGATGGCGCCGGGCGGGCCTGGGGAGAGTGCACCCAGGCCCGCCCGGCTGGTTCGGCTACCTCTGCTTGAGGCGGAGGAAGGTGATCGAGTTCGCCGGGAAGGTGTACGTGAACCTGTCGGCGACCCCGGTGAAGGTGGACGCCACCGGCGTGACCGGTGTCTGCGTCTCGCTGTTCACGGCGTCCGGCGCGGCGGCCAGCGTGGTCACCTTGGCCCTGGAGGACACCTTCGCACCGCCGAGGTCGACGGCCGTGCGGGCGGCGTTGGGCTGGGCGTTGACGACCTTGACGATCAGGTCACCGGTCTTCACGTCGCGCGTGACGACCTGGCGGAACGGCTCGGCCGGCTTGTCGTCGGTGAAGCTGCCCCACTCCTTGCCGTCGAGGTAGAGGGTCACCTGGCGGCCACGCACCTTGATGTCGATGTCGTAGGCACGGCCCGTCTGGACCGACCCCGCCTTGGAGAGGAGCGTCGACTTGCCACCGTCCACGGCCTGCTCGACCGCGCTCTGGGTGTTGTTCCAGCCACCCAGGTTCCACCAGTAGTAGTTGCCGGTGTCCTTGACGCCGAAGGCGACGAGGAAGCCTTCCTTGCCGGACTTCTTGGTGGCCTTCACGTGCACGTCGTAGTCGTGCCAGCTCACGTCACCGGCCGAGACCATCGTGTTCTCGGCGGCCGCGTCGCTCTGGACGTACTGGCCGTCCTGGACGCTCCAGCTGCCACCACCGGTGTGGCTCCACTGCGAGGCGTCACCGGAGAAGTCGTCGGCGAGCAGCGTCTTGCCGTCCGCGTCCGTCACCTTGACGTCGTCGTACGCCGCGCTGGTGGCCCAGGTCGACAGGCCGACAGCACCCGTGATCGGGCCCTGCAGAGCGGGCGTCCCCGTGGCCGTCGACGGCACCACCCGGTCGCCGACGTTGTTCATGAACAGCTTCTGGACCTCGTAGTTGGCCGAGTTCCAGGAGGCGTGGTTGTTGAACCACACCAGGTCCGGGCGCCACTGCACATAGTCCTCGTTGGCGAACAGCGGGGCGTAGGAGGCGAGTTTGACGACGTCCGCGTTGCGCTCCAGGCCGGTCATGAACGCGGCTTCGGCGAGGCCGTTCTTGAAGGCGTTGCCCTGGGACGCGTACTCACCGAGGAAGACCTTGGGGCCACTGCGGTCGTAGGAGTCGTAGCGGTTGTTGTTCTGCAGGAACCACTGCGGGCTGTTGTAGTAGTGCTCGTCGACCATGTCGACCTTCGCGTCCCGGTTGAGCTGCCAGGCCGTGTCGAAGGTCGAACCGGCGTCGTCGGGACCGGAGTTGGAGATGACCGTGATGTCCGGGTACGTGGCCTCGATGGCCGCCCGGAACTGCTTGAAGCGGGCGAAGAACTCTTCTGGCAGGTTCTCCTCGTTGCCGACCTCGATGTGGGTGAGGTGGAACGGCTTGGGATGGCCCATCTGGGCGCGCTTCCTGCCCCACGTCGACGTCACCGGGCCGTTGGCGAATTCGATGAGGTCGAGGGTGTCCTGGATGTGCCGCTTGAGCAGCGCGTCGTCGACGACGGCCTTGTTCTGGCCGCAGCCGGTCACCAGCGCCGGTACGACGGGCAGCGGCATCGCGCCGATGTCCTCGGAGAGCCGGAAGTACTCGTAGTAGCCGAGGCCGTAACTCTGGTTGTAGCCCCAGAAGTTGGAATTGGTGGCGCGTTGCTCGACCGGTCCGATGGTGTCCTTCCACTGGTAGGACCGGGCGCGCTGCCAGCCGGAGGCCTCGCTGTAGTCCTGCATGGAGCCGGTGTTGACCAGGCAGCCGCCGGGGAAGCGTACGAAGCCCGGGTGCAGGGCTGCGACCTTCTCGGCGAGGTCCTTGCGCAGGCCGTTGGGCTCGTTCCTGTAGGTGTCGCGGGGGAACAGGGACACCATGTCGAGGGCGGTCACGGCGGAGGAGGCGACGGTCAGGCGGCCGTTGCCGCTGGTGCGGGTGGCGGTGAAGGCCGCCTTGTACTTCGCCCAGCCGCCCGCGCGTACGGCCACCCGGCGGGCCGTGGCCAGCGTGCCGTCGGCGTCCTGCAGGGAGACCGTCAGGGTCGTGCCGCTCGCGGCGCGCGCCCACACCGAGAAGTCGTACCTCTTGCCCTGCTCGACGTGGATGCCGGTGTTGTACCCCGCGTTGGTGACGGACGAGGCGGCACCCAGGGAGAGGTAGGCGCGGTTGCGGTCGTTGAGACGGCCGTCGTCGTTCACGACCTGCGCGGTGCCGTCGACCGTCCAGGAGGTCAGCGGGGTGTACGACTTGTTGTCGACGGTGGAGTACTCGAAGGATCGGTTCTGCACGAGCTCGGCGTAGAGACCGCCGTCGGCGGCGCGGTTGATGTCCTCGAAGAAGACGCCGTACATCGTGTCGTCGATCTTCGCGCCCTTGGCGGTGGGGTCGACCTTGATCGCGTAGTCGGTGGTCGTCTCGGCGTGCGCGGGGACCGGGACGAGTGCGGCGGCCGCCAGGACGGCCGTCGCAGTGAGACCGAGTCTCCAGCGGGTGGGGGTGGTGCTGCGTGACATGGATACTCCGCGGCTCAGGTGTGTCGCTGTTCGAAATATCGAATCTTGATCAGCACTTCGAACGGCAAGATAGGGAGGGGGCGGGAGTGCGTCAATGGGTCGCACAGGAACCGATGCGACGGAGGGCGGTGCGCGGTGGGCGAGTTCTGGCCAGTGCCCGACGTTCTGAGGTACCTCGCCGGGAGGTGGCGGGTGGAACGATCGGTGCGGGATCTCGCGAGCGGGGACGCGGGTCGGTTCGAGGGGACGACCGTTTTCAGCCCGCTCGACGACGAAGGCGGTCTACGGCACCGGGAGCTCGGCACCTTCGTCTGGCAGGGCGTGGCGCGTCCCGCCGAGCGCACCCTGCGCTTCCTGCCGGGCCCGACGCACGGCACCGCGGACGTCCGCTTCGCCGACGGGCGGCCCTTCCACGACCTGGACCTGACGTCCGGGCGGCACGTCACCGACCACCCCTGCGCCGCCGACCTCTACCGGGGCGAGTTCACCGTCCGGGACGCGGACCACTGGCGGTCGGTCTGGCGGGTGGGCGGCCCGGCCAAGGACCTCGTCCTGACGACGGACTACGCGCGCGAGGGCTGAGTGGACGCTCCGTCGAAGCGGAGGTTCCAGCGACCCGCCCGGCCCGTGACGGTGGTCGTCGAGAGGGGGCGGACGTCGATGTTCCAGTACGACGACGGCGGCGCCTTGAGGGCGTACACCAGCGCGGCCCTGATCACGGAAGGTTCGGCCACGGCGACGATACGGCCGCCGTCCTCGATGGGCCGGGTGTCGAGCCAGCCGCCGACCCGGGCGATGAAGCCCAGCAGTGACTCGCCTCCGTGCGGTGTGGCGCGCGGGTCGGCGAGCCAGGCGTCCACCGCCCCCGGCTCCCGGGCCATCGCCTCGCCGAGCGTCAGCCCGCGCCAGCGGCCCATGTCGCAGTCCCGCAGGGCCGGTTGCACGAGCGGCGCATAACCGAGGGCGTCCCCGGTGGCGCGGCTGCGCGGTGTCGGCGAGCAGTAGCGCAGCTCGGCGACCGCGAGGAGCAGCAGGCCACCGGCGACATGCTGCACCTCGTCCCAGCCGGCCTGGTCCAACGGCCGGTCGTCCTCGAAACGCTCCGCCAGCAGCGGAGAGCTGCGCGCGGCTGCGACGAACGTGACCCGAAGCGCCATGCGGCGATGGTGAGCCGCAGAAGTGCGCAGGTCAAGAGGCGTTACGGGCCAGTTATCGGGGCTGCGCCGAACCTCGCTGAAATGTCCGGACGCGCCCGGGCAAGTCAGTCGAAAACGAGCGCCATCCACCGGTCTGGCTCGACGAGCGGCCGGAAGCCGACCTTCTCGTAGACGCCGTGCGCGTCCGCGGTGGCGAGCAGGATGCGCCGCAGCCCGTACGGCGTCAGGTGGGCGCGCACGGCCTCGACCATCGCCGTCCCGATCCCCTTGCCCCGCACGGACGGATCCACATAGACGTCGCACAGCCATGCGAAGGTGGCCTGGTCGGTCACCACCCGCGCATACGCGACCTGCTCCCCCGAAGCCGCGTCGAACACCCCGAAGTTGAGCGATCCGGCAATCGCCCGCACCTGCTTCTCCCGCGCCCGCCCGATCGCCCAGTACGCGTCGGTCGACAGCCAGCGATGCACACGCTCGACGTCGATGCGGTCGGGGTCGGTGGAGATCTCGTAGCCGTCTGCGAGGCCCGGGGTGTCTGTCATGGCGGGATCCTCACAGCGGCGAGGCCTCAAGTCGAACGGTTTCCGGATGCCGAACGGTTTCCGGGGAGCACCTCGTCGCAGGCGGTACGCAGCCGTCGTACGCCCTCCGCGATCTCGCCCGTGCCCGCGACCGCCGCGAAGCTCAGGCGGACGTGCCCTGCCGGGGGGTCGGCGCTGAAGTAGGGGCGGCCCGGGGTGATCGCGACGCCCGCGCGGAGGGCGGCCGCCGTGAGGGCGTGCTCTCCCCCAGAGCCGAAAGCCTGGGAGGTGCCCCCAGCGCCGTCGGGGAGGCGCAGCCAGAGGTGGTAGCCGCCGGACGGGACGTGCGGGAGGGTGAGTTCGGGGAGGTCCAGGCGCAGGGCGGTCGTCATGGCGTCGCGACGGGCCTTCAACTCGGCGGCCAGCGCCCGCAGATGGCGGGGCCAGGCCGGTGAGCCGACCAGTTCGAGTGCCGCCTCCTGGAGCGGGCGGGGAACGAAGAAGGTGTCGACGACCTGGATGGCGCGCAGCCGCTCCAGGACCGGACCGCGCGCGGCCAGGGCGCTGACCCGGAAGCTGGGCGAGGTCGCCTTGGTGAGCGAGCCGACGTGCACGACGACTCCGTCGGGGTCGTCGGCGGCGAGCGGACGCGGCAGCTGTCCGGCGTCCTCGTGCACGAGCCGCCGCACGTAGTCGTCCTCGACGACGAACGCGCCCGCCTCCCGTGCGATCCGCAGTACCTCGCCGCGCCGGTCGGGGGCGAGGACGACGCCCGTCGGGTTCTGGAAGAGCGGCTGGCAGACGAAGACCCGGGCGCCGGTCGCCCGGAACGCGTCGGCGAGCAGCGCGGGCCGTACGCCGTCCGCGTCGACCGGCACGGGCACCGGGCGCAGGCCCGCGGACCGGGCGATCGCCAGCATGCCGGGGTACGTGGGCGATTCCACGAGCACGGGCGCGCCGGGCGGTGCGACCGCCCGGAGGGCCGTCGTCAGGGCCGACTGGCCGCCCGCGGTGACCAGTACCTCCGCCGCGGTGACCGCGCCGCCGATGCCGCGCGCGAACCACTCGCGCAGCTCCGGCAGCCCTTCCAGCGGCGGCCGCCCCCAGGCGCCGGGCCGCCGTCCCGCCCGCGCCAGAGCCGCGGACATCGCCCGCTCGGGCTGCAACGAGGGATGCAGATATCCGCCGTTGAACTCGACGACCCCGGGCGGCGGGGCCGCTAGCGAGACCGTCACGCCGGAGGCGTCCACGGTGCGCGGTACGAGGTCGCCGACACCGTCCGCGCTGAGCGCGACCTCCTGCCAGGAGGTGTCCCCCGCGGGAGCGCTCGCCGCGCGGGGCCGGGCCCGGAACGCGCCGGCGCCGGGCCGCGTGACCACCAGTCCCTCGGCGACCAGCTGCGCGAGGGCCCGCGACACCGTCACCGGGCTCACCCGGAACCGCTCGACCAGGGACCGGCTCGACGGGAGCTTTCCACCGGGAGAGTAGCGGTCGAGCTCCCGCCGCAGCGTGTCCGCCAGCTCACCCACACTGCTACGCTCATTCATGAGAGCAAAGAGTAGCGCTACTGAGTCGCCCCGGATAGCAGTCACCCCTCCGAACACAGCACCGTGCACGACGCGAGTCACGGCGCCCGGCGCCACCCCCCGCGAGCGCCGCGGGCTCGGTGTCCTTCAGGCCGGACTGGGGGTCGTCGCCTTCTCGCTCACCTTTCCGGCCACCGCCTTGGGGCTGGAGGGGTTCGGGCCCTGGGCGCTGGTGGCTGTGCGCAGTGTCCTCGCGGCACTGATCGCGGGGGCCTGTCTGCTGGCCCTGCGGGTTCCGCCGCCCGCTCGGCGGCACTGGCCCGGGCTCGCGGTCGTCGCCGGTGGAGTGGTCGTGGGCTTCCCGCTGCTGTCGACGCTCGCCCTGGAGACCTCGACCACCGCCCATGCCGCCGTCGTGGTCGGCCTGCTGCCCCTGACGACCGCCCTGACCTCGGCCCTGCGCGTCGGCAGCCGACCCTCCCGCACCTTCTGGGTGGCCGCGCTCGCGGGGGCGGCGGCGGTGCTCGCGTTCACCGTGCAGCAGAGCGGCGGCGCCCTCACCACGGCCGACCTGTACCTGTTCGGCGCTCTGCTGGTGTGCGCGGCCGGTTACACCGAGGGCGGCCGACTGGCCCGGATCATGCCGGGCTGGCAGGTGATCGGCTGGGCGCTGGTGCTGTGCCTGCCCCTGGCCGTACCCGCCGCCGCGCTCGCTCTGGCACACCAGCCCGCGCATCTCACCGCGCACAGCGTGGCCGGGCTGCTGTGGGTGGCGGCTGGTTCGCAGTTCCTCGGGCTGGTCGTCTGGTACCGGGGCATGGCGGCCATCGGCATCCCGAAGGCCAGCCAGTTGCAGTTGGCCCAGCCGCTGCTCACACTGGTGTGGTCGGTGCTGCTGCTGGGCGAGCACCTGACAGCGGCCGCCCCCGTGACGGCCGCTGCCGTACTGGTCTGCATCGCGGTCACCCAGCGGGCGCGAGGCTGAGTGGGCCCCCGGGTCCCCTTTCCGCCGGCGCCCTCCGCCGTAGACTCAAAGCCACGGACCGCCGCTCCCGCTCGCGTGAGGAGGCCCCCAGATGCACGCAACCGTGGGCGACCAGCTTGTCCAGCACGGCAGGGTGGTCGGTCAGCACGACAAGGTCGGCGAAATCGTCGAAGTGATGGGCCACGAGGGCAACCCCCCGTACCGCGTCCGCTTCGAGGACGGACACGTGGGCGTCTGCTCGCCGGGTCCCGACACCGAGATCCGTCACAGGCAGACCGGCCCGTCGATGGGCCGCTAGGGCCCGTCGTCTGGATCACGCCGCAGACGCGGGGTCGAACAGCCCCCGTCACTTCCCTGCGACCTGATCCAAACGAAAGGCCCCAGGCCCCCGTCGTTCGGATCACTGCGCCGCAGATGCGCATGCCATGCCCCGCGTCTGCGGCGTGATCCAAACGAGAGGCCCCAGGTCACTGCGGTCGGCGACTCTGGCCCGGCAGGCATCACGCCTGGCCCGTCCGCGGGGCATCCTGCCCGAGGCTGTGGAGGCCTTGGACCGGGTCGCCGCCTTCGTCGAGCGCGTCGTGGCCGACCGCGTGGTGAACGGCGCCCGCAGCAAGAGGACTCGTCATCGGGGTGGCCGCGCCGGCTCCCGGTAGTGGTCGGCGACTGTCCGGGCCATGGCGCCGATCCGGTCCACCGATACGTCCTTGGCCGCGAAGAACACGTGCCCCCGCACCTGTGGGTGCTCCTTGGCGAGGGTGAGGTGCCGGGACAGCTCGGCCGGGTCCTGCCAGGCCGCCGCCTGCGCCGGGTCCCCCGCCCGGTACAGCGCCTCACCGACGTACAGCTTCGTCCTCGTGCCCTGCGCCACCTCGGCCCACCAGGGCACGAGTTTCGCGTAGTCGGCGGCGGCGAAGCCCATGTGCCAGTACAACTGCGGGCAGATGTAGTCGATCCAGCCCTCGCGCACCCACGTGCGGGTGTCGGCGTGGATGTCGTCGTACGACTCAAGCGCCTGCGTGTCCGAGCCGCGCGGGTCGCTGGAGGCGTTGCGCCACACGCCGAAGGGGCTGATCCCGAACTGCGTGGCGGGCCGGATCTCCTTGATGCGGGCGGCGGTCTCGCGCACGAGCCGGTCGATGTTGTCCCGCCGCCAGGCGGCCCGGTTCGGGAAGGCGCCGCCGTGGGTGTCGTAGGCCGCGTCGTCGTCGAAGGTCTGGCCCGGCACGGGATACGGATAGAAGTAGTCGTCGAAGTGCACGGCGTCCACGGGGTACTTCCGCACCGCGTCCAGCATCGCGTCCTGCACGAAGGCGCGGACCTGGGGCAGCCCGGGGTTGTAGTAGAGCCGCCCGCCGAACGTCACCACCCAGTCCGGGTGCCTGCGGGCGGGGTGGGAGGCGACGAGCTTCGACGGGTCGGCGTGCAGGGCGATGCGGTACGGGTTGAACCAGGCGTGGAGCTGCAGGCCCCGCGCGTGGGCCTCCGCGACGGCCGTGCCGAGCGGGTCCCAGCCCGGATCCGCGCCCTGGGTGCCCGTGAGGACCTGGGACCACGGCTCGTACGGCGAGGACCACAGCGCGTCGGCGGTGGGCCGCACCTGGAACATCACGGTGTTGAGCCGGTTGCGGACCGCCCGGTCGAGCAGGGCGAGCAGCTCGGCGCGCTGCTGCGCGGCGCTCAGGCCGGGCCGGGACGGCCAGTCCCGGTTGTTCACGGTCGCCAGCCACATCCCCCGCATCTCGGTCACCGCGCGCCGGTGTCCCGGGGCGGGCGCCGAGCCCATCGCCAGCATCGACATCGCGGCCAGCGTGAACGCCCGCCGAGTCGGTCGTCCCATGCCCCACACACCCCCGCACTCCGTGGATCCGTGCCGTCACGGACCGTCTCCGCGCCCCAGGATGCCGTACCCCGGCGATCGATCATCGGTACTTGGCGGTAACGTGCACGGTCGGAGCAGGCACCGCATCACGGCGTACTGTCAGAGCGGTAGAGCAGCAGCGAAAGGGACGATGTGACGGGCATCCCAGCGGGAGACATTGCACGCGTCGGAGTGGTGGGCTGCGGTCAGATGGGCGCGGGCATCGCCGAGGTGTGCGCCCGCGCCGGACTGGACGTGAAGGTCGCCGAGACCACCGGCGAGGCCCTGGAGATCGGCCGTACCCGGCTGTTGAACTCCCTGGCCAAGGCCGCCGAGCGCGGCAAGATCACTGAGGAGGAGCGGGACGCGACGCAGGCGCGCCTCGGCTTCACCACCGACCTCGGCGAGTTCGCCGACCGGGAGCTGGTGATCGAGGCCGTCGTCGAGAACGAGCAGGTCAAGACCGAGATCTTCCAGGTGCTCGACCATGTGGTGACGCGGCCGGACGCCATCCTGGCCTCCAACACCTCCTCGATCCCTCTGGTGAAGCTGGCGGTGGCCACCTCGCGGCCCGACCACGTCATCGGCATCCACTTCTTCAACCCGGCCCCGGTGCAGCAGCTCGTCGAGCTGATCCCGGCGCTCACCACGTCCGAGGGCACGCTCAGCCGGGCGCAGTTGTTCACCGAGAAGCTGCTCGGCAAGCACGCCATCCGCGCCCAGGACCGCTCGGGCTTCGTGGTCAACGCGCTGCTGATCCCGTACCTGCTCTCCGCGATCCGGATGTTCGAGTCGGGCATCGCCAGCCGCGAGGACATCGACAACGGCATGGAGATGGGCTGCGCCCACCCCATGGGCCCGCTGAAGCTGTCGGACCTGATCGGTCTCGACACGGTCGCCTCGGTGGCCCACTCGATGTACGAGGAGTACAAGGAGCCGCTGTACGCCGCTCCCCCGCTGCTCCAGCGCATGGTGGACGCCGGCCGGCTGGGCCGGAAGTCGGGTTCCGGCTTCTACACCTACGGCTGACCACGATCGGTGACGACCAACGGGCCCGGCACTCCGCGGAGTGCCGGGCCCGCGCCATTCACACACCGTGTGCGCTCCGGACCCGCATATGCCCCTCGCACACTCTCCCCACCCGTCCACCAGGCGAGTTCACTCATCATGCGCATGCAAGGGACGTGAGACGACTACGGAAAGGAGTGGACACGTGACCGCCGATCCCGAGCATCCCGTGGCCCCTGGAGAACTCGCAGAGTTACGTCGCCGCCTCGACGTGGCGTACGCCCGTGTCGAGGGAGGACTGGCCCTGCTGTCCCACCGCACCGAAGAGGCCGCCAAGGAACTGGACGAACTGAGCACCCGCATCGTCACGTTGGAACACGCGCGATGGCCGCTGCCCTCGCTCGCGGCCGTGGTGGCCGTCGGAGCCCTGGTGGTGACGGTCTGGCAGGCCTTCGGCCACTAGCGCCTGCTGCGGCACAAGCCGCGGGGGACGCACGGGGGATTCAGGGTTTCGCGTCCTGCCCGAGCCTGAGGTGGTGCAGCAGCAGTAACGCGGCCGCCATGTTGGCGGCCGGGACCTCCCCACGGGCGACCATGTCGGGGACGAGCTTGAGGGGGACCCATTCCCGGCGGTCCGACTCGAAGTCGTCCACGGGGTGCCCGAGGTACTCGCCCTCGTCCGACCAGTAGATGTGGTGCCGGGCGTCGGTGAGGCCGTTGGACGGCTCCACGCTCATGAGGTGGTGCAGGGGCCCCGGTCGCCAGCCGGTCTCCTCCTCGAGTTCCCTGGCGGCCGCGCGGGCGATGTCCTCGCCGTCCTCGACGACGCCCGCCGCGAGTTCCCACCCCCAGCTGTCCGTGATGAAGCGGTGACGCCACAGGAGGAGGACCTCGTTGGCCTCGTTCACGACCGTGGCCACGGCGACGGGCCGCAGTCGTATGAGGAAGTGGTCGAGGTGCCGACCGTCCGGTAGTGCGACGTCCGCGAGGTTGACGCTGAACCAGCGGTTTTCATACACCGTTTGTTCGTTCTCTTTCGTCCACTGCACGGTTCTGCCACCTTCCGTCGAGTAAGTGGCAATATCGCAGCAGGGACTGTGACTCTCCGATGGCTACAGCGGTACGCGCAGTGCCCCGTCGATGAGTTCGGCGGCCTCGGCCGTGCCCGCGCCGCCGCTGCGGACGAGGTGCTCGCGCACCGCCCTGAGTCTGTCCCGCAGGCGCTGGGACTCCATTCCCCGGGCCGCCTCGGCCATCCGCACCGCCGTGTCCACCGCCTTGTCGGCGTTGCCCTGACGCAGTTCGATCGTGCTGAGCATGGCCAGCCGGTGCACCCGCCCGCGGTCGTGCGCGGGGTTGTCGACGGCTGCGGCGGCGTGCTCCCGGGCGGCCGCCAGCTCGCCGAGACTGAGCAGCGCCTCCGCCACCTGGACGTTGACCAGGCCGGGTTGGACATAGCCGGTCTCGTCGGGTTCGTAGCCGCGCCGGATGTTTCCGGCGGCCGTCTCCGCCCGCCGGATGCAGGACAGCGCGCTCGTGCCGTCGCCGAGGTGGGCGTACGCCTTCGCCTGCATCGCGTACAGGTCGGAGGCCAGCGCGGGCGTGATGTGCTTGCCGGCGGTGCGCAGCGCGGCCTCGGCGAAGGCGACGGCCTGCCGGTACTCCCGCATGAACAGTGCCTGGTTGACGAGGAGCGCGATCACGTACGCCCCGAGGCCCCGGTCCCCGCTGGCCTTCGCGAGCCGCAGCGCCTGGTGGAAGTAGCGCTGGGCGAGACCGTGCGCGTCGGAGTCGTACGCGCAGATGCCCGCGATCGCCACCAACCCGCCTGTGGCCCGGTGGAGTTGACGGCCCGTCGCGTCGGTGTAGCTGCCGCGCAGCAGGGGGGCCGCCTCCGCGTTGAGGAAGCCGACGATGCGGGCGCGGGTCGCTATGCCGCCGGCCTTGCGGTACATCTGTTCGTAGTGGGCGCGGGCGGCGCGCAGCATCTCCAGGTCGGCCGACGTGACCCGGTGCCGGCCGCCGCGCGAGACGTCCACGTCCTCGGGCGGGTTCTCCCACTCCCACACCGGCATCACGGCGGGCGTTCCGGTGACGGCGGGCGCGCCGAGTATGTGCGGCCGCTGCTGCTCGTCGCAGCGCCACAGGGCGGTGGCCCGCTCGACGAAGCCGGAGAGCGAGGTGCCGTGCGGGGTGGACGGCTCACCGGGGACGCCGAGGCCGATGTCGTCGAGCGTGACCGGCCGGTGCAGCCGGCCGGCGAGCACCTCGCAGATGAGGTCGGGCACCTGGCCCCGCGGCCGCTGGCCCTTCAACCACCGCGCCACGGCGGTGTGTTCGTACCGCAGGGCGAGACCGCGTGCCCGTCCCGCCTGGTTGACGTGTGCGGCCAGCCCCGCGTGCGAGATCCCGGCCTCGTCCAGGATCGCGTCGAGCAAGGTGTTGGGCTGCATGGGTGCCCCCCGGGTGGCTCGGTGCCGTCAGGGTAGTGCGTGCGCCTTCACACGGGGTGTGAACGGAGTGCGCGAATCCGGGCTGTGTGCGCGCTGTTGCGGAGAGTTCCCACCCGGTTGACTGAAATACCTCGCAAGAGGCCAGCCGGGCCGCCGGCTCCCCCTCGTACAGTACGGCGGCCCGGCGCTGCGCCGGCTTCAGCGGTGGTTTGTCGGGTGCGGGTGGGTGGGGGCTGGTCGCGCCCGCGCGGCGGAGCCGCTGATGTCGCTGCCCCGCGCCCCTGGAGGTGAGCCGCACTGGGCCCTGTCGCGGTCGTTGTGCAGGACCAGCAGGGCGATGTCGTCGGTGGGCCTGCCCGCCGTGTGGTGCAGGAGTGCCGACAGGACGACCCGCAGGATCGTCTGCGGTGTGACCGGGCGGCCTCGCATCGCCTCCCCGATCGCGTCCGGCAGGGAGAAGAACCGGCCATGAGCGTCCCGGGCGTCCTCGGCACCGTCCGTGTGCAGGACGAGGGACTCGCCGAGGAGCAGGCGACCGACGGGCTCGGCGGGGAGGTCGCGCGGCAGCGGAAACGGGCCGAGGGGCGGGAGGGGATCCGCGTCGGCGAGCGGTACGACGCGGGTGCCGGTCAGCAGGTAGGGCCAGGGGTGACCGCAGTTCAGACAGAGCAGTTCGCCGTCCGGGCGGATCTCCAGCAGCAGTACGGTGACGAACTCCTCGACGACCGGGTGCTCGTCGCCTGCCCGCTCACGCAGGTGCCGGGCGAGCGCCCGGTCGAGTCGGCGCAGTACGGCTCCGAGCTCTGGCTCGTCGTGCACGGCCTCCCGGAAGCTGCCCAGCACGGCGGCGACGGTGCCGAGAGCGGCGAGGCCGTGTCCGCGTACGTCGCCCATCACCACCCGTACGCCGTGCTCGGTGGCGATCACCTCGTACAGGTCACCGCCGACCCGGGCCCCACTGTCCGCGGAGAGCTGGGCGGCGGCGGTGTGCAGTCCGCCCACGCGGGCCGGCAACGGCCGCAGCAGGGCGTTCTGAGCGGCCCGCGCGACCCGGCGGGCCTGCCTGAGCTCCTGCAGCAGAGCCCGGCGGACGTGCAGGATCAGCCCGGTGCCGAGCGCGAAGAAGACCGTCGTGGTGAAAAGCCGCGCCCCCAGGTCGCCCTGCCGGGCGAGCGGGCACACCAGCCTGTACGTGATCGCCAGCGCACCCCACATGAGCGGCAGCCCGAACACGAAGGGCCGCACTCCACGGGGAACCCCAGCCTTGATGCGGATCATGCCGACGGCCCCCCAGACAGGCCCTGACAACGGAGATCGGACCGGCCCCGAGGGGCCGGTCCGATTCTGTCGGCAGCTGACCCAAAAGGGCCAGATCACCCGCCTTTATCACTCAATCGAGTGAGGTAACCGTTGAGTGGCGAATGTGGGGGTATGCGGGCTAGCCCCGCAGCACCGCCCCCGCCCGCTCACCCGCGAGGGCGACCGCCGCGTCCCGCGCCGCCGACGCCTCGTCGACCGTCAGCGTCCGGTCCACCGCCCGGAACCGCAACGCGTACGCGAGCGACTTCTTGCCCTCGCCCAGCTGCTCCGGGTTCTCGTACACGTCGAACAGCCGGATCCCCTCCAGCAGTTCACCCGCGCCCTCACGCAGCGCCGCCTCGACGTCCGCGTGCGGTACGGACTGGTCGACGACGAGGGCGACGTCCTGCGTGGCCACGGGGAACGTGGAGATGCTCGGCGCCTGGGGCGTACCGTCACCGGCCTGCTCCAGGGCGTCCAGGTTCAGCTCCATCGCGCTGGTGCGCTCCGGCAGCCCCAGGGCCTTCACCACGCGCGGGTGCAGCTCACCCGCGTGGCCGACGACCCGCTCCGTACCGTCGGCGACGACGACGAGCTCGGCGCACCGGCCCGGGTGCCACGGCCCGTACTGCCCGCTGCGGACGGTCAGCTCGGCACCCGTCTCACGGGCGACCGTGCGCGCCGCCTCGACCGCGTCGGCCCAGTCGGCCGTACGGCCCTTGCCCCACCAGCCGGCCTGCTCGCGGGCGCCCGCGAGGACGACGGCGACATGGCGCGGCTGCTCGGGCAGCGCGGCGTTCAGGGCGGCGAGTTCCTCGTCGGTCGGACGCCGGTCGACGGGCAGATGCCCGGCGACGCGCTGCTCCTCACGCGGGTGGAAGACCAGCCCGGTCTCGAACAGCGCGAGGTCGTGGGTGCCCCGGCCGTCGTTGCGCCGCAGGGCACCGAGCAGACCCGGCAGCAGCGACGTGCGGAGCGCGGGCTCCTCGTCGTTGAGGGGGTTGACCAGCTTGACGACGCGGCGGGCCGGGTCGTCGGTCTCCAGCAGGAGCTGGTCGAAGACCTGCTCGCTGACGAAGGGGTAGTTCGGCGCCTCGACGTAGCCCGCTCCGGCCAGGGCCCGGCCGACCCGGCGGTGCAGCCGCTGCCGGTGGGTGAGACCGCGGCCCGAGGGCGGCTTGGGCAGGGTGGAGGGCAGGTTCTCGTAGCCCTCCAGGCGGATGACCTCCTCGGCGAGGTCGTTCGCCTCGGTGAGGTCGGGCCGCCACGACGGCACGGTGACGATCAGCTCGTCCTGCCCGTACACGTCACAGCCGATCTCCTGCAGACGCCGTACGACGGTCTCGCGGCCGTAGGTGACGCCCGCGACCTTGTCGGGGTGGTCGGCGGGGGCGGTGATGGTGTGCGGCGCGGACGGCGCGAGGATCTCGGTGACGCCGGCCTCGGCGGTGCCGCCCGCGAGCAGCACCAGCAGGTCGACCGTGCGCTGGGCGGCGGCGGCCGCGGCCTGCGGGTCGACGCCGCGCTCGAAGCGGCGGGACGCCTCGGAGGACAGCTTGTGACGGCGGGCCGTGCGCGCGATGGCGACCGCGTCGAAGTGGGCGGCCTCGATGACCACGTCGGTCGTGGCGTTCGCCGCGTCCCCGGTGTCGTCGTGGTCCGCGATCTCGGTGTTCGCGCCGCCCATGACGCCGGCGAGACCGATGGGGCCACGGTCGTCGGTGATGACCAGGTCCTCGGCGTGCAGGGTGCGGGTGACGCCGTCGAGGGTGACGATCTTCTCGCCCTCCTCGGCCCGGCGCACGCCGATGGTGCCCTGGACGAGCGAGCGGTCGTAGGCGTGCAGCGGCTGGCCGAGCTCCATCATCACGTAGTTGGTGATGTCGACGGCGAGGGAGATCGGGCGCATGCCGACCTTCTGCAGGCGGCGCTGCAGCCAGATCGGGGAGCGGGCCTCGTGGTCGAGGCCGGTGACGGTGCGGGCGGTGAAGCGGTCGCAGCCGAGCGGGTCGGAGACCTTCACCGGGTAGCCGAAGGCGTTGGGTCCCGGCACGTCGAGCAGCGCGGGGTCGCGCAGCGAGAGACCGTAGGCGATGGCGGTCTCGCGGGCGACGCCGCGGATCGACAGACAGTCGCCGCGGTTGGCGGTGACGGCGATGTCGAGGACCTCGTCGACCAGCTCCAGCAGCTCGATGGCGTCCTTGCCGACCTCGGTCTCGGGCGGCAGCACGATGATGCCGTGGGTGCCGTCGTCGCCCATGCCCAGCTCGCCGCTGGAGCAGATCATGCCGTGCGAGGTCTTGCCGTAGGTCTTGCGCGCCGAGATCGAGAAGCCGCCCGGCAGCGTGGCGCCGGGGAGGACGACGACGACCTTGTCGCCGACGGCGAAGTTGCGGGCGCCGCAGACGATCTCCTGGGGCTCGCCGGTGCCGTTGGCCTGGCCGACGTCGACGGTGCAGAAGCGGATCGGCTTCTTGAAGCCCTCCAGCTCCTCGATGGTCAGCACCTGGCCGACCACCAGCGGGCCCTTGAGGTCGGCGCCGAGGTGCTCGACGGTCTCGACCTCCAGCCCGGCCGAAATGAGCTTGGCCTGGACGTCACGGCCGGTTTCGGTCGCCGGCAGGTCGACGTACTCCCGCAGCCAGGAAAGCGGGACCCGCATCAGATCTCCATCCCGAACGGCCGGGTGAACCGGACGTCACCCTCGACCATGTCTCGCATGTCTTCGACGTTGTGGCGGAACATCAGCATCCGCTCGATGCCGAACCCGAAGGCGAAGCCGCTGTACTTCTCCGGGTCGACGCCGCAGGCGGTCAGCACCTTCGGGTTGACCATGCCGCAGCCACCCAGCTCGATCCAGCCCTCGCTGGAGCAGGTGCGGCAGGGCCGGTCGGGGTTGCCGACGGAATCGCCGCGGCAGACGTAGCACACCATGTCCATCTCGGCGGACGGCTCGGTGAAGGGGAAGAAGTTCGGGCGCAGTCGCGTCTTCATGCCCTCGCCGAACAGGGCCTGGACCATGTGGTCCATCGTGCCCTTGAGGTCGGCCATCGTCAGGCCCTCGTCGACGGCCAGCAGCTCGACCTGGCGGAAGACGGGGGTGTGCGTGGCGTCCAGCTCGTCGGTGCGGTAGACGACGCCGGGACAGATCACGTAGACCGGCAGCTCACGGTCGAGCAGCGAACGGATCTGCACGGGCGAGGTGTGGGTGCGCAGGACGACGCCGGACTCGGTGCCGCCGTCAGGGCCTTGCACGAAGAAGGTGTCGGCCTCGCCGCGGGCCGGGTGGTCCGGGCCGATGTTGAGGGCGTCGAAGTTGAACCACTCGGCCTCGGCCTGCGGGCCCTCGGCGACCTCGTAGCCCATGGCCACGAAGACGTCCTCGATGCGCTCGGAGAGCGTGGTGAGGGGGTGGCGGGCGCCGGCCGGTACGCGGTCGTGGGGCAGCGTGACGTCCACGGCCTCCTCGACGAGCACGCGCGCGTCACGCTCGGCCTCCAGCGCGGCCTGGCGGGCGGCGAGCGCCTTGTTCACCGCGCCGCGGGCCTGGCCGACCAGCTTGCCGGCGGCGGCCTTGGCGTGCGGGGGCAGGGCGCCGATCTCGCGGTTGGCGAGGGCCAGCGGGGAGGTGCCGCCGGTGTGGGCGACCTTGGCCTCCTGGAGCGCGTCGAGGGAGTCCGCGGCGGCGAAGGCGGCGAGCGCCTCGTCCCGCATGCGCTCGATCTCTTCCGGTTTCAACGCCTCGACCTCTACAGGGTCGTACGATTTATTCGGTGCCGACATCTCTTCCCGTGCTTCCGATTGGCTGGCTGAAGGTCCCCGTCACCGACTCACTCAGAGATCAGAGGGCCGTCTCTGGGACACAAAGGTGCCAAGGGCCGAGTCTAACGGGGTGGGGGTGTGCGCATGCGCCCGCGGGCTGCTCGGGCGGGCCTCAGGTGAGGTAGGCCGGAGTGCTCACGGGCAACGTAAATCGGAACTCCGCGCCGCCGTCGGGGGCGCGGCCCACCGTGATGGTGCCGCCGTGGGCCTCGACGATGCCCTTGACGATGTAGAGCCCGAGCCCGGTGCCGCCGCGCTTGCTGCCCCGCCAGAAGCGGGTGAAGACGCGGTTCATGGACTCCTCCGGGATGCCGGTGCCCTCGTCACGCACGACGACCGACGTGGCTGCGTGTTCGCCGTCCTCCCCGTCACGCGGGGACGGGGCGGGCGTGACGTCAATGGTGACGGTTCCCTCGCCGTGTCGCACGGCATTTTCGAGGAGGTTGCTGAGCACCTGGTCGATCTTGTCGGGGTCCGCCCACAGCGCGGGCAGCGGCTGCTCGATGCGCAGCAGGAACCGGTCGGCGGGCTGGCCCGCGGCGACGTACGCCTGGATGTGCCGTCCGACGGCGGCCCCGATGTCGACGGGCTGGCGGCGGACCTCCAGCCGGCCCGAGTCGATCCTGGAGATGTCGAGCAGTTCGGCGATGAGGCGGGTGACGCGGTCGGCGTCGGCGTCGACGGTCTCCAGCATCAGGCGTTTCTGGTCGTCGGTGAAGCGTTCCCACTTGGCGAGCAGGGTGGCGGTGAAGCCCTTGACGGAGGTGAGCGGCGAACGCAGCTCGTGCGCCACGGTCGCGATCAGCTCGGCGTGGCTGCGCTCGGTGCGGCGGCGGGCCTCGGTGTCACGGAGCGAGACGACGACCCGGCGGACGGGCCCGGTGGGCTCGCCGCGGACGTACCGTGCGGAGACGAGTACCTCCCGCCCGCCCGGCAGCAGCAGGTTCCGCTCGGGCTGTCGCACCCGGATGGCGAGTCCGCCGTACGGATCGGTCAGCTGCCACCAGCGACGGCCCTCCAGGTCCTCTAATGGGAGGGCCTTCTCCAGCGGCTGGCCGAGGGCGTCGGCGGCGGCCGTGGCGGTGATGCGCTCGGCGGCCGTGTTGAAGCAGACGATGCGGCCGTGCTCGTCGGCGACGACGAGTCCGTCGGGCAGGGCGTCGGGGTCGATGCCGAACTCGGCGAGGTCACCGGGCGACCGGGGCGTGGAGTCGTTCGGCACGGCTCGTGCTTCCCGTGTACTGCTCATGCCGACGCTCATTCCCCGTACCCCACCTCTCAGACGACTGAGGGGCCCCCGAGCTGGTCACCCTACTAGCTGTCGGTGACGGACCGGCACCCTCCGGAGGCGCGCTGTGCACGGGCCGACGCGTAGAGACATACGGCTGCGGCGGTGGCGAGGTTCAGGCTCTCGGCCTTTCCGTGGATCGGGACGCGCACGACGGCGTCGGCGAGCGCGCGGGTCTCCTCCGGCAGCCCCCAGGCCTCGTTCCCGAAGACCCACGCGGTCGGTCCGCCCATCGTCCCCTTGTCGAGCTCCTCGTCCAGGTCGTGCGCGCCTGCTCCGTCGGCGGCGAGGATCCGCACACCGGCGTCCGTCAGCCCGGCCACCGCCTGCTCCACGGGCACGCCCACGGCGACGGGCAGATGGAACAGCGATCCGACGGAGGCCCTGACCGCCTTCGGGTTGTACAGGTCCACGGACGCGTCGGTCAGTACGACGGCCTCGGCTCCGGCGGCGTCGGCGCAGCGCAGGACGGTGCCGGCGTTCCCGGGGTCGCGCACGTTCGCGAGTACGGCGACCAGTTTGGGGCGCGCGTCGAGGATCTCCTCGAACGGCGTGTCGAGGAACCGGCAGATCCCGACGAGGCCCTGCGGGGTGACGGTGGTGGAGATGTCCGCGATCACCTCGTCGGCCGCGAGATGCACCCGGGCGCCGGCGTCACGCGCCTCCCCCACGATGTCCGCGTACCGCTCCGCGGCGTCCGGCGTGGCGAACAGCTCGACGAGCGTCGCCGCGTCCCCGCTCCGATGCCCGGCCGCCTCCCGCACAGCCTGCGGCCCCTCCGCGAGGAACAGCCGCTCCTTCCCCCGGAAGTTCCGCCGCGCGAGCCGACGCGCGGCGGAGACGCGGGGGGAGCGGGGGGAGATGAGGTCGGGGGTGGCGGGGGGCATGTGTGGCTCACCTTCACAACAACAGGCGCAGCGTGTTGCTGCGTGGGGTGACTGCAACCCCCTGGGGGCGCGGGGCTCTGACATCAGCGGCTCCGCCGCGGGGCGCGACCAGCCCACGACGACCCGCATCCGAACAAGTGCAGCAGCCAGGTACACAAGCGCGGACCCGCAGGCCGTGAAACCTGCGGGTCCTCAGTACGTCGGCCAGAGCCAGCGCAGCGTCACGCCGCCTTCGGCGCGTTGACGTCGCTGGGCAGCGCCTTCTGGGCGACCTCGACGAGCGCGGCGAACGCGTTCGCATCGTTGACGGCCAGCTCGGCCAGGATCTTGCGGTCGACCTCGACGTTCGCGGCCTTCAGACCCTGGATGAAGCGGTTGTACGTGATGCCGTTGGCGCGGGCAGCGGCGTTGATGCGCTGGATCCACAGCTGGCGGAAGTCACCCTTGCGCTTCTTGCGGTCGTTGTAGTTGTAGACCAGCGAGTGGGTGACCTGCTCCTTGGCCTTGCGGTACAGGCGCGAACGCTGACCGCGGTAGCCGGAGGCCTGCTCGAGGATCGCCCGGCGCTTCTTGTGGGCGTTGACTGCCCGCTTGACGCGTGCCACTTTTTAACTCCTTGTAGCGGGGCCGTGGTGGGACTCACACGGCCCGGAATCGATTGGGTCCCGGTCCAGACGTACGGCGCGCGGCGATCGATTGATCACGCGCCGCTGACGTCACTTGCCGAGAAGCTTCTTGATCTTCGCGGCGTCGCCCGGGGCCATCTCGGCGTTGCCGGTGAGGCGACGCGTCACGCGGGACGACTTGTGCTCGAGCAGGTGGCGCTTGCCGGCGCGCTCACGGAGCACCTTGCCGGAGCCGGTGACCTTGAAGCGCTTGCTGGCACCGCTGTGCGACTTGTTCTTCGGCATAGCGCCGTTCTCTCCTCGTCGGTGGCGCTCCGGTGCCCGGTCGTGAAACCGGGCACGGTGGAGCGTCGCTGTTGTATCGGTTACGTCCTGGGACTGACGTCCCGGGGATCACGCCTCGGCGTGCTCCTCGGCAGGTGCCTCGGCCGGCACGTCGGCGTCGACATCGACATCGGCGTCGGCGTCCGCGGCGTTCTGCGAGCGGCCGGGGTGGGCCTTCGCTTCGGCCTTGCGGGCCTCCTGCGCCTGGCGAGCCTCGGCCATCGCCTCGGTCTTCTTCTTGTGCGGACCGAGAACCATGATCATGTTTCGGCCGTCCTGCTTCGGGTTCGACTCGACGAAACCGAGGTCCTGGACGTCCTCCGCGAGACGCTGCAGCAGTCGGTAGCCCAGCTCGGGCCGGGACTGCTCGCGACCACGGAACATGATCGTGATCTTGACCTTGTCGCCCTGCTTGAGGAACCGGACGACGTGACCCTTCTTGGTGTCATAGTCGTGCGGGTCGATCTTCGGCCGGAGCTTCATCTCCTTGATGACCGTGTGCGCCTGGTTCTTGCGCGCCTCACGGGCCTTCATGGCCGACTCGTACTTGAACTTCCCGTAGTCCATGAGCTTGCACACGGGCGGACGGGCGTTCGCCGCGACCTCGACCAGGTCCAGGTCGTACTCCTGCGCAAGCTCCAGTGCCTTGGCCAGCGGGACAATGCCCACCTGCTCGCCACTGGGACCGACAAGTCGCACCTCGGGAACGCGAATCCGGTCGTTGATGCGGGGCTCGGCGCTGATGGATCCTCCTCGGTAGCACCACACGGCAGTCTGGCGGACAGCCGCGTAACGTCTCTGTTAGTGAGACCTAACCGCGCCGAAGCAGAAAAAATGCCCCGGACGATCACAGGCGGGGCTCCAAGCACTACCGGAGCACCGCCGCGATGGCCGCGGGGCGCGCTTTCGGGCGACTCCATCGTCCGTACGGAACGATGGTGGCCGCCTGACCGGGGTGACCCGCCGTCCCGGAGGGCGGTCGGGTGGGAGTTCGGAGCCTCCACTTGTAGGCCGGACACAGTCTTGTCCGGCCGGTCGTCACACAAGGTTAGCAGTTCGGGCACGCGTGCGCGAATCCGATGTCACACGCCTCCTGCTGTCAAGGGGGCACAGGCCTGGGCCTATCGTGTCCTGCATGAGTGAGACCCCTCCTGAGAACGCCGACTTCGACGAGATGACCCGCGACATCGCCGAGGTCCCGGCCGTCGAGGTGATCGTGACGGTCGCCGTCAACCTGATGAGCGCGGCCGCCGTGAAGCTCGGGCTGACCGAGGAGGGCGACAAGTTCAAGGACCTGGACGAGGCCCGCAAGCTGGTACACGCCCTCGCCGGCCTGCTGGACGCGAGCGCGACCGAGATCAGCTCCTTCCACGCGGCCCCGCTGCGCGACGGCCTCAAGTCCCTCCAGCTCGCCTTCCGCGAGGCCTCGCTCGTCCCGGACGAGCCGGGCCACGGCCCGGGCGAGAAGTACACCGGCCCGGTCTACGGCTGATCTCGCTCTTCACGGCTGATCCGGTTCCTCACGTACAGGGGCTCGCCCGGAGGTGTCGTCCCGGCCGGCAGCAGTGCCAGGTCGAGGCCGCGTACCAGGCGGGCCCTCAGTGTTTCGTCGGCGGCGAGCCGTGCGGCGACGGCGCGGGCGGCCTCGGCGGGTGCGACGGCCGGGTCCAGGACGAGGGCGAGGGTGCCGTCGGCCTGCCCGGGGCCGAGGTGGGCACGGAGCACGGCGGACTCGGCGGCCACCGCGGCGCGCACCGCCTCGACCACCGCGGGGTCGGCGAGCGGATCAGCCGTCGTACGCCCCTCTGCGAGCGCGAGCAGCGCGGACCCCGTCAGCTCGAACGGCACGGGCCCCGCCAGGTCGAGTACGACCGTGTCGGCCTTCTCGTGCGCGGCCGCCTGGAGCGCCTGGTGCAGGGGTACGGCGACGGGGCGGGCCGCCGGGTCCCAGCGGGCCAGGGAGTCCGTGGACGTGAAGGCGGGCAGCGCGATCCGGGTCCCGGCCTTCAGGGTCGGTACGGCCATGTCGCTGGTCTTCTCGCGGCGCAGCCCGTTCTCGTCCTCCTCTACCTCGCCGAGCACGGCCACGACCGGGACGAGCAGCCGGGCGCCCTTGAGGGCCTCCAGGACGGGTCCCACAGCGGTGCGGTCCTCGGCCCAGGTCGCGAGCGCCGCGCTCAGCCGGGGATCGGCGGAGCCGTCGTCGTCGGAGAAGCCGGGGTCGGGAATGTTCTTGTTCGCCACGGTCACCGACCCTATAGGGGGGATGCTGCTGGGCTTGTGAGGGCCCGGAAACCCGGCGGTGACCGCTTTCACAGGATTCTCAGCCTTCGCTGACGTACCTCTAACCTCGGCCTAACGGCCCGCACAGCCGAGGCCACCACGATCTCGGGGCATGGAGTCTTCCAGAGTCCGTCGAAGCCGCCGCGCTCGTCCCTCCCGGCGCCGTCCCCTGCTCGCCGCCGCCCTCGCCTGCGTGGCCGTCGTCGGAGCGACGGCCTCGGGAACCGTGTACGTGAAGGCGCAGGAGCGCTCCGGGTCGGGTACCGCGTCGCCGGCCACCTCCTCACGCTCGACGGACCGGGAGGCATCGGTGGAACCCGTTGCGGATCCGGTGGATCCGGTCGATCCGGTGGCGGACCACGACGCCCTGTTGGCGGAGGCCATGAAGGCCGTGTCCGTCGAGGACGGGGCGGACGTGTCCATGGCGGTGCTCGATCCGGACTCCGGCGAGAGCGCCACGTACGGCGACGGCACCTTCGACACGGCGAGCATCGTCAAGGTCGACATCCTGGCCGCGCTCCTGCTCCAGGCACAGGACGCGGGCCGTCATCTGACGGCGAGCGAGAAGTCGTACGCCACCGCGATGATCGAGAACAGCGACAACACCTCGGCGTCGGCGCTGTGGCGGGCCATCGGCAAGGCGGACGGACTCGACGCGGCGAACGAGCGCTTCGGGCTCACGGACACCGAGGGCGGCGACGACATGCTGTGGGGCCTGACCCAGACCGGGGCGGCCGACCAGCTCACCCTCCTCCAGCAGGTGTTCGGGGACGACTCTGAGCTGAGCGAGGCGTCGCAGGCGTATCTGCAAGGGCTGATGGGGCAGATAGCCGCCGACCAGCACTGGGGTGTGTCCGCCGCGGCCGACGGCTCCGCGTGGGCGCTGAAGAACGGCTGGCTGGAGCGGAGTACGACCGGGCTCTGGGACGTCAACAGCATCGGGCGGGTGACGGTCGACGGCCACGCCTACCTGGTGGCCGTGCTGTCCCGCGGCGACAGCACGATGGAGAAGGGGATCGCGCTGGTGGAGGCGGCGGCGAAGGCGGCGGTGTCGGTGTTCGGTGAGGAGAGCACGGCCGCGGAGGGGTCGCCGTCTGTGTCGACGTCGGCATCATCCTCGAACTCGAACTCGAACTCGAACTCGGGATCGGCATCGGCGTCCGGCTGACCGGGACCGGCCGGTGACCTAGACGGAGTCGTAGGAGTCGTAGGAGTCGTAGTCGTAGGAGTCGCTGGGCTCCGGTCGGCGGCGGCTGCGCCACATGAAGACCGCCGCCACCAGCAGCAGTCCCCCGGCGCCGCCGGCGAGGGGGCCCGCCCAGCTGGACGTGGAGTCGTCCTCCTTGGGGGCGTCCGGGCCGGAGCCGAAGTACCGGTTGCCGTACGCGGTCGACCGAAGGCCCTCCGGTTTGAGGCGGGCGGCGGCCTTGATCGCGGCGGCCGGGTCGATGAAGCCGTAGCCGCGGGAGTCGTCGCGGCCGCCGCTGGGGGCGTTGCGGGCGGTGTCCTCCAGGAGCTTCTTGATCTGGGCGGGGGTGAGCCCGGGGTGGGCGGCCTTGATGAGCGCGACCGCGCCGGAGACGAAGGCGGAGGCGGCGGAGGTCCCCCAGCCCTCGTAGTACCTGTGGTCGGGGTCGGCGATGACGACGTTGACGCCGGGGGCGCTGACCGTGGCGTACCAGCGGCGGGTGGAGAAGGAGGCGCGGGTGCCGTACTTGTCGACGGCGGTGGCGGCGATGACGCCCGGGTAGGCGGCCGGGTAGGAGATGTGGTCGCCCTTCTCGCCGCCGTTGCCGGCCGAGGCGACGACGACGGAGCCCTTCTCCAGGGCGTACTGGACGGCCTCGTCCTCGGCGGCTTCGGGGTGCGCGGAGGCGGAGTCGTCGCCCAGGGAGAGGTTGATGACGTCGGCGCCCTGGTCGGCGGCCCAGCGGATGCCCTCGGCGAGGGCGTTGCCCCGGGTGCGGCGGGCCTCGGCGCGGGCGGAGTCGCCGTCCTCGAGGATCACGCGGACGGGGAGGATCTTCGCCTCCGGGGCGATGCCCATGACGCCGTCGGTGTCGCCGGGCCCGTGTCCGTGGCCGGCGATGATGCCGGCCATCGCGGTGCCGTGCCGGGCCCAGGCGCGGTCGCCCTGCTCGGCGCCGAAGCCGATCATGTCCTTGCCGGTGAGGACGTTGCCTTCCAGGTCCGGGTGGTCGGCCTCGACGCCGGTGTCGAGGACGGCGACGGTGATGCCCCGGCCCTTGGTGGTCTGCCAGGCCTCCTGGGTGTGCATGGCGTCCAGGGCCCACTGCTGGGCGCGGATGCTGTCGGCGTACGCGGGGGTGGCGGGGACGAGGGCGACGGTGGCGGCGAGGAGACAGCCGAGGAAGCCGGCACGGCGGCGGGTGCGGCTGCGGTCGCCGCTGGGGAGGCCGGTCCCGGGCGTCGTACGGCTGCTGCTCATGAGGGCTGCTCCGTGGGCGAAGTGGCCGTCTTGGGGAGGCCGCGTTCGATGCGGTCGGCGAGACCCTGGGCCTCGTTGCCCAGGCCGGCCTGGGAGGGGGCCGTGGTGGAGTCGGACTCCATGGCCTCCTCGGCGGGTTGGGCGGCGTCGATGGAGCGGCCGTCGGCCCAGCCGGAGACGGCGTACACGACGACGGGGGCGTCGGTGAGGACGGAGATGGTCCAGGAGGCGCGCTGTCGGTCGCCGAAGGTCGCGGCGACGGTGTTCTTGGCGGCGTACGGGCGGGGTATGAGGTCGGTACGGCGGGCCAGGCCCTCCTTCTCGAACCTGGTGGCGAGGGAGCGCATGGTGGTCGCGTCGGCGTCGGTGAAGAGGAGGCCGACGGTGGTGACGTAGCTCTGGGTGGCGTCGGTGTAGGTGGCGCGCAGGAGGCGTTCGCAGCCGGCGGGCGCGAGAACCTTGCTCAGCAGCGGGTCGAAGGCGCCGGCGCAGCCGCTGTCCGGGGCGACGGCGATCCGCGTCCAGGCCCGGTCGGCGCCGCCGGGGCCGGCCCCTCGCCCCGCCACGGTGGGCGGGAACAGCTGGTCCACGGGCACGTTGTGCCACAGGCTCCCGGCCGTGACGTACGCGCTCCGCTCACCGCCCTCCCCGGAATCCCCGACGAGCCAGCTCCCGGTCACGGCACCACCGATGAGCCCCAGCCCGAGCACGAGACACGCCCCCGCGGCAACTCCCCGCGACCGCAACCGCAGCGACAGCCCCCGGGGCCCGTCGTCATACAGCTCAGGCTCCCCAAGACTCACCACCGGCCGCCCGGACTTCGGCGCCATGGGGGCACTCCAGGAGAGGGCGGGATCGGGGACCACGCCGAGCGATTCGGGGGCACCTGGGGGGCGGCCCGGGGTGGTGGGCGAGGGGGCGGTGTGGGGCGAGGTTGCTGTGCTGGGCCCGGGTGGGGTGCTGGGCAAGGGGGCTGCGGTGGGCGGGATTCCTGTGCTGGTCCGGGGTGCGGTGTCGGGCCTGGGTGGGGTGGTGGGCCGGGGTGCGGTGTTGGGCCGGGGTGCCGTGGTCGGCCGGGGCGGGGTGTCGGGCCGAGGCGGCACGACTGGGCCGCCGGGGCGGTGTCCGGGAGTCGCGCCGCCGGTCCGGGGTGCGCCGGTCGAGCGCGGCACGGAGGCGGGCGGGCGCGAACCCGCGACGGACCCGGCAGCCGGGCCACGCCGCTCGGCACCGACGGCGTCGGAGGCGAAGCGAGCGCCCGGCGCGGGCGGGGCACCGGGGCGGCGCACCGACGTGGGCAGCTCCGAGGCCGAACGAGCGTCCGGCGCTGACGGCACACCACCACCCGGGCCACGCACCGACTCCGGCGGCGCAGACGCCGACGGGACACCCGGCACGGACGGGACACCAGGACCCGGACCGCGCGAAGACGTGGCCGGCTCCGAGGCCGAACGAGCGTCCGGCACTGAGGGGACACCGGGGCCCGGGCGACGCGACGACATGGGCGGTTCGGCGAAGGGGCCGGTGTCCGGCGTTGACGAGGTCGGCGCCCCGGGGCGTGAGCCGGGGCGTCCAGTGGGGCCGGTGCCGATGCCGGGGCTGCGGGTCGGCGGTGCGTCAGGGCGGCGCGTGGGTGCAGCGGGCGTGGGGCCCCGGTGGGCGGCGTTCGGCTCGGGGGCCAGGTCTCCGGGGGCGGGGCGCGGATGTGTCGTGGTCTCCGGCGAGGTCTCGGCGGCCGTACCAGCGTTCGGCGTCGGCGCGGTGGCGGGCCGGTAGCTCGGCCTCGGCGGTACACCACGCGGCGCGGTGTCGTCCGGGCCACCCGAGGGAGCCCCCTCCTGACCACCTTCCGCACGCGCCCCGGAGCTCTTGCTCCGCTGCACGTCTCGGCCGGTGGGAATGCGGCCCGCCGTCGGTGCCGTGTCGGGAAAGCGGGCCGAGGCGGGGGGCGGCGGGGGCGAGCCGGCAGGACCCGCCGCACCCGTCGCACGTGCCCCGAAGAAACCGCCCCGGTCGTCACCGGACACCGGCACCCGTGAGCCCGCGGAGCCCTCCGCATCCCCCGCACGCGAGCCGAAGAAATCACCCCGGTCGTCACCAGGCAGCGGCACCCGCGAGCCCGTAAGCCCGTCCGCCCTCCTCGGATCCCTCACACCTGAACCGAACACACCACCCCGGTCGTCACTGGACACCGGCACCCGCGAGCCCGTAGAACCGTCCGCGCCCCGCACACGCGAGCCGAAGAACCCCTGCCAGTCGGTCGCGGGCGCACCCGCGGCCGCATCCGGCTCGCCGTCCCCTGCCGACTCCCGCTGCCCGGGGGGACTCTGCCGGCCGCCGGCCGGACGGGCACCCGTGTGCGGGAGTGAGGACCCCGGGGTGGCCGGGCGACTCCGGTCCGGTCCGGCGCCCTGCGACCCGCCCACCCGAGCCGACCGCTTCCCCGTCGAGTCGTCTGGCGTATCCGTCGTGGGGGGATGCACAGGCGGCGGTGGAGTCGAGGGGTGTGGGGGAAAAGAGGCGCGGCGCGCTTCCGTGCTCATGCACCCCCCGTTTCCTCGTGCCCGGGCCGACTTCGAACCTGCTGGGCCGTAACTGTTTCGTGCCCGGAGCGGCCCAGCGCGGAGTCCGTCCCGGGCACGCATACCCGCACGGGCGGACCCGCATCCCGGCGCGGGCGTCCCACCGGCGTCGGTCCTCCGTGCGTGCGCGTCACTCTACGGCTTGTTCCTGCGCAAACGGGAACCAGTCCCGCACCCCAGGGGCATCTGCCCGGAACGTCCCCCTACCCCGCGGTAATCCAGTCTGGCAGGCTGCGTTCATGACTGCGCGCGCCACCGACAGGGCCCGATACGACCGGGCCACCGCCCACCTCGACGCTCCTCTCGCGATCGTGGATCTGGACGCCTTCGACGCCAACGCGGACGACCTGGTCCGCCGGGCCGGCGGGAAGCCGATCCGCGTCGCCAGCAAGTCCGTACGCTGCCGGACCTTGCTGGAGAGGGTCCTGGCGAGGGACGGGTTCGCTGGCATCATGTCCTTCACGCTCGCCGAGTCCCTGTGGCTGGCGCGCTCGGGGTTCGAGGACGTCCTGCTGGCCTATCCGTCGGCCGACCGCACCGGGTTCGCCGAACTCGCCGGCGACCCCAAGCTCGCCTCCGCCGTCACCGTCATGGTCGACGACCCCTCCCAGCTCGACCTCATCGACGCCTCCCGGGCCGGCGGGCGCGAAGTCGTGCGCGTGTGCCTGGAGTTGGACACCTCCCTCAAGCTGCTCGGCGGACGCGTGCGGGTCGGCGCCCTGCGCTCCCCGCTGCACTCCCCGGCCCAGGTCGCCGACCTGGCGCGCGCGGTCGCGCGGCGGCCCGGTTTCAAGGTCGTCGGGATCATGGCGTACGAGGGTCACATCGCCGGTGTCGGCGACGCGGTCTCCGGGCGGCCCCTGCGCTCGCGGGCGATCAGGCTGATGCAGGCCACCGCGCGCCGTGAACTCGCCGAGCGGCGCGCCGCGGTGGTGCGCGCGGTGCGGGCCGTCGTCCCCGACCTGGAGTACGTCAACGGCGGCGGCACCGGAAGTGTGCAGAGCACCGCCGCGGAGGACTCGGTCACCGAGATCGCGGCGGGCTCGGGGCTGTACGTGCCACGCCTGTTCGACAACTACACGTCGTTCAGCGGGCGTCCGGCCGCGCTGTTCGCCCAGCCCGTCGTACGGCGACCGGGCGTCGGGGTCGTGACGGTGCTCGGCGGCGGCTACCCCGCCTCGGGTGCGCCGGGGCGCGACCGGCTCCCGGTGCCGTACCTGCCCGAGGGGCTGCGCTACGACTCCCAGGAGGGGCCCGGCGAGGTGCAGACCCCGCTGCTCGGCTCCCCCGCCGACGACCTGCTGATCGGAGACAAGGTGTGGTTCCGGCACGCCAAGGCCGGTGAGCTGTGCGAGCGGTTCGAGCTGCTGCACCTGATCGAGGGGGACGCGGTGACGGCGACCGTCCCGACGTACCGGGGTGAGGGGCAGACGTTCCTCTAGGGTCTTTCGTTTGGATCAGGCTGGATCACCGGACCCCGCGAGCCCGGCCTGATCCAAACGAGAGGCCCCAGGTCCCCCGTGGCTCACGGCTCGGACGCGCCGATGCCACTGCCCCGCACCCCCGCCGGAGCGGCCTACAGCGGCGTCACGTACGCCCCGGAGATCCCGCCGTCCACCAGGAAGTCGGTGGCGTTGACGAAGGAGGAGTCGTCGCTGGCCAGGAAGGCGACCGCGGCGGCGATCTCCTCGGCCTCGGCGAACCGGCCGACCGGGATGTGCACCAGGCGGCGCGCGGCCCGCTCCGGGTCCTTCGCGAACAGCTCCTGCAACAGGGGGGTGTTGACCGGACCCGGGCACAGGGCGTTCACGCGGATGCCCTCCCGCGCGAACTGCACGCCCAGTTCGCGGGACATGGCGAGTACACCGCCCTTGGACGCCGTGTACGAGATCTGGGACGTGGCGGCGCCCATCCTCGCCACGAAGGACGCCGTGTTGATGATCGACCCCTTGCCCTGGCGCCGCATGTAGGGGATGGCGGCCTTGCAGCACAGGTAGACGGAGGTCAGGTTGACCTCTTGGACGCGCTTCCACGCCTCCAGCCCGGTCTCCAGGATGGAATCGTCGTCGGGCGGGGAGATGCCGGCGTTGTTGAAGGCGATGTCGACGCTGCCGTAGGTGTCGTAGGCCGTCTTGAAGAGGCCCTCGACCTGCTCGGGGTCGGTGACGTCGACCTTCACGAAGATCCCGCCGATCGCCTCGGCGGCGGCCTTGCCGCGGGCCTCGTCGACATCGCCGCAGACGACGTGCGCGCCCTCCGAGGCGAGCCGGCGCGCGGCGGCGAGACCGATGCCGCTGCCGGCTCCGGTGATGACGGCGGTACGGCCGACGAGGCGGCGGCAGACGCTGCCCGAGGTCTCTGACGTCTCTGCGGTCACTGTGCGGAGCCCTCCGTGCTGATGAAGACGTTCTTGGTTTCGGTGAAGGCGGTCAGGGCGTCCGGGCCCAGTTCGCGGCCGATGCCGGACTGCTTGTAGCCGCCGAAGGGGGTCCAGTAGCGGACGCTGGAGTGCGAGTTGACAGACAGGTTGCCGGCGCGGACGGCCTGCGAGACGCGCAGGGCGCGGCCCACGTCCCGGGTCCAGACGGAGCCGGAGAGGCCGTAGTCGGTGGCGTTGGCGAGGGCCACGGCGTCCGCCTCGTCGTCGAAGGGCAGGACCACGGCGACGGGGCCGAAGACCTCCTCGACGGCCACGCGCGCGCGCGGGTCGACGCCGGTGAGGACGGTGGGCGGGTACCAGAAGCCGGGGCCTTCGGGGGCCTTGCCGCGGATGCCGTCCAGATCGTCCGTGACGTACGAACGCACCCGCTCCAGCTGGGCCCGGGAGATGAGCGGGCCCATGTCCGTCTTCTCGTCCGCCGGGTCGCCGACGACGACGGACTCGATCGCGGGGGCGAGGAGCTCCAGGAAGCGGTCGTACGCGGTGCGCTGGACGAGGATGCGGGTGCGGGCGCAGCAGTCCTGGCCGGAGTTGTCGAGGAAGGACATCGGCGCGGCGGCCGCGGCGGCCTCCAGGTCGGCGTCGGCGAAGACGATGTTGGGGCTCTTGCCGCCGAGTTCGAGGGTGACGCGCTTCACCTGGTCGGCACAGAGCGCCATGATGCGCTTGCCGACGCGGGTGGAGCCGGTGAACACGATCTTGGCGACGCGGGGGTTCCGTACGAGGGAGTCGCCCGCGATGTCGCCGCGACCGGGCAGAACCTGGAAGAGGTGCTCGGGAAGCCCTGCCTCCAGGGCGAGTTCGGCGAGGCGGAGCGCGGTGAGCGGGGTGGCCTCGGCAGGCTTGAGAATGACCGCGTTGCCGGCCGCGAGGGCGGGCGCCGTGCCCCAGGCGGCGATGGGCATCGGGAAGTTCCAGGGGGCGATGACTCCCACGACGCCGAGCGGTTCGAGGAGGGTGACGTCGAGGCCGCCCGGCACCGGGATCTGACGGCCGGTCAACCGCTCCACTCCCCCGGACGCGTAGTCGAGCAGGTCCCGGAAGTTGCCCGCCTCCCAGCGTGCGTTGCCGATGGTGTGGCCGGCTTCCCGGACCTCCAAACGGGCGAGTTCCTCCCGGTGTTCGTCGACCACGGCGGCGAAGCGGCGCAGCAGCCGGGCGCGGTCGGCCGGAGCGAGAGCCGCCCATGCCGTCTGGGCCTTCGAGGCCCGGTCCGCGGCGGCGTCGATGTCCTGCTCGACGGCGCCCGGGACGGTCGCGATCACCTCTTCCGTCGCCGGGTTGAGGATGTCGAGTTCGTACAGTTGCGACAAGTGATGCCTCACATGCGTTCGAAGGAGCGGCGCAGCTCCCAGTCGGTCACCGCGGCGTCGAAGGCCTCCACCTCGACGCGCGCCATGTTGCGGTAGTGCGCGACGACCTCCTCGCCGAAGGCGGCCAGGGCGATGGGGCTGTTCTCCCAGAGCTCGGCGGCCTCGCGGAGCGTGGTCGGCACGTGCGCGTACTCGGCGGTGTAGGCGTTGCCGGGACAGGCCTCGGGCAGCTCCAGCTTCTGCTCGATGCCGTACAGCCCGGCCGCGACCAGGCCGGCGACGGCGAGGTGGGGGTTGACGTCGCCACCGGGCAGCCGGTTCTCGAAGCGCAGTGAGCGGCCGTGGCCGACGACCCGGAGCGCGCAGGTGCGGTTGTCGTGGCCCCAGGCGACGGCGGTGGGGGCGAAGGAGCCCGGCTGGAACCGCTTGTAGCTGTTGATGTGGGGCGCGTAGAGGAGCGAGAAGTCGCGGAGCGCGGCGAGCTGTCCGGCGAGGAAGTGCCGCATGACGTCGGACATGCCGCCGTCGGCCGCCGCCATGGCGTTACGGCCGTCCGCGTCCGCCAGCGAGAGGTGGATGTGGCAGGAGTTGCCCTCCCGCTCGTTGTACTTGGCCATGAAGGTAAGCGAGACGCCCTCCTGGGCGGCGATCTCCTTGGCGCCTGTCTTGTAGATGGCGTGCTGGTCGCAGGTGACGAGGGCCTCGTCGTAGCGGAAGGCGATCTCGTGCTGGCCGGGGTTGCACTCGCCCTTGGCGGATTCGACGGTGAGGCCGGCGCCGGCCATGTCGTTGCGGATGCGCCGCAGCAGGGGTTCGATGCGGCCGGTGCCGAGCACGGAGTAGTCGATGTTGTACTGGTTCGCCGGGGTCAGCCCCCGGTAGTTCGCGTCCCAGGCCTGCTCGTAGGTGTCCTTGAAGACGATGAACTCCAGCTCGGTGCCGACCTGGGCGGTGAAGCCGTGCTCGGCGAGGCGCTGAAGCTGGCGGCGCAGGATCTGGCGGGGCGCGGCGACGACCGGGGAGCCGTCGTTCCAGGCGAGGTCGGCGATGAGCAGGGCCGTGCCGGCGTTCCAGGGCACGCGGCGGAGGGTGGCGAGGTCGGGGTGCATGGCGAAGTCGCCGTAGCCGCGGTCCCAGGAGGACATGGCGTAGCCGTCGACGGTGTTCATCTCGGTGTCGACGGCGAGGAGGTAGTTGCAGCCCTCGGTGCCGTGGTGGAGGACCTCGTCGAGGAAGAACCGGGCGGCGAACCGCTTGCCCTGGAGGCGCCCTTGCATGTCGGGGAAGGCCAGGACGACAGTGTCGATCTCACCGCTCGCGACGAGGGCGTGCAGCTCCTCGACACTGAGCGGGGGTGTGCGGTCTGCCACGGGAGAGCTCCTTCGGCTTCTTCGCGGTTCTTCGCGCTTCTTCGGCCGGGCCGGGAGCCATAAGGTATTGCGGAGAACCATTGCTTGGGAAGGGGGCACGGCCAGATGCCGGAGGAACCTGGCGGCGCGGTGTCGGACCGGCTGGCGCCGGTGCTGCGGCCGGTGCGGGCGGGCAACGGCTTCGAGGAGGCGCTGGAGCAGATCCTGCAGGTGGTACGGCTGGGCCTGGTGCCCGGCGGGGAGCGGCTGCCGGCCGAGCGGGAGCTGGCGGAGCGGCTCGGGATCAGCCGGGTGACCCTGCGCGAGGTGCTGAAGGTGCTCCAGGACCAGGGGCTGGTGGAGGCACGGCGCGGGCGGTACGGCGGAACGTTCGTGCTGCCCCGTACGGACGCCGGCGGCGAGGACGAGTTGCGGCGCCGGATCGCCGAGGTGGACGTCGAGGACGTACTGCGCTTCCGTGAGGTGCTGGAGGTGGGCGCGGCGGGGCTGTGCGCGACGCACGGGCTGACGGACGAGCAGGCTGTACGGCTGCGCGAGGCGCTGACCCGCACCCATGACGCGCCGCTGGCGCACTACCGGCGCCTGGACACGATGCTCCACCTCACCCTGGCCGAGCTGTGCGGCTCGGCTTCGCTCACGGCGCAGTACGCGGCGGTCCGGGCGACGGTGAACGACCTGCTGGACTGCATCCCGCTCCTCGTACGCAACCTGGAGCACTCGCAGCGCCAGCACATCGCGCTGGTGGAGGCGGTGCTCGACGGGGACGCGGACGGCGCGCGGGAGATGATGCGGGAGCACTGCGCGGGGACGGCGGCGCTGCTCAGGGGATTCCTGACGTGACGACCGCGCATACTCTGGAAAGGTATGCGAGTGATCCATTGAAGGGGTGGAGGGGCACATGGGTGGCAGGCCGCTGATCGGCGTCAGTACGTATCTCGAGGCCGGGGCGTGCTGGGGCGTGTGGGAGCTGGAGGCGGCCCTGCTTCCGGTGGGGTATCCGCGGCTGGTGCAGCGGGCCGGCGGCCTGGCCGCCATGCTCCCGCCGGACGCGCCCGAGCACGCGGCCGCGACCGTGGCCCGCCTCGACGGCCTCGTGATCGCGGGCGGCCCGGACGTCGAGCCGCTGCGCTACGGCGCCGAGCGCGACCCACGGACGGGGCCGCCGGCCCGGGAGCGGGACGCCTGGGAGCTGGCCCTGATCGAGGCGGCGCTGGCATCCGGTTTGCCGCTGCTGGGCATCTGCCGCGGCATGCAGCTCCTGAACGTCGCCCTCGGCGGCACGCTCGTCCAGCACCTGGAGGGGCACGCCGAGGTGGTCGGCGTCTTCGGCCGCCATCCGGTCAAGCCGGTCCCGGGCACGCTCTACGGGGAGGCCGTCCCCGAGGAGACCTCCGTGCCGACCTACCACCACCAGGCGGTGGACCGCCTCGGCACGGGCCTGCTCCCCTCGGCCCACGCGGCGGACGGGACGGTGGAGGCGGTGGAGCTGCCGTCCGACTCGGGCTGGGTCCTGGGCGTGCAGTGGCATCCGGAGATGGACGAGGACGTACGGGTGATGCGGGCTCTGGTCACAGCCGCTTCCCGACCCGCCCCCTGAGCCAGTCCCAGCGCGGCCTCCCCCTGGGCACGGACGCAGGGCAGCATGATCAGCTGGTCGAACCACAGGGAGTCGACGCCGGCCGCTCAGCGCCGGTGAGCGGGGTCATGGGGTCCGGGGTCCCGCGCGAGCGAAGCCGAGCGTGGGGAGCGCGTGCCAGACCCCGCGTCTGCGGCGTGATCCAAACGCGTGATCCAAACGACAGGCCCTAGGGTCTTTCGTTTGGATCAGGTCGGAGCAGGGAGCGGGGTCCGGTGCCGTGCATCGCAAGGCGGAGGAGGGCGGCAGGGCCTGCCAACCGACGACAACGCGGCGAGGCGCGGGTGCCGGACCCCGCGAGCCCGGCGTGATCCAAACGAGAGGCCCTAGCCTCGAGTCAGCGACAGCAGCTCCCGAGCCGGCCCGGTAGGCCGATGCCCCACCGGCCACACCGCGCGCAGGGAGCGGTGCAGCCGCACGCTGTCGAGGGGGATGCTGACCAGGCGGCGCATGGCGAGTTCCTCGCCCACGGCCAGTTCGCTGAGCACGGCGGGGCCCGCTCCGCTGACCGCGGCCGCCTTCACGGCGGTGGTGGAGGAGAGCTCGATCAGGGGGCGGGCCAGGCCGCCGAGGGCGACGTCGAGGACCTGGCGGGTGCCGGAGCCCTTCTCGCGGAGGATGAGCGGGGTCGCGGCGAGTTCGTCGGCGGCCAGGGGGCGTCGGCGTCGGGCCCAGGGGTGGGCGGGGGCGGTGACGACGATGAGGCGGTCGTGGGCGATGACGGCGGAGTCGAGGCCGGGCGGCACGGTCAGCCCCTCGACGAAGCCGAGGTCCGCCTCGTCGGCCAGGAGGCGCTCGGCCACCGCCGCCGAGTTGCCCGCGAGCAGCGACACGGCCGTGTCGGGCCGCTGGGCACGCAGCGCGAGGAGCCACCCCGGCAGCAGGTACTCGGCGATCGTCATGCTCGCCGCCACCCGCAGCCGCGAGTCGCGCCGGTCGCGCAGCGCCTGTGCGCCCACGTCGAAGGCCTCCGCCGCCTCGACGATCCGCCGCGCCCAGTCCGTCACCAGGGCGCCCGCGTCCGTGAGCCGGGAGCCGCGCGGGGACCGGTCGACCAGGGCCACACCCAGCTGCCGTTCCATGGAGCGGATCCGGCTGCTCGCGGCCGGCTGGGTGATGCCGAGCTCGCGTGCGGCCCCACCGAGACTGCCCAGCCGTGCCACCGCGAGCAGCAGTTCCAGTGCGCCGAGATCCGGAACCCGGTGCGCCAGCGCGCCCCCGGGCGCGGATCGGTCCTCCGCCGGTCCCTCCGTCTTGCCCATAAACCCAGCTTATGCCGTCATAGGAACATACTTACTGGTCGCCTCGCCCGGACCGGGAGACGGTGGACGCATGGTCACCGCCGCCCACCCCCTCCCGCGCGCCTTGGCGGTCCGTCACCTCGGACCGAACTGGTACGCCACCGTCATGGGCACCGCCGCCGTCGCCCTCGCAGGCACCGCGCTCCCCCTCCGCCTGCCCGGCCTGCGCACCGCCTGCACCGTCGTCTGGGCCCTCTCCCTCGCCCTGCTGCTCACCCTGCTCGCCGCCCGGGCCCTGCACTGGACGCACCACCGCGACCAGGCCCGCGCCCATCTCCTCGACCCGGCGACGGCACCCTTCTACGGCTGCCTGTCCATGGCCCTGCTCGCGGTCGGCGGCGGCGCCGTCACCGTCGGCCGGGACTGGACGGGCACGCACGCCGCGGTCGTGGTCGACGCCGTGCTGTTCAGCGCCGGTACGGTCGTCGGGCTCGCGGCCGCCGTCGCCGTCCCGTACCTGATGGCCGTACGCCACCGCATCGACCCGGGACAGGCGACGGGAGCGTGGTTGCTTCCTCTCGTTGCGCCGATGGTGTCCGCGGCGCTCGGGCCGCTGCTCGTGCCACATCTGCCGCCCGGGCAGCCGCGGGAGACCCTGCTGTTCGCCTGCCTCGCGATGTTCGGGCTCAGCCTGCTCGCGACGCTGGTCACGCTGCCGTTGATCTTCGCCCGGCTGCTCACCGGGGGCCCGCTGCCCCTCGCGCTCACCCCGAGCCTGTTCCTCGTCCTGGGCCCGCTCGGGCAGTCCACGACCGCCGTCGGCACCTTCGCCGACGTGGCACCGGGCGTGGTCCCGGCGCCGTACAGCGACGGCTTCGGTGTGCTCGCGGTGCTGTACGGGGTGCCGGTGATGGGCTTCGCCCTGCTCTGGTTCTGCCTCGCCACCGCGCATGTGCGGCGCGCCCGACGGCAGGGCATGGGCTTCGCGATGACGTGGTGGGCGTTCACCTTCCCGGTCGGCACCTGCGTCACCGGCGCCACCGCGCTCGCGCGGCACACCGGCCTGGTGGCCTTCGAGGGGCTCGCGCTCGTGCTGTACGGCGTGCTGGTGCTGGCCTGGGTCACCGCGACCGCGCACACCGCGCGCGGACTGCTCAGCGGTGAGCTGCTCGCAGGGCCGCGCCCAGCACCCGTGGCGCCTCGGCCAGCGACGGTCCGTACCACGTCAGGTGCCGTCCGCTGACGAGCGCGCAAGGCAGGCCGGCAAAGGCCTCCGGCCCGTCGGCGGCGGTGAAGCGGTACGGCTCGTCCGGCAGGACGACCAGGTCCGGTGCCGCCGCGCGCAGGTCGTCCAGCGGGACGCGCGGGTAGCGCTCCTCGTGCCCGGCGTACACGTGGTCGACGCCCAGGCGGGCCAGGACGTCACCCGCGAAGGTGTCCCGGCCCAGCACCATCCACGGCCGGCGCCAGATCGGCACGACCGCCGTCCTGCGGGGTTCCGGCACCGGCGGCGCCGACCAGGCCTCCTCGGCCTCGTCCAGCCAGCGCGGCCGGGAGAGGGCACCGCACGCGTCCAGTACCCGCGCCAGTTCCCGGAAGGCCTGCGGTACGTCCCGCACCTCGGTCAGCAGGACGGTCACGCCCGCCGCACGCAGGGCGTCGAGGTCCGGCTCGCGGTTCTCCTCCTCGTTGGCGAGCACCAGGTCGGGGGCGAGGGCGACGATCCGCTCGGCCTTCGGGTTCTTGGTGCCGCCGACGCGGGTGACGTCGAGGCCCGCCGGATGCGTGCACCAGTCCGTGGCGCCGACCAGGACACCGGGCACGGACACCGCGACCGTCTCGGTCAGCGACGGCACCAGCGAGACCACTCGCATCCGTCTCACCCGCGTTTCACGAACGCGAGCGGTGGGAGCGGTTCTGCACCGCCTCGACGTGCTCGGCCACCGCGACGACGACCACGCGCGTGTCCGGCACGGTCGCCCGCCACCGGTGGCGCACCCCGCCGGTGAGGTACAGGGTGTCGCCGCGGCCGAGCCGGTAGGCGCGCCCCTCCGCCTCGATCTCCACAGCTCCGTCGGCGACGTACATCAACTGGTCGTTGCGGTACTGGAATTCACGGCCCGCCTCGTGGCCACCGGTGAACTCCGAGGCGTGCATCTGGTGGTGGCCGCGCACCAGGGAGCGGGCCCGGGGCTCGGGTCCCGGTTCGGTCTCCTCGGCGCGGACGACGTCGACGCTGCACGCCGGGTCGGCGGCCGCGAGGAGTTCCACGGCGGTGGTGCGCAGGGCGTCGGCGACCCGTTCCAGGGAGCTGCGGCTGGGCCGCGCCCGGTCGTTCTCGACCTGGCTCAGGAAGGGGACCGACAGACCGCTGCGCTCGGCGACGACGGCCAGGGTGAGCTGAAGGGCCCGGCGCCGTCGCCGCACGGCCGCGCCGACCCGCAGGGGCTGTTCTTTGTGGTCGCCCATCGCTCCGGCTCCCTCCTTCGCTCCTCGGTCCGCCGTCCGCGCGCACCGCTGTCGGGCGCACTCCTTCTGAGGAGTTCTCTGCACCCTACGCAGGTTCGGCAAACCGTTTCATGCGCCCGTCACATCGACGTCACGCGGCGGTCGGCCGGACCTGCTGGATCGCGCCAGTAGATCAGCTCAACGGCCTCGCCGGGAGCGGTTTTCCGCCTTCGTCCCCTCTGGGGACGAAGAGGCTGACCAGGAGGGGTGCGGCGGGCCGGCGGCGGTGCCCGGTCCGGGCGGCGGGGCCGCCGTCACGTCCGCCGCGGTCGGCGTCGCCTGCGGGGAAGGAGGAGTTCGGGTGACCGCCTGACGTTACGTGGTTGTCCGGATCCCGTCAGTAGGCACCCCGTCACGCCAGAAGGGGCGGGCCTCGCCCTGCGTGTGGGACACGTACGGCGATGCCCGCCCCTCGGCCGGCGGTCCGGGAGTGTCAGGTCACCCGGCCGCCTGGCTCTTCCCGCCCGCCTTGGCGACCGGGGCCCACTTGTCGACCAGGCCCGGGTGCTGCCGCAGCCAGCTGCGGACGGCGTCCTGCTCCTTGCCCTTGCCGCTCTTCTGGATCTGTGCCTCCAGACCGGTGAGCTGCTCCTCGGTCATCGAGAAGCCCTTCAGCCACTTGCCGACCTCGGGGTTGTCGGCGGCGAAGCCCTCGCGGGCGAGAGTGTGCACGCCGTCGCCCTTGCCCCAGGCACCCTTGGGGTCCTTGAGCTTCTTCAGGTCGTAGTCGCTGTACGCCCAGTGCGGCGACCAGAGCGTGACGGCGATCGGCTGCTTCTGGGCGTAGGCACGCTTCAGTTCGGCGAGCATCGCGGGGGTCGAGCCGTCCACGACGTCGTAGGAGCCCTCCAGGCCGTAGTCCTTCAGGACCTTGTCCTTGAGCAGGCCCATCATGCCGGCGCTCGGCTCGATGCCGACGATCTTGCCGTCGAACTCGGAGGCGTGGTCCTTGAGATCCGCCAGGGAGTTCACGTCCTTGACGTACGACGGGACGGAGAGCTCCAGGGAGGTGGGGCCGTACCAGGAGCCGAGGTCGTCGAGTTGCTTACCGTACTTCTTCCAGTACTCGGCGTGGGTGGTGGGCAGCCAGGCGTCGGTCTGGAAGTCGATCTGTCCGGTGGCGACGCCGGTGTAGAGGGGACCGGCCGCGTACTGGGTGGTGGTGACCTTGAAGCCGCGCTCCTCCAGGAGCTCCTTCCAGAGGAAGGTGGAGGCGATGCCCTCGTCCCAGGGGATGTAGCCGATCTTGATCTCCTTGCCCTTGCCGACGTCCGTGGCGGAGGCCTCGGCGGTGCCGCCGGGGGCGCCGAAGACGCCGAGACCGCCGGCGACGAGGCCGAGGACGGCCACGCCGACGACCGCGACGACGGGACGGGGCCGGTGGTTCCACAGCGTCGGGCCGCTGGTGGCGCGGGCCTTGGCGGCGGCGCGGCGGCCGAGCGGGGAGATGTGTGTGCCCAGCGCACCCGTCATCCGGTCCAGGTAGATGGCGAGGACGACGATGCCGAGGCCCGCCTCGAAGCCGAGGCCGATGTCGAGCTGGCCGATGGCCTCGTTGACGGCGCCGCCGAGACCGCCGGTGCCGACCATGCCGGCGATGACGACCATCGACAGGCCCAGCATGATGACCTGGTTGACGCCCGCCATGATCGTCGGCAGGGCCAGCGGCAGCTGGACGCGCAGCAGGGTGTCGCGGGGTGTCGTGCCGAAGGCCTCGGCGGCCTCCACGAGCTCGGCGTCGACCTGGCGGATGCCGAGTTCGGTCATGCGGACGCCGGGGGCGAGCGCGAAGATCAGGGTGGCGACGACGCCGGCCGGGACGCCCATGCCGAAGAACAGGATCGCCGGGATCAGCAGGACCATCGACGGCATCGTCTGGAGCAGGTCCAGGACGGGCCGTACGGCCGCGCTGACGGTCTTGGAGCGGGCGGCCCAGATGCCCAGCGGCAGGGAGATCACCAGGGCGACGACGGTGGCGACGATCACGAGGGACAGGGTCGACATCGCCTGGTCCCACAGGTCGAGCGAGTCGACCAGCGCGAATCCGGCGAACGCGAGGACACCCGCGACCAGACCGCGCAGCCACCAGGCGAGCACCGCGAGGATGCCCGCGAGCAGCAGGGGCTCGGGGGCGGTGAGGACGGTGTCGATGCCGTCGTACATGCCTTCGACGACCGTCTTGATCGCGTCGAAGAGCCAGGACATGTGGGTGACGAGCCATTCGACGCCGGAGTCGACCCAGTCGCCGAGGTGGAGCCTAGGCACGGGCGATCACCTTCCCCTCCGGGTTGTCGCAGGGCGCGGGGGCGGCCGTCTCGTCGCCGAGGAAGCCGACCAGCCGCTGCCGCGGCACGACTCCGATGACTCTGTTCGCCTCGTCCACAACCGAGACGCGGTGCGACAGACGGGCGCTGATCGCGCACAGTTCCACGAACGGCGTCTCGCGCGTCGCGGTCTCGCAGGCGCAGAGGGGGGCGTCGGCGGTGACCGAGGCGTCCATGACAGCGCCCGCGGTCAGCACGCGGGAGCGGTCGACGTCCTGGATGAAGGAGGCAACGTAGTCGTTGCCGGGGCGGACGAGGATGTCCTCGGCGGTACCGGTCTGGACGATGCGGCCGTCGCGCATGACGGCGATGCGGTCGCCCAGGCGCATGGCCTCGTTGAGATCGTGGGTGATGAAGACGATCGTCTTCTTCAGGGTCTGCTGCAGGGTCAGCAGCTGGTCCTGCATGTCACGGCGGATCAGCGGGTCCAGCGCGCTGAAGGACTCGTCCATCAGCAGCAGGTCGGCGTCGGTGGCGAGGGCTCGGGCGAGGCCCACACGCTGCTGCATGCCGCCGGAGAGCTCGTCGGGCCAGGACTTCTCCCAGCCGTCCAGGCCGACCAGGGCGAGGGCCTCGGCGGCGCGCTTCTCGCGCTCCGCGCGGGGCACGCCCTGGACGCACAGGCCGTAGGCGGCGTTCTCCAGGACGCTGCGGTGCGGGAACAGCGCGAAGTGCTGGAAGACCATGCTGATCTTCTTCGCGCGGACCTCTCGCAGCTCGCGGTCGGCGAGCGCGGTCAGGTCCTGACCGTCGAAGAGGACGCGTCCGGCGGTCGGCTCCGACAGGCCGTTGAGCATGCGCAGCAGGGTGGACTTGCCGGAGCCGGACAGGCCCATGACGACGAAGATCTGGCCCGGGTCCACGGTGAAGGAGGCGTCGATGACGGCGGCGGTGGTGCCGTCGGTGCGCAGCTCCTCCCGATCGGCTCCCTGGCGGAGCCGCTCCACTGCCTCGACCGGTCGTCTGCCGAACACCTTGAAGAGATGTTCGGCCTCAAGCCTGGATGACACGCGTACCTTCTCGTCTCGGGGGCAAGGAAAGGGGAGCGATCTTCGGCAGCAAAGGTTGAAGTTGCAACCGGCGTCGCTCCGAGGCGGCACCTGCCCCAAGCGCCAAGGGCCAAACGCGGCCGTGGCCCACTTCACAGGCCGTTCACAGATGCCACGCGAGTGAATGCCGCGGGTGACTGTCGGCCCCGTACGGCATGATGCGTGGCGTGACCGGACGACTGATGCTCCTCGACACCGCCTCGCTCTACTTCCGCGCCTACTTCGGCGTCCCGGAGTCCGTGAAGGCACCGGACGGCACTCCGGTGAACGCGGTGCGCGGACTGCTGGAGTTCATCGACCGCCTGGTCCGCGACCATCGGCCCGCCCACCTGGTGGCATGCATGGACGCCGACTGGCGCCCGCAGTGGCGGGTCGACCTGATCCCCTCCTACAAGGCGCACCGCGTCGCCGAGGAGCGCGAGGTGGGCCCGGACGAGGAGGAGGTGCCGGACACGCTCTCGCCGCAGGTGCCGGTCATCGAGGCCGTTCTGGACGCCGTCGGCATCGCGCGCGTCGGCGTCGAGGGGTACGAGGCGGACGACGTGATCGGCACGTTCACGGCACGCGCGAAGGGCCCGGTCGACATCGTCACGGGCGACCGGGACCTGTACCAACTCGTGGACGACGCGCGCGGGGTGAGGGTGCTGTACCCGCTGAAGGGCGTGGGTTCCCTTGCGCTCACCGACGAGGCCGCGCTGCGTGAGAAGTATGGGGTCGACGGCAGCGGGTACGCGGATCTGGCGCTGCTGCGCGGCGACCCGAGCGACGGCCTGCCGGGCGTGCCCGGCATCGGTGAGAAGACCGCGGCCAAGCTGCTGGCCGAGTTCGGCGACCTGGCCGGGATCATGGCGGCTGTCGACGACCCGAAGGCGAAGCTCACGCCGTCGCAGCGCAAACGCCTCGACGAGGCGCGGCCGTACGTCGCCGTCGCGCCGAAGGTCGTGCGGGTCGCCGGTGACGTACCCCTACCGGACGTGGACACGGTGCTGCCGAGCGCGCCGCGGGATCCTGCGGGGTTGGAGGAGCTGGCGGCGCGCTGGGGACTGGGCGGGTCGTTGCACCGGCTGTTGACGACGCTGGGCGCCTGAACATCGACAGCTCGAACATGAAGAGATCGCAAAAGGCGTCGGGAATTTCCCTCGGGAGAGGCGTTGAACAAGAAAGGAATGCTAACTTAGGTAACCCTAACCAACGGCGTGTGGATTTAGGCGTATGGGAGGCCGTCATGGCAGAACGTCCGGCTCGAAAGCCGCGGAAGCCCCATTCCGCGCAGGTCGTCCGCACTGAACGGCTGACTCCGCACATGCAGCGCGTGGTTCTCGGCGGCGCTGGTCTGGCGGAGTTCTCCGCGGACACCGCGACCGACCACTATGTGAAGCTGCTGTTCCCCGCCGGGGGCGCGACCTATCCCGAGCCCTTCGACCTGGAACGCATTCGTGCGGAGTTCCCGCGCGAGCAGTGGCCGGTGACCCGTACCTACACGGTGCGCGCCTGGGATCCCGTACACCGCGAGCTGACCCTGGACTTCGTGCTCCATGGCGACGACGGCCTGGCCGGACCGTGGGCAGCGCGCGTCCAGCCGGGCGAGACGGTCCGCTTCATGGGCCCCGGCGGCGCATACGCCCCCGATCCGCACGCCGACTGGCATCTGCTGGCCGGGGACGAGAGCGCCCTGCCCGCGATCGCCCGCTCCCTCGAGTCGCTGCCCCCCGGCGCGGTGGCACACGCCTTCGTGGAGGTGGCCGGCCCCGAGGAGGAGCAGAAGATCGACTCCGATGTGGAGGTCGTCTGGCTGCACCGGGGCGAGCGGCCCGTGGGCCAGGCACTGGTCGAGGCCGTCCGGGCGCTCCAGTTCCCCGAGGGCCGTGTCCACGCCTTCGTGCACGGCGAGGCCGCCGCCGTGAAGGAACTGCGCAAACTGCTGCGCGTCGAGCACACGCTCCCCCGCGAGGACCTGTCCATCTCCGGTTACTGGCGCCTCGGCCAGAACGAGGACGGCTGGCAGGCATCCAAGCGCGAGTGGAACGCCCGCGTCGAGGCGGAGCAGGAGGGCACGGCACCGGCCGTGTGATCCGACCCGAGCGGACGGTGGCGAACTCCCCGAAAGCGGCTTGCCCGCCCGGGGGTTGAGTGAGTAGCTTCGCCGCTCGTGACGTCCACTCTGCGTTCGAAGCGTCTGCTCCTCGATCGGTATGTCCCCGCGGACGAGGAGAGCTTCGTCTCGCTGTTCCAGGACACGAGAGTGTCGCGGTGGATGGGTGACGGCCCCTCGTCCGAAGCGGACGACAGGGCTCTGTTCGGGCGGATCTTCACGAAGGTGTACGCGGAGGGCCTGTTCGACGTCTGGGCCGTTCGTCGGAACGGACGTCTGGTCGGGCACGCCGAGATCAAGCCGACCGACGAGGTCGAGGGTTACGAGATCATCTATGCCCTGGCCCCCGAGGTGTGGGGAGCCGGTCTGGGGCGCGAGCTGGCGGAGGCGATCGTCGCGTACGGCTTCGACACCCTCGGGCTGGCCGAGGTGCACGCGACCGTGGCCGCGTCGAACAAGGCCTCACTGGCCTTGCTGGACAAGATCGGCTTCGCGCACGTCCGGTCCATCACGGAGGCAGACGGCAGTACCACCCGGGTGTTGACCCGCTCCCTGGCGGCGGACAGGACCCCGGACGGGACATCCCCCGCCTGATCCACAGGCGATTCAGTCGCCCTGGAGGCGGGCGTGCAGGTGCATGTCGTGCCAGCCGTCCGGGTGGAGGAGGGCGCTGCGCTTGATGCCCTCCAGGGCGAAGCCGGTCTTGGCGGCGACGCGGCAGGAGGCCTCGTTGGCGACGGCGTGCAGGAGCTCCAGGCGGTGGAAGCCGACCTCGTCGAGGGCCCAGCGGGAGAGGGTTGTCGTGGCGCGCGCCGCGACGCCGTGGCCGCGGGCCGCCGCAGCGGTCCAGTAGGCGACCTCGGCGACACCGTCGGCGAGCACGATCTCGCGCAGCGCGACCCGCCCCAGGAGCCGGTCGGAGTCCGCGTCGGTCACCGCCCACTGGGCGTCCCGTTCCGTCTCCCAGGCCTTGCGCCACCCTTCGATCCAGGTGCCGACCTCGTCCTCGGAGTCGGCGGCGCGGACATGCCACTGGTGCATCAGGGGATCCTGGAAGGCCTGGTGCACGGCGGGCGCGTCCTCGGCCCGCCACGGGCGCAGGAGCAGTCCGTCGCCGGTCGGGATCACGGGCTGCGGGAAGCGATGGAGGGTGCCGGGAGGCAGGACCGGGCTGGTGAGGAAGGGCATGTCCGCATCCTGTCAAGCGGGCGAGCCCCGGCCAACGGGTTTTGTCCTGCCTCGGGCTTCCCCACCTGGCCCCTGCCGGGGGCCTCCCCGGCTCGTCGTACGCTGGCCCTGATGAGACGTCGTACCCCTCCCCCGCCCTCCCCGCTGCCACAGCGCGACGGGATCGATCCGGTGCGGGTGCGGTTGCCCGGAGAGGGCGCGTGGGCCACGGTGCGGGAGCATCTGGTGGAGAGGCTCACGGGTGCGGCGCCCGGGGTGGTCGACGGCATGTTCGACGCGGGTCTGGTCGTCGGGGCGGACGGGCGGGCGGTGGCGCCGGACGCGGCCTATGTGCCGGGGATGTTCGTGTGGTTCCACCGGGAGCTGCCCCCCGAGGTGCCCGTGCCGTTCCCCCTTGAGGTGGTGCACCGCGACGAGCACATCGTCGTCGTCGACAAGCCGCACTTCCTCGCCACCACCCCGCGCGGCGGCCACGTCACCCAGACCGCACTCGCCCGGCTGCGCCGCGAGCTGGACATCCCCACGCTCGGCGCCGCGCACCGGCTGGACCGGCTCACCGCCGGTCTCGTGCTGTTCACCGTGCGGCCCGAGGAACGCGGCGCCTATCAGACGCTGTTCCGCGACCGGCGGGTGCGCAAGGAGTACGAGGCGGTCGCGCCGTACGATCCCGCTCTCGCGCTGCCCCGGACCGTACGCAGCCGGATCGTGAAGGAGCGCGGCCTCCTGACCGCGCTCGAGGTCGAGGGCGAGCCGAACGCCGTCAGCCGCGTGGAGCTGGTCGAACACCAGGCGGACAGCCTGGCGCGCTACCGGCTGGTGCCGGCCACGGGGCAGACCCATCAGCTGCGCGTGCACCTGAACACGCTGGGCGTGCCGATCCTCGGCGATCCGCTGTATCCCGTGGTGACCGACCCCGTGCCGGCCGGTGACTTCCGGCGCCCCCTGCAACTGCTGGCGCGTGCGCTGGAGTTCACCGATCCGGTCACGGGGGTGGAGCACCGCTTCCGCAGCAGGCGAACGCTTCAGGCGTGGTCGTCGTACGCGACCTGGTCCGGTCAGTAACCGCGCCACCAGCGCACGAGGCGGCGCCAGGCACCCGGCCTGCGGGTCGGCTCCGGATGCGCCGTCGGCTCGGGCCGCGGTGGCGCCACCTGCGTGGGCGCCGGTGCGGGAGCGGACGCCGGGGTGGGCGCCGGTGCCGGCGTGGGCACCGGCGCAGGCTGCGGATCCGTGGTCACCTGCCAGGCGGGCCGCGGCGGCGGGACCGCGCCGTGGCTCGGCTTCTGCATGATGTCCTGCGGCGGCTGCGGCGCGAACCGCGCCGGCAGCTCCACCAGATGGCGCGAGGCGATCGAGGTGGTCCAGCGCAACTCGTCCTGGTCGCAGTCGAGTCGGACGTCCGGCAGCCGCATGAGCAGCGCGTCGACGCCGACCTCGGTGATGGCGCGGCCGATGTCCTGGCCGGGACACTCGTGCGGCCCGGCGCCGAAGGCGAGGTGGGAGCGGTTGCCCATCATGCTGGCGGACAGGTCGGGCCGTACCCGGGGGTCGATGTTGCCCGGAGCGGGGGCGAAGAGCAGTCCGTCGCCCTTGCGGATGCGTTTGCCGCCCAACTCCGTCTCCTGTTTGGCGAAGTAGCCCAGGATCGCGCTGAACGGGGGTTCGTCCCACAGGGTCTGCTCCACGGCCTCCCCCACGGTCATCTGCCCGCCGTTGAGCCGGGCGACGAAGCCCGGGTGGGTGAGGACCATGCGCAGGGTGTTGGACAGCAGGTTGACGGTGGCCTCATAGGCGGCGAAGAGCACCAGGCGCAGGTGCTCCCTGACCTCGTCGTCGGTGAGGCGGGCCGGGTGGGCGATGAGGTGGCTGGTGAAGTCCTCGCCGGGCTGGGCGCGGCGGCGGGCGGCGGCCCGGCTCAGCACCTCCATGACGTAGCCATGGCTCGCGATCGCGGTCTCGGTGCCCTTGAGCGCGTCGCGGGCGGCGTGTACGAGCCGGTCGTTGTACTCGTCGGACATGCCGAGGATCTCGCACATGATGGCCATGGGCAGGTGCTCGGCGAACTGGCCGACCAGGTCGGCGCTGCCCGTCTCGCAGAACTCGTTGACCAGCAGCTGGGTGTAGCGGTTGATGTGGCGGCGCACACCGCGGTGGTCGATCGTCGACATGGCGCCCAGGACCGCGCCGCGCAGCCGCAGGTGTTCGTCTCCCTCGGCGTGGGCACAGATGGGCTGCCAGGCGATGTGCGGCATCAGAGGGTGGTCGGGCTTGACGGCGCCGTCCAGCAGCGGGGTCCAGACGCGGCTGTCGCGGGTGTACACCGACGGCGTGCGCAGCATCTGGAGGTTCTCGGAGTGGCCGAGGACCACCCACATCGGCACGTCGTCGTGGAGCAGGGCGGGCGCCACCGGCCCGTGTTCGTCGCGGAGTTCCTCGTAGAGCTCCCCCAGGTCCTCCGCCTCGGGGCCGTAGAGCCGCCTGAGTCCCCCGGGGCCGCGGTCGTGGGCGGGGCAGCCGGGGGGCGGATCGAGAGTGAGGTCGTCCGTACCGGTCGAGGAGTGGTGTTCAGGCGTCACAGGGATCGCTTTCCAAGCTGAGTGGATCTGAGGGGGAGGGCGTACGGGTATCAGGTGAGGCTGCCGGACAGTGCCAGGGAGTGCAGGAAGCGCATCAGGGTCATCAGGACGTCGCGGCTGGAGGCGCGCCGGCGGGCGTCGCACTCCACGATCGGGACCTCCGGCGGCAGATCGAGTGCGGCGCGGAGGTCCTCGACCGGGTAACGAGGGCCGTCGGGGAAGGTGTTGACGGCGACCACGAAGGGCACTCCGCGTTCCTCCAGCCGGCCCATGACGTCGAAGCTGACCTCCAGGCGGCGGGTGTCGAGCAGGACGACCGCGCCGAGCGCGCCCTCGAACAGGCCGTTCCACAGGAACCAGAAGCGTTCCTGGCCCGGGGTGCCGAACAGGTACAGCACGAGTTGTTCGGTGATGCGGATGCGGCCGAAGTCCATGGCCACGGTGGTGGCGGTCTTGGTGTCGGAGCCGTAGTTGTCGTCGACCCCGATCCCGGCCTCCGTCATGGTCTCCTCGGTGGTCAGCGGCTTGATCTCGCTGACCGAGCCGACCATGGTCGTCTTGCCGACTCCGAAGCCGCCCACGATGACGATCTTCGCCGCGGCCTGGGTCGACTGCGGCAGATGGTCCTCGGCCCGTGGGCCGGGGATGGTGTCAGAGCCTTTGAAGTCCATGCATCACCGCTTCGAGGAGGGAACGGTCGGGGATTTTCTGGCGGACGATCGGGGCGCGCGCGTGGACCAGTTCCGTCGCCAGCATCTCGGTGAGCAGCACGGTCACCACGCTGAACGGCAGCTGGAGGTAGGCGGACACCTCCGCCACGGACAGCGGGTTGGCGCACAGCCGCAGCACGGCCGCCTGCTCGGGGGTGACGGAGGAGGGCGGGTCGGCGTGCGCCACCATTAAGGTCACCAGGTCCATGGGCGCGCGCTCGCCGTCCGGACCCGTGATGACGTACAGCCGTTCCGGCTGTTTGCCCTCGCCCTCCTCGGGAGGCTGCGGCGGGGGCTGTTCGACGGGCTGTCGCCGCTGACGTTGTGGAGGCGTCATACGGTCTGCCCGTTGCGTCGGGGCGGGCTGGTGAGATGGCTGCCGATGCGGACGACCAGGTCGCGCATCATCGCGCTCATCCGGCCGGGTTCGCAGGTCACGTCGGAGAGGACCGCGAGGTAGGCGTTGGCGCCGGCGGACATCAGGTAGAAGTAGCCGCCCTTCATCTCGATGACGACCAGGCTCATGTCGCCGGTGACGCTGGGGATCTCGTCGGAGACGGCGCTCGCCAGGCTCTGCATGCCCGCGCAGGCCGCGGCGACCCGGTCGGCGGCGTCGGGGTCACCGCCGTAGCGGGCGATGCGCAGTCCGTCGGCCGACAGCACCACGATCATGTGGATGCCCGGTACACCGTCGTCCAGCTGCTTGAGAATCCAGTCCAGGTTGCCTCGCTGCTGGATCACTTGAGGTCCCCCTCGTCGTCGGTGTCGGTCCTGCCCAGAGGCGAGTTCTTGAGCAGATGCGTGTACGCGGTCGGATTGCGTGTGAAGTCGGTCGGGTGGACGCCCGGGTTGTCCTTCTTCAGGCCCTCCCAGAAGGCCTCGACCCACATGCCGGGGGGCGGGGCGTCGTCCTCGGGCTCGGGCTCGGGTTCGGCCTGGCGCTGGTGCTTGGTCCAGATGTCCTCCTTGCCCTCGCGCTCGAGCCGCTCGGCCTCGGCCATCTCGGCGTAGCGCTGGGACAGGGGGGTCTTCATGCGGCTGCGGCGCTGCGGCAGTCCCTTGTCGGTCCACTCGGTGACCTCGGGGATCTCGTCCTCCATGGGGACCGAGTCCGGGATCTTCGGGCTGGTGGGGCGGCGCTTCTTCGGCCGGCGCTTGGGACCCTCGACCGCGTCGGGGCCGACCGTGGGCAGGGAGGTGGCGCCGATGCCGTGGGCGTAGCCGGAGGCCGGGGCGTCGGTGAGCATCTCGCTCGGAATGATGAGGACGGCGCGGACACCGCCGTACGCGGAGGCTCGCAGCGAGCACTGCAGGTTGAACTGCGTGCACAGGCGGCCGACGATCGCGAGGCCCAGGCGCGGGGTGCTGTCGTTCATGTCCTGGATGGCGACACCGGCCTTGGCGGCCTCCAGCATGCCCTCGACCTTGGCGCGGGATTCGTCGGTGAGGCTGACGCCGGCGTCCTCGATCTCGATGGCGATGCCGGTCTGCACCTCGGTCGCGTTGACGTGCACCTTGCTCGTCGGCGGCGAGTAGCGGGTGGCGTTGTCGAGGAGTTCGGCGGCCGCGTGGATGACCGGCTCGACGGAGATGCCGCGGATGTTGACCTTGGCGATGGAGTCCAGCGAGATGCGGGGGTACTCAAGGATCCGGGACATGGCGCCGCGCAGCACGCTGTACAGCGGCACGGGCTGGGGCCACTGGCGGCCGGGGCGGCCGCCGCCCAGCACGGCGACGGAGTCGGCGAGTCGGCCGATCAGGGCGTTGCCGTGGTCGATGCGCAGCAGGTCGTCGAAGACCTCGGGATTGCGGCCGTGGTCCTCCTCCATCTCGCGGAGTTCCTTGGCCTGTTGGTGGACGATCGCCTGGACGCGACGGGCGATGCTGACGAAGGAGCTCAGCGCGGAGTCACGGATGTTCTCCTCCATGTCGACGATCGCGAGCACGGACCTGATCACCTCGCGGTGCCCCTCGGGGAGGTCTTTGAAGGAGGGCTCGTACTCCGCCAGTTGCAGCATCACCTCCCTGGGTGAAAACCCGCGCTTCATCCGCTGGAGCGCGCTGGGCAGCAGTTCGTACCCGAGGTGGTTGCTCTCCGCCTCGCGGGCGGCGATGCGCTGATGGAGGTGCGCGGTGTGCTGGGCGTGCTCCGCGCGGAGGTTGCGCATCTGTCGGCCTCGGCGCACCGCCTCGGCCGCCGCCACGATCACCAGGACGGTGGCTACGGCTCCGCACACGCCGACGGCGATCCGGGCCGGCTCCGCCACGAGTGCGACGGCGGCCCCGGTGGCCGCGGCCATCAGTATCGCGGGGAACAACAGCACGCGCGCGTAGGGAAGTTCACGGCGTCCGGGTGGGGATTGAACACTCACCATGTGGGCCCTCTGAAACGAGTCGGCTGGGGATCGGTGGAGCTTGCAGGGGGGTGTGTCATACAAACGCTCCGGATCTTCGAGAAGATTCGGGAACAAACGCACGAATACTCTCAACTCGGTGCGCTGCGGGCGAGCTTAGTCCGACCGGATCATCGCTGTGTCATATTCGGCAAGCACCTGAAACCGGGCCCGCAAGAGGAGTACGCTCACCCATTTTACACTCAGTGCCTTCAGTCGAACACGGAACGTCACGGCGTACGTGCATACGAAAGCCGCTCACCCCGAAGGGTGAGCGGCTTTTCAGGGGCGCGGGGCTGTATCCATGTGCGGCTCCGCCCCGTGGGCGCGACAAGCCACGGACCACCCGCACCCGCCGGGAGTCACCCCACCGACGAGTAGGCCACCACTCCCCGCAGCAACTGATCAACAGCCTTGCGCGCGGCCTTCGCCACGGTCGAGCCCTCCGCGGGAGCCGCCGCGGAGATCTGACCGAGCACGTCGATCACCTGCTTGCACCACCGCACGAAGTCCCCCGCCGGCATCTCCGCCTCGCGAAGCACCTCGTCTAGTCCCTTCCCGGAGGCCCACATGTACGCGGCCCAGGCGAAGCCGAGGTCGGGCTCCCGCTGCCCGACTCCCTCGGTCTGGCTGATCCGGAAGTCCTCCTCCAGCGCGTCCAGACGCCCCCAGATCCGCACCATCTCCCCCAGCGCGGCCTTCGCCTTGCCGGACGGCAGCTTCGGCGCCATCGCGTCGTCCCCGACCCGGGCCTCGTACACCAACGCCGAGACACACGCGGCGAGTTCGGCGGGGGCGAGCCCCTCCCAGACGCCGGCCCGCAGGCACTCACTGGCCAGCAGATCGAGCTCGCCGTACAACCGGGCGAGCCGCTTGCCGTGCTCGGTGACCTCGTCGGCGCGCAGATAGTCCAGCTCGGTCAGCAGCGCCACGATCCGGTCGAAGGTCCGGGCGATCGTGTTCGTGCGGCCCTCGATGCGCCGCTCCAGCTGCGAGGTGTCCCGCAACAGCCGGTGGTACCGCTCGGCCCACCGCGCGTGGTCCTCCCGGTCGCTGCACCCATGGCAGGGATGCGCCCGGATCGCCGTGCGCAGCTGGGCGATCTCACGGTCGTCGGCGGCCTGCGAGCGCTTCTTGCGGGCCCGCTCCGGCGGAATGTGCCCGGCCTTGGTGCGCAGCGCGGAAGCGAGGTCCCGACGGGACTGCGGGGAACGGGGGTTGAAGGACTTCGGGATCCGCATCCGCTCCAACGGCTCTACGGGCACGGGGAAGTCCATCGACGCGAGCCGCTTGACCTGCCGTTCGGCGGTCAGTACCAGCGGGCGCGGCCCGTCGTGCTGCTCGAACCCGCGGTGACCGTTGGAACGCCCCGCGGGCAGCCCCGGGTCCAACACCAGCGCCAGACCCGCGTACTTGCCGGTCGGGACGTGGATGACGTCTCCCGGCTTCAGCTTCTCCAGCGCGACGGCCGCCTCGGCACGCCGCTGCGCCGCGCCCTGGCGGGCCAGCTCGGTCTCGCGGTCCTTGAGTTCGCGGCGCAGCCGCGCGTAGTCCTCGAAGTCGCCGAGGTGGCAGGTCATGGAGGCCTTGTAGCCTTCCAGCCCCTCCTCGTTGCGCTGCACCTGCCGGGAGATCCCGACGACCGACTTGTCGGCCTGGAACTGCGCGAAGGACGTCTCCAGCAGCTCACGCGAACGGTGCCGGCCGAACTGCTCGACCAGGTTGACCGCCATGTTGTACGACGGCTTGAAGCTGGACCGCAGCGGATACGTGCGCGTGCCGGCGAGTCCGGCGAGGTGGTCGGGGTTCATCCCGCGCTGCCACAGCACCACGGCGTGGCCCTCGACGTCGATGCCGCGCCGCCCGGCCCGCCCGGTCAACTGGGTGTACTCGCCCGGGGTGATGTCGGCGTGCTGCTCGCCGTTCCACTTGACGAGCTTCTCCAGCACCACGGAGCGGGCGGGCATGTTGATGCCCAGTGCGAGCGTCTCGGTCGCGAACACGGCCTTGACCAGGCCGCGTACGAAGAGCTCCTCGACGACCTCCTTGAACGTCGGCAGCATGCCCGCGTGGTGGGCGGCGATGCCGCGCTCCAGGCCCTCCAGCCACTCGTAATAACCGAGGACGTGCAAGTCCTCGGTGGGGATGGAGGCGGTGCGCTCCTCGACGAGCGCGCGCACCTTTTCGCGCGCCTCGTCGTCGTTGAGCCGCAAACCGGCGTACAGGCACTGTTCGACGGCGGCCTCGCAGGCGGCGCGGCTGAAGATGAACGTGATGGCGGGCAGCAGGCCCTCGGCGTCGAGCCGTTCGATGACCTCCGGCCGGCTCGGCGTCCACACGCGGGAGCGCTGCCTGCGCTCCCGCTCGCGATCGGCTTCGCGCATGGCGCGGCCGCGCCGGCGGTCCTGGTACGAGGGGCGGCTGGCCTCCATGCGGGCCAGGCGCGCGAGGTCGGGGTTGACGGCCTTCTTGTGGCCCTCGCCCTCCTCGAACAGGTCGTACATCCGGCGGCCGGCGAGCACGTGCTGAAAGAGCGGCACGGGCCGGTGTTCGGAGACGATGACCTCGGTGTCGCCGCGGACGGTGTCGAGCCAGTCACCGAACTCCTCGGCGTTCGACACGGTCGCCGACAGCGACACGAGCGTCACGGACTCGGGCAGGTGGATGATCACCTCTTCCCAGACCGCGCCGCGGAAACGGTCGGAGAGGTAGTGCACCTCGTCCATGACGACGTGGCCGAGGCCGAGGAGGGTCTGCGAGCCCGCGTACAGCATGTTCCGCAGCACCTCGGTGGTCATCACGACCACCGGGGCGTTGGAGTTGACGCTGTTGTCGCCGGTGAGCAGACCGACCTTGTCGCTGCCGTAACGGCGGCACAGGTCGGCGTACTTCTGGTTCGACAGCGCCTTGATGGGTGTCGTGTAGAAGCATTTCTTGCCCTGTTGGAGGGCGAGATGGACGGCGAACTCGCCCACGATCGTCTTGCCCGAGCCGGTGGGGGCGGCCACCAGCACGCCCTTCCCGCCTTCGAGGGCCTGGCAGGCCTCGATCTGGAAGGGGTCGAGGCCGAAGTCGTACATCTCGCGGAAGGACGCGAGCGCGGTGGCCTGCTCGACAGCGCGCCTACGGCTTGCCGCGTAACGCTCGGCCGGTGAGAGATCCTCTGTCATCGTGCTTTCGAGCGTACCGGGCCTCACTGACAACAGGACGATCATTATCCGGATCGATAGCTGTGAAGCCCGGGGTTCACGCAGCTCACGGCCCTACGCCGGGGGCGCACCGAGCAGATGTGGGCCCCCGCACGCTCCCCCGGCACGCCCGCCCGTGACGCGAAGGCGGCCGGCGGCGCAACGAGGGCGCCCCGGCCGCGATCCACGGTGGGTGGTCGTGGTGAACGGTGTCGGACTCAGGTCACGTCGTCGTAGCCGTTGACCCGGTCCGTGCTCGCCTGCTCGGGCAGGGCCCGGCTGGCGGAGACGGCCTCGACCTCGCCGATGTCCTCAGGAGTGAGGTCCAGCTCGGAGGCCTCGTCGTCAGCAGGTCCCTCGGCTTCACGTCGGCGGCGACGGCTGTCGTTCACCAGGGAGAAGGCCGTCGCGACGAAGTACAGGACCCAGATCGGCCCGGCCAGCGCCAGCATGGTCAGCGGGTCGGTGCTGGGTGTGGCCACGGCCGCGAAGATCGTGATGCCCATGATCATGCCCCGCCACCAGCCGAGCATCCGCTTACCGGTCAGCACACCCGTCAGGTTGAGCATGACGAGGAGCAGCGGCAGCTCGAAGGAGAGACCGAAGACGAGCACCATACGGACGATGAGGTCGAGCAGGTCGTCCAGCGGCAGCTGGTTGTCGAGGTCCGCGGGCGAGAAGTCGAGGAGCACCTTCGCCATGGTCGGCAGCGTCTTGTACGCGAAGAACCCACCGCCGAGGAACAGCGGTACGCCGGTGCCGACGAACGCGTAGGCGTACTTCCTCTCGTGCTTGTGCAGCCCGGGAGCGACGAACGCCCAGAGCTGGTAGAGCCAGACAGGCGACGCGAAGATCACGCCGGCCATCAGGGAGACCTTGAGGGCGAGCGTGAAGGGGGTGAGCAGACCGTTCAGGACGATGCGGGCGCAGGTACCGCTTCGTTGCTGCGCCAGCTCGGAGAGGGTCGACTTGCACCCCACCGAGCTCAAGATCGGGTTCGTGAAGAACTCGATGATGTCCTTGTAGAAGAAGGCGGCCACGATCGTGACGACGACGATCGCGAGAACGGCCCTCACGAGCCGGTTGCGCAGCTCACGAAGGTGATCGCCGAGGGGCATCCGCCCCTCGGGGTCCTTCTCCTGCTTGCGGGCAGACTTCAGCAACCCACGTTCCCATCTCGTGCGGCGGGCCGGAGGTCACCGGCCCTGCGTCAGCGCTTGGTCGTGTCCGTCGGCTCGCTGACCGGGCGGGAGCTGGTCACGTCGCCGGGAGCGGCCTGGATGGTGCGCTGGGCCGGGGGCTGCTCGCCGTCGTTGGGCGGGCCGGCCGGGGTCGAGGAGTTGCTGCCCTCGTCCTTCATCGCCTTGGCCTCGCTCTTGAGGATGCGCGCGGACTTGCCGAGCGAGCGAGCCATGTCGGGAAGCTTCTTCGCGCCGAACAGCAGGATGATGACGACGAGGATGAGAATGATCTCGGGGGCGCCGAGCCTTCCGAACATAAGTCTTTACCTTCTCACCGAGGCGGCTGGGTGGGGTGCTGTCCGACCGGTCGGACACTTGTCCGAACGATCGTGTTGGCAGCGATCGTAACGCTCAGGGGTAAACGTGAGGCAATCCCCGTGCGTACTCCCGGTCAGCGGAACGGGCCTCGTTTTCCGTGCCGCGACCAGCAGCGTACCTGGCGAGGCCGTCAAGTTGACAGGTCGAAGTGGCCCAAAACGCATGGATCACAGGACTCACAGCAGACGGCGTCCCTCTCAGAGGGAATCGACAGCGCGTGCGGCACTGGCCGTCGCCCGCTCCAGGTCCTCCGCCGCCCTGTTGATGCGTCGCGCGGAATCGGTCACCTGCCGCCCCAGGCGCTGTGCCTCCACGAAGACCCGCACCGCGAGCACACCGAGAACGGCGAGACCCAGGAAACCCACAGCAACCGCGAACATCGGCCAGAACATGACGCCGAGCCTAGACGGTGCTACAGCGTGGAGTGCAGGCGCAGGGTGCGGACACCGCCGCCGGTCAGCAGTTCCACGATCCGCTCACCGGCCGGCTTGCGGACGGACGCGCCACAGTCGGGGCAGGTGAAGGAGTAGAAGGTGGTGCGGCTCGTGGCGCCGATGGCCAGGCGCAGGGCGCTCGCGGCGAGCTCGAAGCGGCCCCGGCAGTCCGGGCAGCCGGCCCTGAACACCACGGGAGCCACGCTCCTCATCCCCTCGAACGCGGAGGCCACCGACATGCCCACACCCGACGAAGCCGACTCGCTCAAAGCCCTTGCTCCTGCCTGTCGAACTGCCCGTCGTACCCACCGTGGTACTGCTCGTCGTACTGACCGTCGAGCTGCTCGCCGGGCCCCTGACGGCCCGCGTTCGGCTCCTGCGCCTCGACCCCGTCGTACGCCGCCAGCGCCTCGCGGGCGGCCTGCCGGGCGCTGTCGGCCAGGCCCTGCGGCGAGACGATCCGGCCGTCGCGCCCGAGCCGCAGCGCCAGACGCCTGAGCGACGCGGGGTCGGGGGTGCGCAGGGTGATACGCAGCCCGCCGTCCGGAAGCTCATCCGCGCTGTCGTGCGGGTAGTACTCGGCGACCCAACGCCCGCCCGGGCCGACCTCGACGACGACCTCAGGGTCCTCGGCGGCAGGCTGCACCAGCGCCTCCGACAGGTCCCGCAGCTCGACCTGCGGCGGCGCGGACGGCTCGTCGAGGACCTTGATCTCGGCGACCCGGTCGAGACGGAAGGTGCGGCGCGCCTCGGAGCGGTAGCACCAGCCCTCCACGTAGGTGTGGCCGACGCTGACCAGGCGGATGGGGTCGATCTCGCGCTCGGTGACCTCGTCGCGCGCGGGTGAGTAGTAGCGGATCCACAGACGGCGGCGCTCGGAGATCGCCCGGTCGACGTCGGCGAAGACACCGCCCTCGGACTCGAACGTCACCGACAGCCGCGCGCTGGCGCCCGCCGCCTCACCGGCCGCCGCCTCCACCTTGGCGGTGGCCCGCAACAGGGCCTGCCGGTCGCTCTCACGCAGGCCCGGCAGGGTCGACACGGCCCGGGCCGCCACCAGCAACGCGGTCGCCTCGTCGGCGGCCAGCCGCAGCGGCTCGGCCGCCTCGGCCGCGAGGGCGGCCGGATTGTGCCACCAGATGCGCTCGCCGTCGGTGTCGATGTCGAGCAGGTCTCCACCGCGGAAGCTGGTGCCGCACATGGGCAGCACGTCGAGGTCCGAGACCAGCTCGTCCTCGGTGATCCCGAAGGCACGCGCGACGTCCTCGATCCGGGCGCCGGGGCGCTCCCTGAGATACGTCACCAGGGAGAGCATCCGCCGGGTCTGGTCGATGGCGTTCGTGGGCCTGACCGGTTTACCTGCCACTGTCTTGTCCGCTCCCCCTCAGCCCTTGGCCACGGCCCGTAGCCGGTCGACCACGTCCGCCCGCAGCTCCGCCGGCTCCAGGACCACCACGTCGGGCCCGAACTCCACCAGCCACGCGTCCAGGCCGTGCCCGTACGGAATCTCCAACTCGTCCCAGCCGTTCCCGAGTTCCCGCACCGAGGCGGCCTTCGCCCGCAAGGGGTAACCGGCGTCGGAACGCAGCCGGATCAGCGCGCTGCGGTCGGCGGTCTCCCCCGCCCAGCTCGCGACGGTCTCACGGACGGTGACCACGTCGGGCACCTCGGCGGTGAACTGGGCGCCCCGCGAGCGCACCTTGCCGGTGATCCGGGAGAGCCGGAACACGCGCTCGGCCCGGCGGTCGCGGTCCCAGCCCGCCAGGTACCAGTGGCCGCGCCAGCACTCCAGCGCCCACGGCTCCACATGGCGTGGCTCGGGGTGGGCGGCGTTGGCCTTGCGGTAGTCGAAGACGACCGGGCGCCGGTCGCGGCAGGCCAGCATCAGCGGCTCGAAGGCGGCCTCGTGCACCGGGATACGGGGCTCCAGCGCGCCGTGCGCCTCATAGGGGTCGACGTCCTCGGGCAGCCCCGCCGCGCGCAGCTTCTGCAGAGCGCCGCTGGCCGCGCCGGCCAGCCGGGCCTGCTGCCACACCTTGGCGGCCAGGCCCAGGGCGGCGGCCTCCTCGGCGTCCAGGGTGATGGGCGGGAGGCGGTTGCTGTCACGGCGGGCCAGGTAGCCGACCTCGCCGTCGAGGTTCTCGACGGTCTCGATGACCAGGCCCAGCTCGCGCAGGTCGTCCTTGTCCCGCTCGAACATCCGGTTGAAGGAGTCGTCGCTGCCGGCCGCACCCTTTCCCGGCCTGAAGGCCTCGGCGTAAGCCTCGATGGAATCGCGCAGCTCCCGCTTGCTCAGCGGCCGCCGGGTCCCGAGCAGACACAGCGCCAGGTTCATCAGCCGCTCTGCCTTGGCAATGGCCATCGACGCCCTTCGCCTTCCTTATGGTGCTTACGAGCGACGACCGTACCGCTCCGCGGTACCGAGACAAAAGCCGAGGGCCCATGCCCCGACAGGCATGGGCCCCAGGTGGTCGGGTCCGGTCGGGTGACGGTCAGACTCCGAGCAGGTCCACAACGAAGATCAGCGTCTCGCCGGGCTTGATCGCCGGGGTCGGGCTCTGGTTGCCGTAGGCGAGGTGGGCCGGGATGGTCAGCTGGCGGCGGCCGCCGACCTTCATGCCCTGCACGCCCTGGTCCCAGCCCTTGATGACACGGCCGCCACCCAGCGGGAAGCGGAACGGCGTGCCACGGTTCCAGCTGGCGTCGAACTCCTCGCCCGTGCTGAAGGCGACACCCACGTAGTGGACGGTGACGGTCTGACCCGCCTGCGCCACCGCGCCGTCGCCCTCCCAGATGTCCTTGATCTCGAGGTCCGCCGGGGGCTCGCCACCCGGGAAGTCGATCTCGGGCTTCTCGATGCTCACGTCTTCAGCTCCTGCTTCTTTGCGGAAAGGCAACACGCACAGTCTTACATCTCCGGGCGATCACATCTTGGCGAGGATGTCCACGCTGAAGACCAGGGTCGAGTCCTTGCCGATACCACTGCCGGCCGGCGGGTTGTCGCCGTAGCCCAAGTCCGGCGGAATGACGATGAGGACCCGGCTGCCGACCTTCTTGCCGGTCAGCCCCTGCGCCCAGCCCTTGACGACCTGCTGCAACGAGAACGACGTCAGCGCCTTGCGGCTGTACGTGGAGTCGAACTCCTTGCCGTTGTCCCACAGCACGCCCTTGTACTGGACGAGGACGCTGCTCTCCGCCTTCACCTCTTCGCCGTCGCCCTCGATGACGTAGTTCGCCACGAGCTTCTTCGGCGCGGCGGCCTTGGGTACCTCGATCGAGGGCGCCTTGCCGTCGGTGTTCGTGCCGACCTTGGGAAGGTTCGCGTCGCCCTGGGCGGCGTCGGATCCCTTGGCCGAGCTCTTGGCGTTGAAGGTGGCCTGCAGATCGACCACGAAGACCAGCGTGTCGGTGCCCTTGATGCCCGCCTGCGCGTTGCCGTTCTTGCCGTATCCCCAGGTCGGCGGCACGGAGAACTCGACCCGGCTGCCGGTCTTCTTGCCCGTGAGGGCGTACCGCCAGCCGTCGATGATGCTGCCCGTGGCCAGCTGGATGACCAGCGGCGTCTTGCGGTCGTAGGAGTTGTCGAAGACCTTGCCGCTGGCCCAGACCTGGCCCAGGTAGTTCGCCTGGATGTAGTCGTTCTCCGCGACCGTCTGGCCGTTGCCCGCGATCACCGTTTTCACCGCGAGCTGGTCGGAGGGTTCGCCGCTGCCCTTGGCGACCGTCGGTTTCTCGTTCAACTTGGTGCCCGCCGTGATGGCCGGCAGCGGACCGTCGACGATCTTCGGCGGCGGCGCGGCCGAGGTCTCCGGGGCGGACGGCGACGCGCTGTCGCTGGCCTTGCTCGAGTCGGACTTGTCGTCGCCGCAACCGGCGAGCGTGACCAGTCCCGCGGGAACGGCGGCAAGGATGAGTGAGCGTCGGCGCACGGTGGGGGCCTCGTAATCGGTCGATCTTGTTGATGGCGTGCGCGCAACTCTACGGCGTGAGAAGGGCGCCGTACGGGAAACGTACGGCGCCCGTGTTGCGTTCCGACAGAATCTCGCGGAACGTGTTCGCTCACATTCCGGCGATGAGCTTCTCCACGCGGTCGTCGACCGAACGGAACGGGTCCTTGCACAACACGGTGCGTTGTGCCTGGTCGTTGAGCTTGAGGTGGACCCAGTCGACCGTGAAGTCCCGGCGCTGTTCCTGAGCCCTGCGGATGAAGTCACCGCGCAGCCTTGCCCGAGTGGTCTGCGGCGGAACCGACTTGCCCTCGAAGATCTTCAAGTCGTTGCAGATCCGGGCGGCTTGCCCCTTCTTCTCCAGCAGGTAGTACAGGCCACGACGACGGTGGATGTCGTGGTAGGCGAGGTCTATCTGCGCCACGCGCGGATGCGACATCGTCATGTTGTGCTTGGCCCGGTAACGCTCGATGAGCTTGTACTTCATCACCCAGTCGATCTCGGTGCCGATGCGGTCGAGGTCCTCGGACTCGATCGAGTCCAGCGTGCGGCCCCACAGCTCCAGCACCTGCTCCACCGTGCCGGTGCGGATACCGCGGCGTTCGCAGAAGTCCACGGCCTTCTCGTAGTACTCCCGCTGCACCTCCAGCGCCGAGGCCTCCCGGCCGCTGGCCAGGCGCACCTTGCGGCGGCCCGTGATGTCGTGGCTGACCTCGCGGATCGCCCGGATCGGGTTCTCCAGGGTGAGGTCACGCATCACCGTGCCCGCCTCGATCATGCGCAGCACCAGATCGGTCGCGCCGACCTTCAGCAACATGGTCGTCTCGGACATGTTCGAGTCGCCCACGATGACGTGCAGGCGGCGGTAGCGCTCGGCGTCCGCGTGCGGCTCGTCGCGCGTGTTGATGATCGGCCGGGAACGGGTCGTCGCCGAGGAGACGCCCTCCCAGATGTGCTCGGCCCGCTGGCTCACGCAGTACACGGCACCACGCGGGGTCTGCAGGACTTTCCCGGCCCCACACAGCAGCTGCCGTGTGACGAGGAACGGAATGAGGATGTCCGCGAGCCGGGAGAACTCCCCGTGCCGCGCCACCAGATAGTTCTCGTGGCAACCGTATGAGTTGCCCGCAGAGTCCGTGTTGTTCTTGAAGAGGTAGACGTCGCCCGCGATTCCCTCCTCGTGCAGGCGTCGTTCGGCGTCCACCAGGAGTCCTTCGAGAATGCGCTCGCCGGCCTTGTCGTGGGTGACCAGTTCGGTCACGTTGTCACATTCGGGTGTCGCGTATTCCGGATGTGAGCCCACGTCGAGATAGAGGCGGGCGCCGTTCCGCAGAAAGACATTACTGCTGCGGCCCCATGACACGACACGGCGGAAGAGGTATCGCGCCACCTCGTCAGGAGACAGGCGGCGCTGTCCCCTGAACGTGCACGTGACGCCGTACTCGTTCTCCAGCCCGAAAATGCGGCGGTCCATGACTGAACATTACGCCCGATCCCCTGAACTGAAACGGGGTTCGGCAGCACGGTTTGGATCATTTTCCGATGAAGCCGCAACCACCGCACCCACGGCGGGAGCTGCGAGTACCCGTCCCGTGGCCAGCAACACCAGCAGCGACACGGCCCCCGCCGCGCTCGGCACCGCGAAACCCCACAGCGCGCCACCGGCCTCGACCACGGGCCCGGCCAGGCCCGTTCCGACCGACGCGCCCACCGTGAACGTCGTCACGAGCCACGAGAACGCCTCGGTGACCGTTCCGCGCGGAGCGTGTCGGTCCACGATCAGGAACGCGCACGCGATGCAGGGCGCCAAAAACACCCCGGCGAGCGCCGCGAGCGCCGTCATGGCCACCGCGCCGGGCATCAACGTCAGCGGCAGATAACACACCGCCAGAAGCGCCACCAGCACACGCAGTCGCCGCTCCGGCACACCCGGCCACGCCCGCGCGCCGTACACCGTGCCACCCACGAGCGCGCCCAGCCCCAGAGCCGCCATCAGCCAGCCGTACACCGCGTCGCCGCCGTGGCCGTCCGCGTACGACACGGCGGCGACCGCGATGGACCCCATCGCGATCCCCACGAACAAGAACGTGGCGAGGAGCGCCAGCAGGCCGGGCGAGCGCAGCGCCCCGAGCCAGTGCGCCTCGCGCGGAGCCGAGCGCCACGCGCGCGAGGGCGGTGAGACGACCACGCAGAGCGCCCCGAGCACGCCGACGGCGTTCAGCACGAGCAGGGCGGCCTGCGCCGACCACAGCGACACGCACAGGGTCACCAGCAGCGGCCCGACGGTGAACATGACCTCCTGGGCCACCGCGTCCATGGCGTACGCCGTGTGCACCTGGTCTTCCCTGGCCAGGACCGAGGGCCACAGCGCCCGCAGCCCGCCCTCCAGCGGCGGCGTGAACAGGCCGGCGGCCACCATCGCGGCGTAGGCGAGGGGCAGCGGGTCCGTGCCCGAGAAGGCGAACACGGCCGTCGCCAGCGCCGACGCGACAGCGGCGGGCAGCTGGACGCGTGGCTGCCCGTACAGGTCGACGAGGCGGCCGAGCACCGGCTGACCTATCGCGTTGGCGACCCCGTACACGGCCGCCAGCGCCCCCGCGAGGCTGTACGTACCGCCCTCCGCGCGCACGAACAGGAGGATCGCGATGGCGGCGACCGCGTTGGGCAGCCGGCCCACGAGCGTTCCGGCCAGCAGCCGCACGGCGTGCTTCGCCCTGAGGATCTCCAGGTACCCCGTGGCCATCCGCTGCCCTTCCGTCGGCTCACCCGAGGCTCGGCACCGGCCCCGAAGTTTTACGTATAACTCCCTCTCTTCATACGTACCATGTGCGCTGTCCGCCAGTCCATACGAAAGCGCAGGCCCACGGTGGCACGAGGTAGCACCCGCCCGACCAGCCGTGACGTGGCCCAGGCCGCGGGGGTCTCCCAGGCCGCGGTCTCCCTGGTCCTCGGCGACAAATGGCGCGGACGGGTCTCGGAGCCCACGGCCGAGCGAGTGCGCGAAGCGGCCCGTGAACTGGGCTACCGCCCCAATCTCGCCGCGCGCAATCTCCGTCTGGGCCGCACCCGGACCGTGCTGCTCGTCGTCCCCGCCCTGACGACGGAGTTCTTCGCCGGCGTCTACACCGGCGCCGCGCGGGTCGCCGCCGACCACGGATTCGGCGTGGTCCTCTACCCCTCCCCCGAAGGCATCGGCCCCGCCCGCGACCCGTTCGCCTCCGCCCAGGCAGCCCTCGACGGCGTCATCGCCTCCTCCATGGCCGCCGACGCCCTCACCGCCATCCGCGGCGACCAGCTCCCGCTCGTGATGCTCGACAGCGACCCCGAGGGCAGCCTCGGCGCGGCCACCGTCAACCTCGACATCGCCGACGGCGCACGACAGGTCGCCGACCACCTGCTGGACCTCGGCCACCGCCACTTCCTGCACCTCGCGGCCGACGTGGCCTCATGGACCTTCGACGTACGCGCGCGTGCCCTCGCCGCACGGCTCGCCGCAACACCGGGAACCTCCCTACGGACGGCCCACGCCCCGATCACCATCGACGGCGCCCACGCGGCCGCCGAGGCCGCCCTGACCGCGCCCGGCCCCCGCCCCACCGCCCTGGTCTGCGACGACGACAAACTGGCGGCCGGCGCCTACAAGGCCATCCGCCGCCTCGGACTGCGCATCCCCGACGACATCTCCGTCACCGGCGTCGACGACCTCGCCCTGGCCACCGCCCTCGACCCCGAACTCACCACCGTCCGCCTCGACGCCGAGCTCTTCGGCCAACGCGGCATGCGGGCCCTCCTTGCCGTCCTGGAGGCCCGCACACCGGAGCGCGGCGACATCCCGGTGCAGCTCGTCGTCCGGGCCTCCACAGCCCCACCCAGCGCCTCCTGAGCCACCTTGGGCCCCAGCCGGGGCATCGGGGCATCGGGGCATCGGGGCATCGGGGCATCGGGGCATCGGCCGAGGCTCCGCCACAGCCCCTTCGGCAGCCCCGGCCGCAGCTGCGGCCAGTCGTGCGGTCCGGACCTCGTCGTACGCCTCCGCCCTGAGCAGCGGCGGGACGATCCCCGTGGCGAGGCCGAACCCGCTGGGCGGCACAGGTGGGCGCAGCGGCACCACCCAGCGCCCGGGCACATGACCTCGGCCGACGTACCCGCCGTCCCCGCCGCGCCGTCACAGAGGGCCCCTAGAGCCCTCCCGACAACGCCCTGCGCCCCGGCCAGGACATCGGCCGGGGCGCAGGGCACAAGCGGGACGAGGTGGGCTTACTCCTCGTCGGAGTTCTCGTCGGAGCTCTCCGCCTCCGTCGCCGCACCGTCGATCTCCAGCAGCCGGCCCAGCTGCCGGCCGACGATGCGCTTGAACTTGCGCTGCTGGGGGCGCGTACGGTCGAGGACGGCGACTTCCAGACGCTCGGCGGGGATCTCCCGCTCACCGCCGTTCGGCTCCCGCGACAGCGCCTGGACGGCCAGCTTGAGCGCCTCCGCGAGGCTCATGCCGTCCTGGTGACGCTGGTCGAGGTAGCTGCTGATCTGCTCGGCGTTGCCGCCGACCGCGACCGAGCCGTGCTCGTCCACGATCGACCCGTCGTGCGGCAGCCGATAGATCTGGTCGCCGTCCGGCGTCTCGCCGACCTCGGCCACGACCAGCTCCACCTCGTACGGCTTCTCACCGGCCGAGGAGAAGATCGTGCCCAGCGTCTGGGCGTAGACGTTGGCGAGACCGCGGGCGGTCACGTCGTCCCGGTCGTAGGTGTAACCCCGCAGGTCGGCGTAGCGCACGCCGCCGATGCGCAGGTTCTCGTACTCGTTGTACTTGCCGGCGGCCGCGAAGCCGATCCGGTCATAGATCTCGCTGAACTTGTGCAGCGCGCGGGACGGGTTCTCGCCGACGAAGACGATGCCGTCGGCGTACTGCAGCACGACCAGGCTGCGGCCGCGGGCGATGCCCTTGCGGGCGTACTCCGCACGGTCGGCCATCGCCTGCTGGGGTGAGACATAGAACGGCGTCGACACCGGTTATCCGTCCCTTTCTGTGGAAGTCACTGGATCACCTTGGCAACACAGACCGGCCGGCTACAGCAGCGCGGCCCGCGGACCGTCCGGCTGCTCGAGACGCCGCGCCAGGATCGCGCGGGCGATCTCGGAGGACTCGTCCTCGGTGAGCCGGCGGAAGCCGTCGTCGGTGATCACGGTGACGATCGGGTAGATCCGGCGGGCGACATCGGGACCGCCGGTCGCCGAGTCGTCGTCTGCCGCGTCATAGAGCGCCTGCACCACGAGGGTCGTGGCCTCGGCCTCGCTCAGGTCGTCACGGTAGAGCTTCTTCATGGCGCCGCGCGCGAAGATCGAGCCGGAGCCCGTGGCCGCGTAGCCATGCTCCTCGGAGCGGCCACCGGTCACGTCGTAGGAGAAGATGCGGCCCTTGGCGCGGTCCACGTCGAACCCCGCGAAGAGCGGGACCACGGCCAGGCCCTGCATGGCCATGCCCAGGTTGGAACGGATCATGGTCGACAGCCGGTTCGCCTTGCCCTCCAGGGACAGCTGGGCGCCCTCGACCTTCTCGAAGTGCTCCAGCTCCAGCTGGAACAGCTTCACCATCTCCACGGCCAGACCCGCCGTACCGGCGATACCCACCGCCGAGTACTCGTCCGCCGGGAAGACCTTCTCGATGTCCCGCTGCGCGATGACGTTGCCCATCGTCGCCCTGCGGTCACCAGCGAGGACCACACCGCCCGGGAACGTCACGGCCACGATCGTCGTGCCGTGCGGCGCCTCGATCACGCCCTGGGTGGGGGGGAGCTGCCGGTTCCCGGGCAGCATCTCCGGCTGGTGCTCGGAGAGGAAGTCCATGAAGGACGAGGACCCTGGCGTCAGGAAGGCAGCTGGTAGACGCCCGGTGCTACGAGTGTTGGCTTCCACGCGATTCCTTCCACGTAAGCAGCAGCCCGCCTTATGGCATCGGGCCGATCCTTGAACTGCCCCAGTGCGGCATTGCAGCTGAAGCACAGTACGCCACGGACCCTACCCGTGTTGTGGCAGTGATCCACATGCTCTGCCGGAGCAGAAAGACATATGCAGCAGACCCCTTGCTGCTCCGCGATCAGGGCGTCACGCTCGGCTTCCGTCATGCCGTATTGGCGCTTCAGATGGCTTGCGCGGCCCTCGGCCGCTCGGCACCCTTTGCAGCGGGTCGACAACCCGTCCGAGGCAGTGGCATTTCGATGCCACTCACTCCACGGCTTGACCTCCCCGCACTTCAGGCAGAGCTTGTGCCCCTCAGGGACCTCAACCTTGGGTCGGACCTTCTTGCCCAGGCTCTGCTGATGCGCCCGGTGGTAGTCGGACGCACAGTCCCGGCAATGCCTCTGGAGACCGTCAAGGTTTGATCGCCGTCGCGCGAAGGCCGCGTGCGGCTTGACTTCGCCGCACCGCACGCAACGCTTCCCTTCTTCATTTCCCAAGGCCCGAGGCCCCGCAGCCCTCTAAATCGAAGGCTACTCGCCGCCTTTCTGAACGAACGACCTCACGAAGTCCTCTGCGTTCTCCTCCAGGACATCGTCAATCTCGTCAAGAACCGAGTCCACGTCGTCGCTCAGCTTCTCCTGACGCTCCTTGAGGTCCTCGGAAGCCTGCGCGTCCGCGGCCTGCTCCTCGACCTCCTCCGTGGAGCGCGTCGCCTTCTGCTGGCCGCCGCCGGTGTCCTTGGTCGCCATAACCCTCACCCCGCTCAGTTGCCCGACATGGTCGGCAGGTCGGCTTTCCTGCCGATCGGTGATGATCAGACCCTACAAGCCGGGTCTGACATCGGCCCCGCAGTTCCTACAACGAACGGGGGCCACTTCGATGATTCCCTGGCGGCGGGATTTCCACCCTGCCCGCCCGGTGCCCGCCGGAAGCCGTTCAGTTCCCGGACAACACCCTGACCAGGTCTTCTGCCGTGCGGCAGCGGTCGAGGAGCTCCTTGACGTGATTTCGCGTTCCGCGTAGCGGTTCCAGGGTTGGGACCCGCTGCAGGCTGTCGCGCCCGGGCAGGTCGAAGATGACCGAGTCCCAGGAGGCGGCCGCGACGTCGTCGGCGTACTGCTCCAGGCAGCGGCCGCGGAAGTACGCGCGCGTGTCCTCCGGCGGCTTCGCCCTGGCCCGGTCGACGTCCGCGTCGGTCAGCAGTCGCTTCATGCGCCCGCGGGCCACGAGACGGTTGTAGAGGCCCTTCTCGGGCCGCACGTCGGCGTACTGGAGGTCGACGAGGTGGAGCCTCGCCGCGTCCCAGTCGACGCCGTCACGACGCCGGTAGCCCTCCATGAGCTCCCGCTTGGCGACCCAGTCGAGCTCGCCGGCGAGACTCATCGGGTCGCGCTCCAGGCGGTTCAGGGTGTCCTCCCAGCGGGCGAGGACGTCCTTGGTCTGCTCGTCGACGTCCGCGCCGAAGCGCTCCTCGACGTACTTGCGCGACAGCTCGTAGTACTCCATCTGCAGCTGCACCGCGGTGAGTGTGCGGCCGCTGCGGAGCGTGACCAGGCGCTTCAGTGACGGATCGTGCGAGACCTGGTGCAGCGTGCGTACGGGCTGGTCGACCGCCAGGTCCACGGCGATGAAGCCGTCCTCGATCATCGACAGGACCAGGGCCGTGGTGCCCAGCTTGAGGTAGGTGGAGATCTCCGAGAGGTTCGCGTCACCGATGATCACGTGCAGGCGGCGGTACTTCTCGGCGTCGGCGTGCGGCTCGTCGCGCGTGTTGATGATGGGGCGCTTGAGCGTCGTCTCGAGGCCCACCTCGACCTCGAAGTAGTCGGCGCGCTGGCTCAGCTGGAAGCCGTGTTCGTGGCCGTCCTGGCCGATGCCGACGCGGCCGGCACCGGCGAAGACCTGGCGGGAGACGAAGAAGGGCGTGAGGTGGCGCACGATGTCCGAGAAAGCGGTTTCCCGCTTCATCAGGTAGTTCTCGTGGGTGCCGTAGGAGGCGCCCTTGTTGTCGGTGTTGTTCTTGTAGAGGTGGATGGGCTGGGCGCCGGGAAGCTGGGCCGCTCGTTCCGCGGCCTCGGCCATGATCCGCTCGCCGGCCTTGTCCCAGAGGACGGCGTCGCGCGGGTTGGTGACCTCGGGGGCGCTGTACTCGGGGTGTGCGTGGTCGACGTAGAGGCGCGCGCCGTTGGTCAGGATGACGTTGGCGAGGCCGATGTCCTCGTCGGTGAGCTGGCTGGCGTCGGCGGCCTCGCGGGCGAGGTCGAAGCCTCGCGCGTCACGCAGCGGGTTCTCCTCCTCGAAGTCCCAGCGGGCCCGGCGTGCCCGGTGCATCGCCGCCGCGTAGGCGTTGACGATCTGGGACGAGGTGAGCATGGCATTGGCATTGGGGTGGCCGGGGACGGAGATCCCGTACTCCGTCTCGATGCCCATTACTCGCCGTACGGTCATGCGGCCCTCCTTGCCCGGCGGCGCCCTCGGTCGGGGACGCCGCTCAAGTACCGCTGGCGCTCCGGTGCGTGTGCGGTGCCCGTCCCCGCACTGCGCGACTCGGCGGTACCGAAGAGCCTAGAACGCCTTTGCGCTGGTGTGGAGATCATTTGCGTCATTGCCTGCGCGCCTCTTGTCCGGTTGTCGCCTGAAAAGCAGGCGGCTGCGGGTACCCGGTGGGGGCACCCGCAGCCGCCCTGTCTTTACAGGTACTGCCCGGTGTTCGCCACCGTGTCGATCGAGCGTCCGGTGTCCGCGCCCTGCTTTCCGGTGATGAGGGTGCGGATGTAGACGATCCGCTCGCCCTTCTTTCCGGAGATCCGGGCCCAGTCGTCCGGGTTGGTGGTGTTCGGCAGGTCTTCGTTCTCCTTGAACTCGTCCACGCATGCCTGGAGGAGGTGGGAGACGCGCAGACCCTTCTGGTTCTTCTCGAGGAAGTCCTTGATCGCCATCTTCTTGGCACGGCCCACGATGTTCTCGATCATGGCGCCGGAATTGAAGTCCTTGAAATAGAGGACTTCCTTGTCACCGTTGGCGTAGGTGACCTCCAGGAAGCGGTTTTCCTCGGATTCGGCGTACATGTGTTCCACTGCCGTCTGGATCATGCTGCCGACGGTGGTGGTCTTGTCGCCGCCGTGTTCGCCGAGGTCGTCCGAGTGGAGCGGAAGACGCTCGGTGAGGTACTTCCCGAAGATGTCCTTGGCCGCCTCGGCGTCCGGACGTTCGATCTTGATCTTCACATCGAGTCGGCCGGGCCGCAGGATGGCGGGGTCGATCATGTCCTCGCGGTTGGAGGCGCCGATCACGACCACGTTCTGCAGGCCCTCGACACCGTCGATCTCGGCGAGCAGCTGCGGGACGATCGTGTTCTCGACGTCCGAGCTGACACCGGAGCCGCGGGTGCGGAAGAGGGACTCCATCTCGTCGAAGAAGACGATGACGGGGGTGCCCTCGCTGGCCTTCTCACGAGCACGCTGGAAGACGAGGCGGATCTGCCGCTCGGTCTCGCCCACGTACTTGTTCAGGAGCTCGGGGCCCTTGATGTTGAGGAAGAAGCTCTTGCCGGCGGCCTGGCCGGTGACCTCGGCGACCTTCTTGGCCAGCGAGTTGGCGACGGCCTTGGCGATGAGCGTCTTGCCGCATCCGGGAGGTCCGTAGAGCAGGACGCCCTTCGGGGGGCGCAGCTCGTGCTCCTTGAAGAGGTCCGGGTAGAGGTACGGGAGCTCGACCGCGTCGCGGATCGCCTCGATCTGGCCCCCCAGACCGCCGATCTGCTCGTAGCCGATGTCTGGGACCTCTTCGAGGACGAGTTCCTCGACCTCGCTCTTCGGTACGACCTCGTAGACGTAGCCGGACCTGGGTTCGAGCAGGAGGGCGTCGCCGGGGCGGATGGTGACGTCCAGCAGCGGCTCGGCGAGCCGCACCACCCGTTCCTCGTCGGTGTGCCCGAGCACCAGGGCGCGCTCGCCGTCCTCGAGGATCTCCTTGAGGGTGACGATGTCCCCGACGCGCTCGAATTCCATGGCCTCGACCACGTTGAGCGCTTCGTTGAGCATGAGTTCCTGGCCGCGCCGGAGCTCCTCGAGCTCGACGCTGGGGCTGACGTTCACCCGGAGCTTGCGGCCCCCGGTGAAGATGTCGGCGGTGCCGTCCTCGTTCGCTGTGAGGAAGACACCGAAGCCGGCCGGCGGCTGGGCGAGCCGGTCGACCTCCTCCTTGAGGGCCACGATCTGGTCGCGGGCCTCACGGAGTGTGTTGGCGAGTCGCTCGTTCTGGGCGGACACGCCGGCCAGGTTGGTCTGCAGCTCGACGATCCGCTCTTCGAGAATCCTCGTGTGTCGCGGAGAGTCGGCGAGCTTACGTCGCAGGACGGCGATCTCCTGCTCAAGATAGGCAATCTGCCCGGCCGGGTCGTCGGACCCGCGTCCCGGGCGGATGCCGCGGTTCATGTCGTCGTCGTGGGCTGCCACGGTCCTCACCTCCTCCAAGGGGAGCTGGACGCTTCCAGACCCTACCTGGGTGGGTGTCGATTGAAACCCCTAGATCACAAAGACTGTCAAGGTGTGTCGTCGGTCACCCTGTGCTCTCCCTCGTGCCGTGTGGATACCCACTCAACGGGATTCGGAAGCCGAGTGTTCCAACGTCGGAGGGGTCAAAGTCTTCGAAGGCAGCGCGAGTTGCCCGATGGGCCCGCTTCAGGTGGCGGTCGTCGGGGTGTGGCGCGATCCGGACGGGGTACCGGGCGACCAGACGCGTTCGCGGGCCTCGCCCGGCGCTTACGGACCGGAGTGGGCGGGCACCCACCGCACACGCTGCCGCGGGTGGCCGGAGGTAGGGTCGAGGCGTTCCGTACCCGGCTGAGGAGACCGCAGGAGACATGACCGTGCAGCAGGAGGCAGAAGTCGGCGGCGACGCGCTGGAGGTCTGGATCGACCAGGACCTGTGCACCGGCGACGGCATCTGTGCCCAGTACGCGCCGGAGGTGTTCGAGCTGGACATCGATGGCCTGGCCTATGTGAAGGGCGCGGACGAGGAGCTGCTGCAGGACGCGGGGGCCACGACGCGCGTGCCGTTGCCGGTGTTGACGGATGTCGTGGACTCGGCGCGGGAGTGTCCCGGCGAGTGCATCCATGTGCGTCGCGTTTCGGACAAGGTGGAGGTGTACGGCCCGGACGCGGAGTGAGCGTCCGGACACGTTGCATCACGGTGCCTGCGGCGGCGAATCGGCGCAGGTGAGCCCCGCCTCTCCGGCATGATCCGCCGGACGGCCCCTAGACGCTGTGCGCTCCCGCGGGTGTGGAGCGTACGAACGCGCCGTTCTTCCACTGCCACTTCGCGTCGGCCTTCACATCGGGGCAGCAACTGGGTACGTCGGCCGTGGAGTAGCCGAGGAGTGAGGCGAAGACGGCTCCGTCGCGCACGGCGACGGTGGTGATGGTCTGGCGGTCCTTGGGGGCGACGAGGGTGGCCACCACGCGCGGGTGCGCGGCGTCCTCGGCCTGAGTGAGGACGTAGACGCCGTCGGGCGGGGTGCCCATGGGGGCGTCGCAGTGGACGACGGCCACGGTTTCGGGTCGGCCGTCTCCGTCGAGGTCGCCGGTGGCCTTCCGCTGCACGAGGGCCTTGACCGGCCCGCAGTCGAGGGGGAAGTCGACGCCGGTGGTGGTCGGGGGCGCGGCCGCGGGTGCGGTCTTCGATTCGGGGCCGGTTGCCTGGGCGGCCGTGGCCGAGCCCGGCTGGAGAAGCGAGGAGAGGGCCACGACGGCGGCGAGGGCTGTCGCGGTGGCGAGCCAGTGAATCGGGCGGGTGTGGGTGTGCGCGAGTTCCGGGACGGCGGATTGCTGCACTAGGTGCGTCTCCCGTGGGGGCTGTGCCGGTGGATGGCCAGCATGGTGCCACACGTCACACTGCGAGGGAACGGTGGGGTGCGCGGCCGGAGTCGTACGGGAGCGGGACGGCGACCCGACACCTCACCCGGCGTCAACAAAAAGGCGCCGTGGTGGAGTTCTCCCTGTGTTGTGGGAACTCCACCACGGCGTGATGACGTTGACTGCGGCACAGGGCCGCCTCAGCGGCCGACGCCTCCGTCGGCGTTGGGGCCGCTGTAGTCCTCGCCGTAGGCGCCCTTGGCGGGGCGGCGGCGGCGCATGGGCGGCTCGACGCCGTCGGCGAGGCGGCGGGCGGTCAGGAGGAAGCCGGTGTGGCCGATCATCCGGTGGTCCGGGCGGACGGCCAGGCCCTCGATGTGCCAGTTGCGGATCATCGACTCCCACGCGGTCGGCTCGTTGAAGCCGCCGAGTTCGCGGATGGACTCGACGGTCCGGGCGAGCTGGGTGGTGGTGGCGACGTAGCAGCACAGGATGCCGCCGGGCACGAGCGCCTTGGAGACGGCTTCCAGGCACTCCCAGGGGGCGAGCATGTCGAGGATGACCCGGTCGACGTCGGTGTCGCTCAGGTTGTCCTGGAGGTCGCCGACGGTGAGCTGCCAGGCGGGGTGCGGGCCGCCGAAGTAGCGCTCGACGTTTTGCTGGGCGATCTCGGCGAAGTCCTCGCGGCGCTCGTAGGAGTGCAGCATGCCCTGGTCGCCGATGGCGCGCAGCAGGAAGCTGCTGAGCGAGCCGGAGCCGACGCCGGCCTCGACGACGCGGGCGCCGGGGAAGATGTCGGCGAAGGCGAGGATCTGCCCCGCGTCCTTGGGGTAGACGACGGCTGCCCCGCGGGGCATGGACAGGACGTAGTCGGGGAGCAGGGGGCGCAGCGCGAGGTAGGCGACGTTCCCGGTGGTGCGGACGACGCTGCCCTCGGGAGCACCGATCAGTTCGTCGTGCGGGAAGGAACCCTTGTGGGTGTGGAAGTTCTTCCCGGCCTCGAGCGTGAACGTGTAGTGGCGGCCCTTGGGGTCGGTCAGCTGTACCTGGTCCCCGACCTTGAAGGGCCCGCGCCTGCGGGCGGCACCGGTCGGTTCGGACATGTGAACAGCCTACCGGGGTTTGCGGGGGCCGCCGACCATGGGGAGGGGCGGTCCGTCCTAGGACGGCCTGGCCATCGCCTTGACGAACGCGCGCTCGACGTCGGCGGCGGACAGCACGCCGTAGATCTCGCCGGTCTCCTCGACGACCAGGTATTCGGTGGCGGGGGTGGCGCGCAGGGCGTCCAGGAGGTCCTCGCCGGCGAGTTCGGCGGAGACGCGCATGCCGTCGGTGAGGTCCTGGGCGAGGCCGCTGACGGGGACCCAGGGACGGCGGTGTTCGGGTACGCCGACGATGGCGGCCTCGCGGACGAGGGAGACGGGTTCGCCGTGGGCGTCGACGACGACGAGGGCGCGGGCTCCGGCGTCGTTGGCGCGGCGCAGGGCTTCGGAGAGGGAGGTGTCGGTTTCCACGGGGACCGCGCGGCGGGTGAGGGTGCGGGCGCGCAGTTCGGGGAGGTGTTCGCGCAGGCGGGCCATGCGCAGGCTGTTGCCGGCGCCGGTCCAGATGATCGCGGCGAGGATGGCGGCGAGCAGGGCGTCCATGACCGTGTCCATGCCGACGCTGTCCTCGGCGGCGGAGCCGAGGGCTCCGGACTGGGTCAGCAGGGGCAGTCCGATCAGGACGGTGACGGCGAGGGCGCGGCCGACCCAGGCGGCGGCGATGGTGCCCGTCATCGGCTTGCCGGTGATCTTCCAGACGACGGCGCGCAGCATGCGTCCGCCGTCGAGGGGGAGGCCGGGCAGGAGGTTGAAGGCGGCCACGATGAGGTTGGAGATCATCAGGCCGGCCAGCAGGACGCCGGGGACGGTGCCGGGCTCGACGGGCTGCATGGCGAGGTAGAAGAGGCCTGAGAGGACAAGGGAGAGCAGCGGGCCGACGAAGGCCAGCACGAACTCCCGGCCGGGGGTCTCGGCCTCCTTCTCGATCTCGGAGACGCCGCCGAAGAACTGGAGCTGGATGCGGCGGACCGGGAGTTTGAAGCGGAGGGCGGCGACCGTGTGGGCCAGCTCGTGGACGAGGACGGAGGCGTAGAAGGCGACCGCGAAGAAGAGGGACACGAGGTAGCGCAGGGCGCCGAGTTCGGGCAGGACACGGTCGAGTTGGCCGCCGAAGACCCAGGTGATCAGGATCGCTACGAGGAACCAGCTGGGCGCGACATACACGGGCACCCCGAACGGCCGCCCCATCAGCAGCCCGCCCCGAGTGCTCTCCGGGGGCCGCGGGGGGCGTCCCTTGGTGCCGGAGTGGGCGTGAGCGTGGGCCGGGTGGGTGTCTGCGTGGTTCTCGGCGTAATTCCCGGCGGGGTGGTTCTCGGCCGGTCGGGCAGGGTGCCGGTCACGACCAGGCACGGGGCTTCCCGGCTGACCGGAGGTCATGCCGTGTTCGGGGCCAGGGGGCTCGGGGTGCCCGGCGGTGGCATCGCTGTCGGGGGCGGTGCCCTCGGGGCGCCCGGCGGTCGTGCCGGCTCCGGGCGCGGCGGTCCCGGATTGCCCGGCGGTCGTGCCGGCCGCGGGGTCGGCGGCGGTCGTGCCGTCATCGGGAGTGGTCGGCGCCCTGGTCTCCTCGTGCGTGCGGTCCTCAGGCGCGTGGGACGCGGGGCGTGTCGCGTGGGTGGGGTCCTCGGGTGTAGCCGGTGCGGGCGTCTGTTCGTTCCTGTGTGCCTGCGGGGCGTCATCGGGGCGGTCCGTGCCGTCGGCCGCCGGGGGCTCGGGCTCCGCTGTCGTGTCCTCGGCCGGTTCGTCCGGAGTTTCGGGGCCGGTCGGGGGCTGGGGGGCCGCGCCGTTGAGGTCCGGGTGGGTGGGGTCGTCGTGCGGGGTCGGGTCGGGGCGTGTGGGGTCGGCGTCCTGGGCCGCGGGCCCTGTGTGGTGCTCGGCCGCCTCGTCGTTGCCCGGGCGCGGCTGCCCGCTCCCGCCGCTTTCCACCACGGTGTCCCCTCGTTTGCAGCGTCTTCCGCGCCTGCCGGGCGGATGGTCTCGGGTCGATGGTATGCGTCCGTCGCGGCGCGTTCCGCCCGGCACCCCTGTGTTTTCCGTGCCGGGGTGGCCGTCACGGCCCGCGGGTGGGTCACTGTCAGTGGCGGGCCGTATGGTCTGTGGTCATGGAGACCAGCACCGAGGGCGTCGAGCCATCCCCCAGCGACGGTGTCGTACCGGACGAGGCGCAGGCCGTGGAGCCGAAGGCCGTCGCGATAGCGCCCGCCTCCCTGTCACCCTCGCGTGCGAGTGACTTCATGCAGTGCCCGTTGCTGTACCGGTTCCGGGTGATCGACCGGCTGCCGGAGAAGCCGAGTGAGGCGGCGACCAGGGGCACGTTGGTGCACGCGGTGCTGGAGCGCCTCTTCGACGCCCCGGCGGCCGAGCGCACCGCGCCGCGCGCCAAGTCGCTGATCCCCGGCCAGTGGGACCGGCTGCGGGAGAGTCGGCCGGAGGTCGTGGAGCTGTTCGCCGACGATCCGGAGGGCGAGCGGCTGGCGCGCTGGTTGGGTGAGGCGGAGCGGCTGGTGGAGCGCTGGTTCACGCTGGAGGACCCCACGCGGCTGGAGCCCGCCGAGCGGGAGCTGTTCATCGAGACCGAGTTGGAGTCCGGGCTGACGCTGCGCGGGATCATCGACCGCGTGGACGTGGCTCCGACGGGTGAGGTGCGGATCGTCGACTACAAGACGGGCAAGGCGCCGCGGCCTGAGTATGCGGAGGGTGCCCTGTTCCAGATGAAGTTCTACGCCCTGGTCGTCTGGCGGTTGAAGAGGGTGGTCCCGCGTCGGCTCCAGCTCGTGTATCTCGGCAGCGGTGACGTGCTGACGTACGACCCGGTCGTCGCCGACCTGGAGCGGGTGGAGCGCAAGCTGCTCGCGCTGTGGGAGGCGATTCGTCTGGCGACGCACACGGGTGACTGGCGGCCCAGGCCCACGAAGCTGTGCGGCTGGTGCGACCACCAGGCGCACTGTCCGGAGTTCGGCGGCACGCCCCCGCCCTATCCGCTGCCGTTGCCGGTGAGGGCGGCCGAGTCCGGCGAGGTCACGCAGGGCAGAATGGGGCCGGACTAGCGAAGGAGACTTACGTGGCCATCCGCGTCCTACTCGTCGACGACCAGCCGCTCCTGCGTACGGGCTTCCGGATGATCCTGGAGGCCGAGCAGGACCTCGCGGTGGTGGGCGAGGCCGGAGACGGCCTTCAGGCGCTCGATCAGGTGCGGGCCTTGCAGCCCGACGTGGTTCTGATGGACATCCGCATGCCGCGGATGGACGGCGTGGAGGCGACCCGGCAGATCACCGGGCCGGGGCGGGACGGCCCGGCGAAGGTCCTGGTGCTGACGACGTTCGACCTCGACGAGTACGTGGTGGAGGCGCTGCGCGCTGGTGCCAGCGGCTTCCTGCTGAAGGACGCGCCGGCCAACGAGCTGGTGCAGGCGATCAGGGTGGTGGCCGCCGGTGAGGCGATGCTCGCGCCGAGCATCACCAGGAGGCTGCTCGACAAGTACGCCACGCATCTGCCCTCCGGCGACGAGCCGGTGCCGGACACACTGCACACGCTGACCGACCGTGAGGTGGAGGTGCTGAAGCTGGTGGCGCGCGGTCTGTCGAACGCGGAGATCGCCGCTGACCTGTTCGTCAGCGAGACCACCGTCAAGACCCACGTGGGGCACGTGCTGACCAAGCTGGGGCTGCGTGACCGGGTGCAGGCCGCGGTGTACGCGTACGAGAGCGGTCTGGTGCGTCCCGGGGCGCAGTAGCGGGCGGACGGCTTCGGACACGCGTAGGGCGCCCCCTTCCACAGGGGGCGCCCTACGCGCATGTTCACGAATCAAGCGTCGATCAGTCGTCGCTCTTGCTGAGCTCCCAGAACCGGAAGACGGTCGAGGCGTCGAGGCAGTACTGCAGGCCGTAGGTGTTGTCGCGGACGACCGCGTACTGCTTGGCCTGCCAGACCGGCAGGACGGGCAGTTGGTCGGCGACGATGTCCTGGAGGCGGCCGAAGTCCTCGTCCGTGCTGGCGCGTTCGCTCTGGGCGGCGGTCCGGGGGATGAGGGTGTCGGTGATGGTGCTGTTGGCGTAGTTGTTGCTCAGCACGTTGCCCTCGCCGAAGAACGGGGCGGTGAAGTTGTCGGCGTCCGGGTAGTCCGGCACCCAGCCCTTGACATAGACGCCGTACTTGCCGGCCTCGATGTCCTTCTCGTACTTGCCGTAGGCCACGGACTTCACGTCCGCGTCGAACAGGCCGCTGGCGTTGAGCTGGCCGGCTATGGCCTTCAGTTCCTGGTCGGTGGCGGGGCCGTAGCGGGAGGGGGTCGACCAGAGGGTGAGCTTGACCTTGCCGGTGATGCCGTCGTTCTTGAGCGCGTCCGCGGCCTTGGCCTTGGAGGGGCTGGCGCCGTAGCGGTCGAAGAACGCGGTGTTGTGGCCGGCGATACCGGCCGGGATGATCGAGTACAGCGGGCTCGCGGTGCCCTGGTAGACGTTCTTGATGAGGGCGTCGCGGTCGATCAGGTAGGCGATGGCCTTGCGGACACCGAGCTTGCCGGCGACCGGGTCGTCCATGTTGAAGACGAGGTGCTGGACCTCGGCGCTGGTGCCCTCGACGGCCTCGACGCCGGAGTCCGGGTCGCCTTCCTGGATGGCGGTGACATCGCTCGCGGTGAGACCGCGGTAGGCGAGGTCGACCTTGTCGTCGAGGAGGGCCTTCTTCAGGGCGGACTGGTCGCCGTGGAAGAGCTTCAGCGTGACGCCGGAGTTCTTCACCTCGGCGGTTCCCTTGTAGTTCTCGTTGACCGAGAAGACGGCCTCGTCGTCGCCGAAGGAGTCCAGCTTGTACGGGCCGGAGCCGACGGCCTCGCCGTCCTTGCGCAGCCCGTCGGCGTCGTACTGCCGGTGGTCGACGATGGAGCCGGCGCCGGAGGCGAGCTTGCTGGGGAAGGTCGCGTCGGGGACCTTGAGGCGGAAGATGACGGTCTTGTCGTCCGGCGTCTCGACCTTGTCGAGCATGGGGAACATGATCGCCGGGCCGGCCTCGTCGTTGATCTTCAGCATGCGGTCGAAGGAGAACTTCACGTCCTCGGACGTGAGGGAGTCGCCGTTGCTGAACTTCAGGCCGTCCTTCAGCGTGCACGAGAACACCCTGGCCCGGGTGTCCGTGAAGGAGCACTCCTTGGCGGCCTCCGGCTGCGGCTCGGTGCCTCCGTTGGGGAAGCTCAGCAGCGACTGGAAGACGTTGTTGAACAACAGCCAGGAGCCGGGGTCGTAGCCGGAGGCGGGGTCGGTGGCGAGGACGTCGTCCGACATCCCCATCACCACGGTGGAGCCGTTGCCCCCGTTGTCGCCGCTCTCCGTGCCGCATCCGGTCAGCAGGCCGGAGGCCAGACCAGCCACGATCGGCAGGACCGGCCACTGGTTGCGCATCTTCACTTGGGTGTGCCTTGTCGTCGGGTTCTACGTCACCCCGGGGTCGTGGTCATGGGCCCCGGGCTCTCAAGGAGTGTCAGCCGCTCACACCGCGGCCGAGCTCCCACAGCTGGAGGGTGGAGGCGGAGTTGAGCGCGTACGCCGTGCCCGTGATGTCGTCGCGGGCGGCGACGTACTGCTTGCCCTGCCACAGGGGCAGTACGGGAACGTCCTGGGCGACGGTGTCCTGAAGGTCAGTCAGGGTACCGGCGGCGGCGAGGCGGTCGGCCTCGCGGCGGGACTCCGGAATCAGGGTGTTGATGATCCGGCTGTTCGCGTACGGCGACTTGAGGAAGTTGTCCTTGTCGAGGAAGGGGGCGAGGAAGTTGTCAGCGTCGGGGAAGTCGGGGAACCAACCCATGCCGTACACCGCGTACTGGCCCTTGCGCTCCGCCGGGACGTAGGTGTCCCAGGGGGTGCCCTTGATGGTGACGTCGAAGAGGCCGCTGTTGTTGAGCTGCTTCTGCAGGACCTCGAACTCCTGCTTGGTGGCCGGGCCGTAGTGGTCGGTGGTGTAGTTCAGCGTCAGCTTCACCGGGGTGGAGACGCCGGCCTGTTGCAGCAGCGACCTGGCCTTGGAGGTGCTGGGGTCGCCGTACTTGTTGAAGAACGCGTTGGAGTGGCCGGTCACGGAGGCGGGGACCAGCGAGTACAGCGGTTCGGCCTGGGTGCCGTACACCTGGGAGACGAGTTCGCTGCGGTTGACGAGCTGGGCCATGGCCTGGCGTACAGCCTTGGTCTTCACGGCCGGGGCGTCGGTGTTGAAGCCCAGGTAGCGGATCTCCAGGCCGTCGAGTTCGACCATGTCGACGTCGCCGGAGTTGCTGGAGAGCTTCTTGATCTGCTCCGGGGACATGGTGCGGGACATGACGTCGATGTCATCCTTTTCCAGGGCGGTGCCCATGGCGTCGGCGTCGGCGTAGGAGACCATGTCGACCTGGTCGTTGTTCACCTTCAACGTCCCCTTGTAGTCGGGGTTCTTGGTGAACACGGCCTTGACCATCTCGTCGTCCTTGGTCTCGGCCTTGAGGGTGTACGGGCCGGAACCGTCCACGTCGAAGCCGTCGCGCAGCTTGCCCTTGTCGTAGTCGTCGGGGTTGACGATGCCCGCGACGGGGGTGGACAGCTTGAACGGGAAGGTGGCGTCGGCGGTCTTCAGGTGGAAGATGACGTCGCGGTCGCCCTTGGTCTCGACGGTGTCGATGGTGGACAGCAGCGCGAACACGCCTGAGTCGGCCTTGATGGAGCGCGCGCGGTCGATGGAGAACTTCACGTCCTCGGCGGTGACTTGGTCTCCGTTGGAGAACTTCAGGCCCTGGCGCAGCTTGCACTCGTAGCGCTCGTTGCCGCTGTCGGTGAAGACGCAGCTCTCGGCGGCCTCCGGGACCGGGTCGCCCTCACCCTTGGGCTGGATCATCAGGGTCTGCACGGTCTGGCGCAGGATGTTCCAGGTGCCGACGTCGTAGGCGTAGGCGGGGTCGAGCGGGGCGGGGACGTCCTTGGTGGCGATGAACCGGTCCGTGGTGCCCACCACGATGGCGTCGCCGCCACCGCTGCCGCTGTCGGACCCGCCGCAGGCGGCGAGCACGGGCGCGATCAGGCCGACCACGGCCGGCAGCACCAGGGTCTTGCGGTTCATGCTCGAGTTTCTCCAGAGTCGGTTCCGTGTACCCGGCATGCATGGGTGTCGCGGCGGATCACGGGGGTAACGGCGATGTTCTCGCGACGAGATTAGTCCGCACCTGCACGAGCGCCCGCAGTCACCGGAGTTGAGTAGCCATCACGCAGCGAAACCGGGCGTGGACACACCGAAAACCCGACAGGGGAAGGATTCGTGCAGGGTCTCACCAATCGGGACACAAGGGCGCGCCAGGGACCCCCGAACGGGGGTGCAAAGCACACATGAGATCCCGTGTCGACCCCTTGTGGGGTGTCTAACGTCACACCCCTAAAAGAGGTCGCTCCGCCTGGAATTCGATCGCCTCAAGGTCGTAAATTCCCTGGTTGGGCGTGCGTCGAATTCCCTGGTTTCCGCCTCCGCACGCTGGGTGAACACCCAGCGCATTTCTGTCATCAGTTGGACAACAACCCGCGCAGAAATGTCAGGTCGACCTCTTCCAGCGAGGTCACGACGGTGCGTCGGGCGGCCGGTGCGATGGGTGCGACCGAGGGCACGGCCACGACGTGGCAGCCCGCCGCCTCCGCCGAGGCGACACCGGTGGCGGTGTCCTCGACGACCGCGCATCTCGCCGGATCCGCACCGAGTCCGGAGGCGGCGAACAGGTAGGGGTCGGGGTGCGGCTTCGTGCGGAGCACCTCGTCGCCGGCCACGCTCAGGGCGAAGTACTGGGGGCCGAGCGACGTCAGGACGCGGTCGATGATGCGCCGGTGCGAGGCCGAGACCAGGGCCGTGGGGATCTCGTGCGCGGCGAGCTCGGCCAGCAGCCGGGCGGCTCCCGGCATCAGCGGCAGGGCGTGCCCGATGCGCTTCTCGAAGCCCTGGTTCAGCAGGACCGTGAGTTCGTCGAGCGAGATGTCGGCACCCGTGGCCTCGATGAGGAATCCCGCACTGCGGGTCATGGGGCCGCCGACCACGACATGGCGCCAGGACTCGTCCAGGGTGTGTCCCAGACCGGCGAAGATCTCGCACTCGACGTCCCACCAGAAACCCTCGGTGTCGACCAGGGTGCCGTCCATGTCCAACAACACAGCCTGTAGGGCGGAGCCTTCGGCCGTTCGGGTTCCGAGTGCGGGGACCGTACTGGTCATCCACGTACCTCCTTGGGGGACGAGCAGGCCGGTTCCCGCGCGGGAACCGGCCTGCAGTGGACCGACCAGTGTACGACTTATCGGATCAGCGCGCTGTGTGAGACGTACGGCGCCGTGCGGGCGCCGGGCGTCTCCTCGAGGTCATGGTGCGTTCGGTGTCACCGTGCGTTGCGCCGTCACCGTGCGTTGAAGTACTTCGCCTCCGGGTGATGGATCACGATGGCGTCGGTGGACTGCTCGGGGTGGAGCTGGAACTCCTCCGAGAGGTGGACGCCGATCCGCTCGGGCTGGAGGAGTTCGGCGATCTTGGCGCGGTCCTCCAGGTTGGGGCAGGCGCCGTAGCCGAGGGAGAAACGGGCGCCCCGGTACTTCAGCTCGAACATGCCGGCCATCTCCGCCGGGTCCTCGCCCGCGAAGCCCAGCTCGGAGCGGACCCGGGCGTGCCAGTACTCGGCGAGGGCCTCCGCCAGCTGCACGGACAGGCCGTGCAGTTCGAGGTAGTCGCGGTAGGAGTTCGACTCGAAGAGGCGGGCGGTCTCCTCTCCGATGCGCGAGCCGACGGTGACGACCTGGAGGCCGACGACGTCCGTCTCCCCCGACTCCTCCGGGCGGAAGAAGTCGGCGAGGCAGAGGCGGCGGCCGCGGCGCTGGCGCGGGAAGGTGAACCGGGTGCGTTCGTTGCCGCGTTCGTCCAGGAGGATCAGGTCGTCGTCCTTGGACACGCAGGGGAAGTAGCCGTAGACCACGGCGGCTTCGAGGAGGTTCTCGGTCTGGAGCCGGTCCAGCAGGCCGCGCAGCCGGGGCCGGCCCTCGGTCTCGACGAGTTCCTCGTACGTCGGTCCGTCGCCGGTGCGGGCCTGCTTCAAGCCCCACTGGCCCTTGAACAGGGCGCCCTCGTCGAGCCAGCTCGCGTAGTCCTTGAGCGGGATGCCCTTGATGACGCGGGTGCCCCAGAACGGCGGCTCGGGGACGCGGTTGTCGGTGGCGACGTCCGAGCGGACGTGGCCCTCCTCCGGCCGCTCCTCGACCTCCGCACCGGCCGCCGCGCGGACCCGGCGCTGCTTCAGCTCCGGCAGCTTCGCGCCCGGCACGCCCCGCTTGACGCCGATCAGGGCGTCCATCAGGCGCAGGCCCTCGAAGGCGTCGCGGGCGTAGCGGACCTCGCCCTCGTAGATCTCGTGCAGGTCCTGTTCCACGTACGCCCGGGTCAGGGCGGCGCCGCCGAGGATGACCGGGAAGTTCGCCGCCAGGCCGCGCTGGTTCAGCTCCTCCAGGTTCTCCTTCATGATCACCGTGGACTTGACCAGGAGTCCGGACATGCCGATGACATCGGCGCGGTGCTCCTCGGCGGCGTCCAGGATCGCGGAGACCGGCTGCTTGATGCCCAGGTTGACGACGTTGTAGCCGTTGTTGGACAGGATGATGTCGACGAGGTTCTTGCCGATGTCGTGGACGTCGCCGCGCACGGTCGCGAGGACGATGGTGCCCTTGCCGGCCTCGTCGCCCTCGACCTTCTCCATGTGGGGTTCGAGGTACGCGACCGCGGTCTTCATCACCTCGGCGGACTGCAGGACGAACGGCAGCTGCATCTGGCCGGAGCCGAACAGCTCGCCGACGACCTTCATGCCGTCCAGGAGGGTCGCGTTGACGATGTCGAGGGCGGAGCGTTCCTGCAGGGCCTCGTCGAGGTCGGCCTCCAGGCCGTTGCGCTCACCGTCGATGATGCGGCGCTTGAGGCGCTCCTCCAGCGGCAGCGCGGCCAGCTCCTCGGCCTTGCCGGCCTTGAGGGACTTGGCGGTGGCGCCCTCGAAGAGCTGCATGAGCTTCTGGAGGGGATCGTAGCCCTCCGTGCGGCGGTCGTGGATGAGGTCGAGGGCCGTCTGGACCTCTTCCTCGGTGAAGCGGGCGATCGGGAGGATCTTCGACGCGTGGACGATCGCCGAGTCCAGGCCCGCCTTGACGCACTCGTCGAGGAAGACGGAGTTGAGCAGGATGCGCGCGGCCGGGTTGAGGCCGAAGGAGATGTTCGACAGGCCCAGGGTGGTCTGGACGTCCGGGTGGCGGCGCTTGAGCTCGCGGATCGCCTCGATGGTGGCGACGCCGTCCCCGCGGGACTCCTCCTGACCGGTACAGATGGTGAAGGTCAGGCAGTCGATGAGGATGTCCGACTCGTGGATGCCCCAGTTGCCCGTCAGGTCGTCGATGAGCCGTTCGGCGATCTCGACCTTCTTCTCGGCGGTGCGGGCCTGGCCCTCCTCGTCGATGGTGAGCGCGATCAGCGCGGCGCCGTGCTCCTGGGCCAGCCGGGTGACCTTCGCGAACCGTGACTCGGGGCCGTCGCCGTCCTCGTAGTTCACGGAGTTGATCACCGCGCGGCCGCCGAGCTTCTCCAGGCCCGCCTGGATGACGTCGACCTCGGTGGAGTCCAGGACGACCGGCAGGGTGGAGGCGGTGGCGAGGCGGCCGGCCAGTTCCTCCATGTCGGCGACGCCGTCACGGCCGACGTAGTCCACGCAGAGGTCCAGCATGTGGGCGCCCTCGCGGATCTGCTCGCGGGCGATCTCCACGCAGTCGTCCCAGCGGGCCTCCAGCATGGCCTCGCGGAACTTCTTCGAGCCGTTGGCGTTGGTGCGCTCTCCGATGGCCAGGTAGGAGGTGTCCTGGCGGAAGGGCACCGACTGGTAGAGGGAGGCCGCGCCGGGCTCGGGCTGCGGGCTCCGCTCGGCGGGGCTCAGCTCGCGGACGCGCTCGACGACCTGGCGCAGGTGCTCGGGGGTCGTACCGCAGCAGCCGCCGATCAGGGACAGGCCGTAGTCGCGGACGAAGTTCTCCTGCGCGTCCGCCAGGCCCTCCGGGTCGAGCGGGAAGTGGGCGCCGTCCTTGGTGAGGATGGGCAGGCCCGCGTTCGGCATGCACAGCAGTGGGATCCGGGAGTGGCGCGTGAGATAGCGCAGGTGCTCGCTCATCTCGGCCGGGCCGGTGGAGCAGTTCAGGCCGATCATGTCGATGCCGAGCGGCTCCAGCGCGGTGAGCGCGGCGCCGATCTCGGAGCCGAGCAGCATGGTGCCCGTGGTCTCGAACGCCATCGAGACCAGCAGGGGCACCTGTGTGCCGGTCGCCTCCAGGGCGCGGCGGGCGCCCAGGACGGAGGCCTTGGTCTGGAGCAGGTCCTGGGTGGTCTCGACGATCAGGGCGTCGGCGCCGCCGGCGAGCAGGCCCTCGGCATTGGCCTGGAAGCCGTCACGGATCGTGCCGTACGGGACGTGGCCGAGGGTGGGCAGCTTGGTGCCGGGGCCGATGGAGCCCAGGACCCAGCGCTGCCGGCCGTCGCGGGCGGTGTACGTGTCCGCGGTCTCGCGGGCGATACGGGCACCGGACTCGGACAGTTCGAAGACGCGTTCGGCGATGTCGTACTCGGCCATGGCCGCGTGGTTGGCGCCGAAGGTGTTGGTCTCGACGCAGTCCACGCCGGCGTCGAAGTACGCCTCGTGGACGGAGCGGACGATGTCCGGGCGGGTGACGTTGAGGATCTCGTTGCAGCCCTCGAGGTTCTCGAAGTCCTCGAGGGTCGGCTCCTGCGCCTGGAGCATGGTGCCCATCGCTCCGTCGGCTACGACCACACGGGTGGCGAGCGCCTCACGGAGCGCGGACACGCGGGCCCGGCTGTCGGCGGAAGGGGTCGGCGGCACTGAGGCCATGAAGGGGCTCCCTTTGATGCGACGGCTGTCGGCTTTGCGCGTTCCCCGGACTGACCCGGACAGAGCTCACCCGAGGAGGGCGCACGCCGCCAGGGTAGCCGGGACGGTGGGCTTATGGTCAGGGCGTCCACGGGACGGACGAGCGTGGCGGCCGGGCCGGGTGCCGGGGCACGCTCGGACGACCTGCGGGATCACGCTCGGGCCACCTCCGGGTCGCTCGCGGAAGACGCCTGGCGGAACACGTATTGACCGACCATTAGCGAGAGGTCGGCATGGACCGGTAGTGTTCGACATTGCCGAACGACGGCAGCGCTGCCGCGTGTGAGCGGTCGAAGTGGTCGATGCGGTCGATGCGGTCGATGGGGACGGAGGCAGGACGGCGATGGCACGGAACATCCAGTCGCTCGAACGGGCGGCCGCGATGCTGCGGCTGCTCGCGGGTGGTGAGCGGCGACTCGGCCTCTCGGACATCGCCTCGTCGCTGGGCCTGGCCAAGGGGACCGCCCACGGCATTCTGCGCACCCTCCAGCAGGAGGGGTTCGTCGAGCAGGACGACGCCTCCGGGCGCTATCAGCTGGGTGCGGAGCTGTTGCGCCTGGGCACCACCTATCTCGACGTCCACGAGCTGCGGGCGCGCGCGCTGGTGTGGACGGACGACCTGGCCCGTTCCAGCGGGGAGAGCGTCCATCTGGGCGTGCTGCACCAGCAGGGCGTGCTGGTCGTGCACCACGTCTTCCGGCCCGACGACAGCCGGCAGGTCCTGGAGATCGGGGCCATGCAGCCGCTGCACTCCACCGCCCTGGGCAAGGTGCTGTCGGCCTACGACCCTGTCGCGCACAGCGAGGCCCTGGAGGCCGACCGCAAGCCCTTCACGGACCGGACGGTGTGCGAGCCGGAGGCGTTCGAGCAGCTCCTGGACATCACGCGCGCGCGTGGGTACGCCGCCGACGTCGAGGAGACCTGGGAGGGCGTGGCCTCGATCGCCGCCCCCATCCACGACCGGCGCCGTATGCCGGTCGGCGCGGTCGGCATCACCGGCGCGGTCGAGCGCGTCTGCCGTGAAGGAGAGCTGCGCCCCGAGCTCATCGCGGCGGTCCGCGACTGCGCCCGCGCGGTCTCGCGCGACCTGGGTGCCGGGCGCTTCTGAGCAGCACGCCGTAGCGCACCAGCAGGCCGGGACGCCGTCAGGGCGTACCCGGCCTTCGTCGTTGCGGCCTGGAGATCCGGCTCGCCGACCCGGGCTCCGGCCTCGCTCCTGCCTCTTGCGCCGGCGCCACCCTCTGGCCTCGCGCTCTGGCCTCGTGAGATCGACAACCCACCGCGATCAGTAACGATCAGGTTTTCGATAACAGAACTCTTGACGCACGTGTGACGCCGGACAAGACTCCCGTCCATCGGTCGGCATTGTCGAACACCTACCGGCAATACGCGCTAGAGTGTGGCAACGCCAAGGGCCGGCATCGCTCTCACCCCCGAGGGCGCCAGACCCCCGGAGGGACCCGGGGTTCGGTTTCCCCTGGACGAAGGACAAAGGAGTCGCGGGTGTCCAGCTCCGACATCTTCATCGGCGAGACCATCGGTACCGCCATACTCATCCTGCTCGGCGGCGGCGTCTGCGCCGCCGTCACGCTGAAGGCCTCCAAGGCCCGCAACGCCGGCTGGCTCGCCATCACCTTCGGGTGGGGCTTCGCGGTACTCACGGCGGTCTACACCTCGGCGCCCCTGTCCGGCGCCCACCTGAACCCGGCTGTGACCGTCGCACTCGCGATCAAGGACAACGACTGGAGCAACGTCCCGACGTACTTCGCGGGACAACTGCTCGGCGCCATGATCGGTGCGGCCCTGGTCTGGGTCGCCTACTACGGCCAGTTCCACGCCCACCTCACCGACAAGGAGATCGTCGGCGGCCCGGGTGCGCAGGCCACGGCGGCCAAGGCCGTCGAGGCCCAGGAGAAGGGCGCGGGCCCGGTGCTGGGCGTCTTCTCCACCGGCCCGGAGGTCCGGGTGGTCTGGCAGAACCTCGCCACGGAGATCATCGGCACCGTCGTACTGGTGCTCGCCGTCCTCACGCAGGGCCTCAACGACAAGGGCAACGGCCTGGGCACCCTGGGCGCCCTGGTCACCGCGCTCGTGGTCGTCTCCATCGGCCTTTCCCTCGGTGGGCCGACCGGCTACGCGATCAACCCGGCCCGTGACCTCGGTCCGCGTATCGTGCACGCCCTCCTGCCCCTGCCCAACAAGGGCGGCTCGGACTGGGCCTACGCCTGGATCCCGGTGGTCGGTCCGCTCGTCGGCGGCGCGATCGCTGCGGGCATCTACAACGTCGCATTCGCTTGAGGGCACCGGGCTCGGCACCGTCGAGCCCGACCCGGGAACTCCACAGCACGCGCCGTACGTAAAGCCCCATAACCACTGATTTCTCAGGAGTACACAGTGACCGACGCCCACACCGCCGGCCCCTTCATCGCAGCCATCGACCAGGGCACCACCTCCTCCCGCTGCATCGTCTTCGACCGCGACGGCCGCATCGTCTCCGTCGACCAGAAGGAGCACGAGCAGATCTTCCCGAAGCCGGGCTGGGTCGAGCACAACGCCAACGAGATCTGGACCAACGTCCAGGAGGTCGTCGCCGGCGCCATCGCCAAGGCGGGCATCACCCGCGACGACATCAAGGCCATCGGCATCACCAACCAGCGCGAGACCACTCTCCTGTGGGACAAGAACACCGGTGAGCCCGTCCACAACGCCATCGTCTGGCAGGACACCCGCACCGACGCCCTGTGCAAGGAGCTCGGCCGCAACGTCGGCCAGGACCGCTTCCGCCGCGAGACCGGGCTCCCCCTCGCCTCCTACTTCGCAGGCCCCAAGGCCCGCTGGCTGCTCGACAACGTCGAGGGGTTGCGCGAGCGCGCCGAGGCGGGCGACATCCTCTTCGGCACCATGGACACCTGGGTCATCTGGAACCTGACCGGCGGTGTCAACGGCGGCAAGCACTACACCGACGTCACCAACGCCTCCCGCACCCTGCTGATGAACCTGCACACGCTGGAGTGGGACGAGAAGATCGCCGAGTCCATCGGCGTCCCGCTGGCGATGCTGCCGGAGATCCGCTCCTCCGCCGAGGTCTACGGCGAGATCACCGGCGGCAAGCTCGGTGACCTGCTCGGTGGCATCCCGGTCGCCTCCGCGCTCGGCGACCAGCAGGCGGCCCTGTTCGGCCAGACCTGTTTCTCCGAGGGCGAGGCCAAGTCCACGTACGGCACCGGCACGTTCATGCTCATGAACACCGGTGAGAAGATCATCAACTCCTACAGCGGCCTGCTGACCACGGTGGGCTACCGGATCGGCGACGACAAGCCGGTCTACGCCCTGGAGGGCTCGATCGCCGTCACCGGTTCGCTGGTGCAGTGGATGCGCGACCAGATGGGCCTGATCTCCACCGCCGCCGAGATCGAGACCCTGGCGCTGACGGTCGAGGACAACGGCGGCGCCTACTTCGTGCCGGCCTTCTCCGGTCTGTTCGCCCCGTACTGGCGCTCCGACGCCCGCGGTGTGATCGCCGGCCTCACCCGGTACGTCACCAAGGCGCACCTCGCGCGCGCCGTCCTGGAGGCCACGGCCTGGCAGACCCGTGAGATCACCGACGCCATGACGAAGGACTCCGGCGTCGAGCTCTCCGCGCTCAAGGTCGACGGCGGCATGACCTCCAACAACCTGCTGATGCAGACCCTCTCGGACTTCCTGGACGCGCCCGTGGTGCGCCCGATGGTCGCCGAGACGACCTGCCTCGGCGCCGCCTACGCCGCCGGTCTCGCCGTCGGCTTCTGGACCAGCACCGACGACCTGCGCGCCAACTGGCGCCGGGCCGCCGAGTGGACGCCCCGCATGGACGCGGACACCCGCGACCGTGAGTACAAGAGCTGGCTCAAGGCCGTCGAGCGGACCATGGGCTGGATCGACGACGAAAACTGACGAGGAGTAAGAAACCGCATGACCAGTCAGTCCACCCTGCAGTCCGCGCCTGCCCTGGGGACCCACCCGGCGTCCGGCTCCAACCCGAGCCGCGCCGAGACCCGGGAGCAGCTTTCCAGGGCGTCGTACGACCTTCTCGTGATCGGCGGCGGCATCCTGGGCATCTCCACCGCCTGGCACGCCGCGCAGTCCGGCCTCAGGGTGGCCCTGGTCGACGCCGGCGACTTCGCCGGTGCCACCTCCTCCGCCTCCTCCAAGCTGCTCCACGGCGGTCTGCGCTACCTGCAGACCGGCGCGGTGAAGCTGGTGGCGGAGAACCACTTCGAGCGCCGTGCGGTCTCCCGCCAGGTGGCCCCCCACCTGGCGAACCCGCTCAGGTTCTACCTCCCCGTGTACAAGGGCGGGCCGCACGGCGCTGCGAAGCTCGGGGCGGGTGTCTTCGCCTACTCCGCGCTGTCGGCGTTCGGTGACGGTGTCGGACACCTGCTCTCGCCGGCCAAGGCCGCGCAGGACGTGCCCGAGCTGCGCACCGACAACCTCAAGGCCGTGGCCGTGTACGGCGACGACCAGATGAACGACGCCCGGATGGCGCTGATGACGGTCCGCGCGGCCGTCGAGGCGGGCGCGGCTGTCCTCAACCACGCCGAGGTGACCGGCCTGCGCTTCACCAAGGGCCGGGTTACCGGTGCCGACCTGCGCGACCGCACCTCCGGCGACGAGTTCGGCGTGAACGCCCGTCTCGTCCTCAACGCGACCGGCCCGTGGGTCGACCACCTGCGCCGCATGGAGGACCCGAACGCGGCGCCCTCGATCCGGTTGTCGAAGGGCGCGCACCTGGTCCTGAAGCGGACCTCCCCGTGGCGGGCCGCCCTCGCCACCCCCATCGACAAGTACCGCATCACCTTCGCCCTCCCCTGGGAGGACATGCTGCTGCTCGGCACGACCGACGAGGAGTTCGAGGGCGACCCGGCGGATGTCTCGGTCACCGAGAAGGACACCGCTCAGATACTCGACGAGGCCGCGTTCTCCATCCGCGACCAGCAGTTGAGCCGCGAGCTGATCACGTACTCCTTCGCGGGTCTGCGTGTGCTGCCGGGCGGCCCCGGTGACACGGCGAAGGCCAAGCGCGAGACGGTGGTCACGGAGGGCCGCGGCGGCATGCTGTCGGTCGCGGGCGGCAAGTGGACGACGTTCCGCCACATCGGCCGTACGGTGATGAAGAAGCTGGAGGCGCTGCCGGGCCACCCGCTGGGCGACGACTTCGAGCCGATCTCCTCGCTGCCGAAGAAGCTGCCGCTGCCGGGTGTCGCCAACCCGCGCGCTGTCGCCCACCGTCTGCTGGTCGACGGCCCGGCGCCCGGCCCGCGCATGGCGGCGGACACGGCCAAGCACCTGGCCACGCACTACGGTTCGCTGGCCTTCGACATCGCCCGCCTCGCCAACGACAACCCGGAACTGGGCGAGCGCGTCCACCCCGACGCCCCCGAGATCTGGGCCCAGGTCGTCTACGCCCGCGACAACGAGTGGGCCGAGACGCCGGACGACGTGCTGCGCCGCCGCACGACCCTCACGATCCGCGGCCTGGCCACGGACGAGGTCCGCGCGAAGGTCCAGGACCTCCTCGACAAGAAGTAGACCCACCGCCGGCCGGCCCACTCCCCTGACCGGGTCCGGCACGGGAACGGCCCCTCCGCACCGGGGCCGACACCACGAAAGGGGCGGCTCCCCGCCGACGGAGCCGCCCCTTTCGCATACGGTCGTTGTCAGCGGCGGGTGCTTCCATGGGCCCATGAACATCGATCGGCCCGCCCCTGAGGATCTCGCCGCGCTGCGGGCGGCGTTCGCCGTGGACGACGGCGGTGAGTCGGCGCTCGGCTGGGAGGCGGTGCACGCCTTCGAGGCGGAGCACGGGGTGGTGCTGCCGGAGCCGTACCGGACGTTCGTCGCGGAGATATCCGACGGGTCGTTCCAGGGGCCGCCGGAGTACGGGCTCGTGGGACTGGCCGAGTTGCCCGGCGACTGGGGCGATGACGGCGAGGGCCGGGATCTGGGCAAGCCGTTCCCGCTCGCCGGGGCATGGCTCTGGGAAGAGGACGACGGGCCGTACGAGGATCCCGAGGCCGTCATCGAGCAGGTCCTCAACCACGGGTCGATCGTGCTGGGGACGGACGGGTGCGCCATGAACTGGCATCTCGTCGTCACCGGCCCCCAGCGGGGGCAGATCTGGCATGTGACCGATGTGGGCGCCATGCCGTTCGGGGCGCAGTTCGGGTTCACGAGCTCCGCGCCCGGCTTCGTCGGCTGGGTCGCTCACTGGGCGGCCGGGAAGGAGTGGTTCGACGAGGCGTGACGTGACGTGAGGTGGAACGGCCGGAGCGTCAGGAACGCGAGAGGAGGCGTCGGCCGGCGCACCAGTGCGTCGACGCCCGCCGCGGAGTTCGATCAGTGCATGACCTGGGAGAACAGGTGGCGGGCACTGCTCGGGACTGCCGGGGTCGCCCGGTGCCGGTCAGCCCGCATAATGAGGCCTAGACATCCGATGTCTGGGCACTCAACGACAAGGGAGGCCGGTCATGGCAGTAACCGACGAGGCGATCGAGAAGATCAAGGGCATGATCGTCTCCGGCGCGCTGCGCCCCGGCGACCGCCTGCCCAAGGAGAGCGAGCTCGCGGCGGATCTCGGCCTGTCCCGCAACTCCCTGCGGGAGGCCGTGCGGGCGCTGTCGCTGATCCGGATCCTGGACGTGCGGCAGGGTGACGGCACGTACGTCACCAGTCTCGACCCGCAGTTGTTGCTGGAGGCGCTGAGCTTCGTCGTGGACTTCCACCGCGACGACACGGTCCTGGAGTTCCTGGCTGTGCGCCGCATCCTGGAGCCCGCGGCGACGGCGATGGCGGCCTCCCGCATCAGCGAGCAGCAACTGGACGCGCTCGCCGCCCAGCTGGACAAGCTCGGCTCCGCCCCGTCGGTGGAGGAACTCGTCGCCGGCGACCTGGAGTTCCACCGGGGCATCGTGCAGAGCGCGGGCAACTCGGTGCTGTGCTCGCTGCTCGACGGGCTGTCCGGGCCGACCACCCGGGCCCGGATCTGGCGCGGGCTGACCCAGGAGGACGCGGTCACCGGCACCCTGCGCGAGCACCGCGCGATCCTGGCGGCCCTGCGCGACCGGGACGCGGAGGCGGCGCGCTCGTGGGCGACCGTGCACATCGCGAGCGTGGAGCAGTGGCTGCGCTCGACGCTGTAGCCGAACTCCAAAGGCACCGCGACCGGGGGTGCCTTGACCGGGCGCGCCGGAACGGGCTCGTACGCGCCGGGGTGTTCGGGGGTGCCGATCGGGGCAGTGATCCGAGCACCGCCCCGCGAAGGGGGCTGCGGACGCCCCCGCCGCACGCCGTAAGGTTGTGTGGTCAAGCGAGGGCACGTCGGAAGGAGGCGCTGGGTGATCGAGCTCGAGGGGGTTCCCGAGCTGATCGACCCGGTCATGGTGGCCGCGTTCGAGGGCTGGAACGATGCCGGCGACGCCGCCTCCACCGCGGTCGCGCATCTGGAGAGGGAGTGGAAGGGCGAGGTGTTCGCGGCGCTGGATGCCGAGGACTACTACGACTTCCAGGTGAACCGCCCCACGGTGTTCATGGACGCCGGTGTGCGCAAGATCACGTGGCCCACGACAAGGCTGTCGGTCGTGCGGGTCGGCGGCGAGAAGCCGCGCGACCTGGTGCTCGTACGCGGGATCGAACCGTCCATGCGCTGGCGCTCGTTCTGCAACGAGCTCCTCGGTTTCGCACACGAACTCGGTGTGGAGCTGGTGGTGATCCTGGGCGCTCTGCTCGGTGACACCCCGCACACCCGTCCGGTTCCGATCAGCGGGACCACGTCCGACGCGGACCTGGCGCAGCGGATGGACCTGGAGGAGACCAAGTACGAGGGCCCCACGGGCATCGTCGGTGTCCTGCAGGAGGCGTGCACGCACGCGGGCGTGCCTGCGGTGTCGCTGTGGGCCGCCGTTCCCCACTATGTGTCGCAGCCGCCGAACCCGAAGGCGACGCTGGCCCTCCTCAACCGCCTGGAGGACCTGATCGACGTGCGCATCCCGCTGGGCGAGCTGCCCGAGGACGCGCGCGCCTGGCAGGTGGGCGTGGACCAGCTGGCCGCCGAGGACAGCGAGGTCGCCGAGTACGTCCAGACGCTGGAGGAGGCCCGGGACACCGCGGAGCTGCCGGAGGCGTCGGGCGACGCGATCGCCCGCGAGTTCGAGCGCTACCTGCGACGCCGCGACGGTGGCGGCAGCCCCGGCGGGCACGCCACGGCGGACGGCGGCGAGGCCCCGCCGTTCCGGCGGGACAACCCCGGGGAGCGCACACGGCCCCCGAAGCCGCCGAAGCCGAGCGCGGACACGGACGACGAGGATTCGTCGGAGGAGTAGCCCAGGGCAACGGCAAGGGCGGTGCACCCGAAGGTGCGCCGCCCTTTGTCGTCGCACTCTCGGCAGGGGGCGGTCCCCTCCGGGTGGGAACCGCCCCCTGCACCGGTGTGTCTACAGAGCCACGCCCAGCAGGGCGTCCACGGCCCGGGAGACGACGCCGGGGGCGCCGATGTCGGTGCCGCCCCGTTCGTCCTGGAGGGCGACCCAGCGGTCCACGGCTGCGAGGGCCGTCGGGGCGTCGAGGTCGTCGGCGAGCGCGTCGCGGATCTCCTCGACGAGGGCGTCGGCGGACGGCCCGTCGGGCCGGGAGACCGCCGCGCGCCACCGCCCGAGCCGGGCCACCGCGTCCTGGAGCACCTGGTCGGTCCACTCCCAGTCGGACCGGTAGTGGTGGGCGAGGAGCGCGAGCCGGATGGCGGCGGGGTCGACGCCGTCGCGCCGCAGCTGGGACACGAAGACTAGGTTGCCCTTGGACTTGGACATCTTCTCGCCGTCGAGGGCGACCATGCCGGCGTGGACGTACGCCTTCGCCATGGGGAACTCGCCGGTCAGTGCCTGGGCGTGGGAGGCACCCATCTCGTGGTGCGGGAAGGCGAGGTCGGAGCCGCCGCCCTGGATGTCGAAGCCCATGCCGAGGTGGTCGAGGGCGATGGCGACGCACTCGATGTGCCAGCCGGGCCGGCCACGGCCCAGCGAGCCGCCGTCCCAGCTGGGCTCGCCCTCGCGGGCGGCCATCCACAGCATCGGGTCGAGCGGGTTCTTCTTGCCGGGGCGTTCGGGGTCGCCGCCGCGCTCGGCGGACAGCAGCCGCATGGCGTCGGCGTCCAGGCCGGAGACCTTGCCGAAGTGGGGGTCGGACTCGACGGAGAAGTAGATGTCGCCTTCGAGGTCGTAGGCGGCGCCGGCGTCACGCAGTCGTTCGACGAGCGGGACGATGCCGGGTATCGCCTCGACCGCGCCTATGTAGTGCTGCGGCGGGAGCACCCGCAGGGCGATCATGTCCTCGCGGAAGAGGGCCGTCTCCTTCTCGGCGAGGGCGACCCAGTCGACGCCGTCGCGCTGTGCCCGCTCCAGCAGCGGATCGTCGACGTCGGTGACGTTCTGGACGTAGTGAACCTGCCGCTTGGTGTCGAGCCACACGCGCTGCACGAGGTCGAACGCGTTGTACGTCGCTGCGTGTCCGATGTGGGTGGCGTCGTACGGGGTGATGCCGCAGACGTAGAGTCGGGCGACGGGACCGGAGTCGAGGGTGACCGAACCGCCGGTCGCGGTGTCGTGGATCCTCAGGTCGCGGCCCTGACCAGGCAGGGCGGGGACCTCGGAAGCGGGCCAGGCATGCATGTCATGAGCCTAACCGGACGGAACTTCCGCATACGAACCGGAGCGGTCCGGATGGCCGGGAAGGCGCTCTTGTGGGATGCGGCCTGATGTGCAGGGCGGTGTTTTCAGGCCGCCGGTCAGACCGGCGGCCAGGGGATCGCCGGCCACTCCCCCGTGGGCTCCGGGTGCGTGCCGGACTCCAGCAGGGCGTCGACACGCGCGCGCGTGGCGTCGAGTTCCGTGGCCGTGATGAGGGCAGTCAGACGGGTCGCCAGGGGGCCGCTCTCCCCCAGTGCCGTCTTCAGGCCCTTGAGGGCCTCCACCGCGTCGCCCGTCAAGGGCTCCCCCGCCCATCCCCACAGCAGCGTCCGTAGCTTGTTCTCGGCGTTGAAGGTGACGCCGTGGTCGATGCCGTAGAGGTGGCCGTCGGGAGTGGGGAGCAGGTGGCCGCCCTTGCGGTCGGCGTTGTTGATCACGGCGTCCAGGACGGCGAGGCGGCGCAGCCGTTGGTCGTCGGCGTGGACGAGCAGGGCGGTTCTGCCCTCACCGACCTCCGCGAAGCCGATCGCCTTCCAGCCGGGCTCGGGCTCCTCCCCGTCCACCAGGGCGAGCAGCTCGGCCTCGGCGGTCGCCTCGATCCACAGCTGGCACATGCCCTCGCCGTACGGCCCGTCGCGCAGCACGGTCGGCGGGACGAGCCCCCAGCCGGTCGCCTCGGAGACCTCGTAGGCGGCGACCTCCCGTTGCGCGAGGGTTCCGTCGGGGAAGTCCCACAGCGGCCGCTCCCCGGCGACCGGCTTGTAGACGCAGGTCGCCTCCCGGCCCTCGTGGCTCACCGTGCAGTACAGGGCCGCGTTGGAGGCGTCACGGATGCGTCCGCGTACGGTCAGCTCGCCCCGCGCGAGCAGCTCGGCGGGCGTCTCGTCGGCCGTCACGCTCCGCGGCGGTATCCGTTCTGGCGCGGACATACGTGTCCTTCCGGGTCGAGCGGCAGACTGCACAGCGGGCACGGCGGACGGCCGGCGTTGACGACGTCGAGGGCGCGCTTGGCGAAGGCCCGGGCCTGGGCTCCGGTGAGCCGGACCCGCAGCATCGGGGGTCCGTTCTCCTCGTCCTGCAGGAGCCGCTCCTCGGCCTCGGCGAGGTCCTCCTCGGAGTCGGCGTCGAGTTCGACCAGGGCCTGGGCCTCGACGATCATGCGCTGTTCGTCGCCGTCCCAGGCGAGGGCCATGGTGCCGACCCGGAACTCCTCCTCGACGGGGGTGTCGAGGGGGTCCGTGTCGGCGACTTCGGTGGGCGCCACGGCGGGCACGGCGGCGCTGCCGCCACTGCGGCGTACGACCTCGTCCAGCAGTTCGTCCATGCGCTCGGCGAGCGCGGCGACCTGGGTCTTCTCCAGGGCCACGCTGGTGACGCGGGAGCCGGCGATGGCCTGGAGGAAGAAGGTACGGCGCCCGGGCAGTCCGACCGTGCCGGCCACGAAGCGGTCCGGTGGGTCGTAGAGGAACACCTGACGGGACACGTCCTGTCTCCATGGGAATCGTGGGTCGACATCGACATCGGGACCGACTGGCCGCGGGGGCCGCGTTCGGGTGCGGCGCTGTTGCGACCGCTTCACCCTACTGCGGCCGACGATCACGGTGCGCCCGCACCACCCCCTACTGGTGCGTCTTCGGACGGTGGTTCCTCGCGCGGCACCAGGGACGCGAAGTCGCCCGTGTCTCCAAGGCGCACGAGAAAGGGCCGCAGACGGGTGTATCGGATCGCGGTGATGGAACACGGTTCAACGGAAATCCGCTGGAAGAGGTCGAGATGAAGTCCGAGTGCGTCCGCCACGAGCGACTTGATGATGTCGCCGTGCGAACACATCAGGTACACGGCGTCGGGGCCGTGATCGCGCTCCACGCGCGCGTTCCACTCACGTACCGCCTCGGCGGCGCGGGTCTGCATGGCCCGCATGGACTCGCCGCCGGGGAAGGCGGCCGCGGACGGGTGCGCCTGGACGACCTGCATCAGCGGTTCGTCGTTGAGCTCGGCGAGCTTGCGTCCGGACCAGTCGCCGTACTGGCACTCCCCGATGCGGTCGTCGGTGTGCGCGCGCAGTCCGGGCCGGGCGTCGAGGAGCGGCTGCATGGTCTCCTGGCAGCGCTGCAGGGGACTGGTGACGACCTCGGCGAGCGGCAGCTCGGCGAGCCGCCCGGGCAGGGCGGCGGCCTGCGCCGACCCTCGCTCGTCGAGGGCGATACCGGGCGTCCAGCCCGCGAGCACGCCGGAGGTGTTGGCGGTGGAACGTCCGTGCCGGACGAGGATCAGCGTGGGCATGCGGCCCAGCGTAGGCGTACGACCGGGAACGGCGGCGGGCGGGCGAAGGGAGAATGTGTTCTGTGATCGTCGACTGCGCCATCTATCGGGACGGGCACCGCGCGGAGGGTCCCGAGGACTTTTCGGACGCCTTGGAGGAGGCGCGGGCCGCGGGTGGGTTTGTGTGGATCGGGCTGCACGAGCCCGGCGAGGAGGAGTTCGACCACGTCACCCAGGAGTTCCAGCTGCATCCGCTGGCGGTCGAGGACGCCCTGAAGGCCCATCAGCGGCCCAAGCTGGAGGTGTACGACGACTCGCTGTTCCTGGTGCTGAAGCCGGTCGTGTACGAGCAGGAGAGCGACGCCGTCTCCACCGGCGAGGTCATGGTCTTCCTCGGCGACGGCTTCGTGGTGACCGTCCGGCACGGCGAGGGGACGCCGCTCGCGGCCGTACGGCGTCGGCTGGAGCAGGAGCCCGAACTGCTGGCGAAGGGCCCGACATCGGTGCTGTACGCACTCAGTGACGCGGCCGTCGACCACTACCTGGAAGTGGCGGGCGAGTTGCAGACCGACCTGGAGGAGCTGGAGGCGGAGGTGTTCTCACCGGACAGCGGTGGCTCACGTCACACCGCGTCCCGGATCTACACCTTCAAGCGGCAGGTCCTGGAGTTCCGCCGGGCGACGGGCCCCCTGGCGTTGCCCATGTCCCGCCTCGCGGGCACCGGCTCGTTCGGCGGGCCGGTGCCGTTCGTGGACGACAGGGCGCGGCCCTTCTTCGGGGACGTGAGCGACCACCTCACGCGCGTGAACGAGTCGGTGGAGGGCCTGGACCGGTTGGTGTCGGACATCCTCTCGGCGCATCTGGCGCAGATGAGCGTCCGCCAGAACGACGACATGCGGAAGATCTCCTCGTGGGCGGCCATGGCGGCGATCCCGACGATGATCGCGGGGATCTACGGCATGAACTTCGAGCACATGCCGGAGCTGCGCTGGGTGTGGTCGTACCCGGCGGTGATCGCGTTGATGGGCGCTCTGGAGGTGCTGCTGTACCGGATGTTCAAGCGGCGGGGCTGGCTCTGAGGGGTTCTTGCACTGTGCCTGCGCGACCCGGGCGGGCACAGTGCGAGGACCCCTGAGTCAGGCGAACTCGGGGGCGGTGGTGGCGGGGCCGGCGAGGGCGTCACGGCGCGTCGGCATCGTCAGCGAGACCATGCGCCGCCAGCCCGCGAACCGCTCCCACGCGTACACGGAGTGGATGCCGGCCGCGAGGAGTGCCGACTTGGCCCTCGGCCAGCCGAGGATGCGGCCCATGTGGTCCATGACGGCGAGGCTGACGTCCCGGTAGACGCGGATCTCGGCGAGCGCGCACTCGCGCAGCGTCCGCTGGATGAACCGGCCGTGTCCGGCGGCCGCGAAGCGCAGCAGTTCCTCGTGGGTGTAGGCGAGGTGGTTGTCCTCGTCGTTGGAGATCATCTTGACGGCCTTGCCGACGACCGGGTGGTCCCCGAAGTACTTCCGCAGCATCAGCATCTGCTCGGCGGCGCGCTGTTCGGTGACCCGGCTGTGGGACAGGTAGATGATGAGGTCCTGCACGGTGAGCGGGCGGTCGGCCCTGAGCTTCTCGTGGGCGAGCCCGATGCCGTGCTTCTCCAGGAGCATCGTGTAGTCGGTCTCGTGCGGCACGGGCACGGGATGCAGACCGCGCTTCTTGAGCAGGGCGTTGAAGATCCGCCCGTGCTTGTCCTCGTCGGCGCCGTGGCGGGTGATCTTGGGGGCGAGCGCGCGTTCGCTCTCCGGGACGAGCGCGGCGATCCGGGCGTTCTCCCATCCGCCCTGGCTCTCCCCGCTGGCCGCGATGGAGCAGAAGAGCCGGAAGGACCCGTCGTCGTCGAGGATCTCCTGGAACAGACTCTTGGCCGAAAGCATCGTGGGCACCTCTCCGCAGAATTCCGCAGGATTCCTCAGAGAACGAGTCAAATGCCGCGCGAGGGGCACTGCAACAGCTGTGTGGGACAACTCCGCCAAAGGGAGGACCACCGGGGTCACGGCAGTGGCGTAACCGCGCGCGCCGCGGCGCGTTGTTCCTCATGACGGCCGTGGCGGGGAAGACCCCCGAGCCCCCACCACGGCCGCTGAGACTTGTTACGCCAGCCCGGCCCGCTCCAGGGCCTCCGCGCCGGCGCGCAGGGTGGCGAGCCGCTCCTCCAATGTGAAGCCGGCGGGGGCGAGGCTGAGGGTGGTGACCCCGGCCGCCGCGTAGGCCTTCATCCGGTCGGCGATGCGCTCCACGGAACCGAGCAGCGTGGTGCTGTCGATGAGGTCCTGCGGAATGGCGGCCGCGGCGCCCTGCTTGTCGCCGGAGAGGTACTTCTCCTGGATCTCGGCGGCCTCCCGCTCGTATCCCATGCGCTGGGCGAGCTTGTTGTAGAAGTTCTGCTTGCTGCTGCCCATGCCGCCGACGTACAGGGCGGTGTAGGGGCGGAAGGTGTCGGCGAGCCGGGCGACGTCCTTGTCGTCGCCGACGGCGAGCGGCAGGGTCGGGCAGATGTCGAAGCCGTCGAGGGTCTTGCCGGCCTTCTCGCGCCCCTCCCGCAGGTGCTTGACCGTGGTGTCCTCGAGGTGATCGGCCGAGGGGAAGATGAGCAGGGCGCCGTCGGCGATCTCGCCGGTCTGCTCCAGGTTCTTCGGCCCGATGGCGGCGATGTACAGCGGGATGTGCTCGCGCTCCGGGTGCACGGTCAGCTTGATGGGCTTGCCGGGACCGCCGGGCAGCGGCAGCGTCCAGTGCTCGCCCTCGTACGACAGGCGCTCCCTCGTCATCGCCTTGCGCACGATCTCCACGTACTCGCGCGTGCGGGACAGCGGCTTGTCGAACTTGACGCCGTACCAGCCCTCGGAGACCTGGGGTCCGGACACGCCGAGGCCGAGGCGGAAGCGGCCGCCGGAGAGCGAGTCCAGGGTCGCGGCGGTCATCGCGGTCATCGCGGGCTGCCGGGCCGGGATCTGGAAGATGGCCGAACCGACGTCGATCCGCTCGGTCTGCGCGGCGACCCAACTGAGTACGGTGGCCGCGTCCGACCCGTAGGCCTCGGCGGCCCAGCACACGGCGTACCCGAGCCGGTCCGCCTCCTGGGCCACGGCGAGGTTGTCCGCGTCCATTCCGGCGCCCCAGTAGCCGAGGTTGATCCCGAGCTGCATGGCCCATTCCCCTTTTACTGATCAGTAATGTCCCTGTCGCGGAGACCTTAGCGCGGGGGTGGGCGGCAAGGACGGGGATGTGGTGAGGGTCGCGTACCGGGGCGGGGTCGGCGGGGTGGTCGACGCGGGCGTGTGTTCGGTCGGAGGGGGCCGGCGTCCGGTCGGAGGGGGCCGGGAAATCGGTCGTCCACAGGCAACCCACGTCTTAGTCCTGGCCAGTAGTGTCGGCTGACATGGAGCAGAGGCATCTCGGTCGTACCGGCCTGCGTGTGTCCCGCATCGGGCTCGGCACCCTGATGTGGGGCCGTGGCACCGACGAGCACGACGCGGCGGACCTCTTGAAGACGTTCTGGGAAGCGGGCGGGACCCTCGTCGACACCGCGGACGCGTACGGCGACGGAGAGGCCGAGTATCTGCTCGGACGTCTCATAGAAGGCCTCGTGCCCCGGCGCGACCTCGTCATCTCCACGAAGGCGGGCAGTGTGCCCGATCCTGACCGCCGCTCCGACGGCTCGCGCGGCCATCTGCTCGCCGCGCTCGACGCCTCACTGGCCCGCCTCGGCACGGACTACGTCGACCTGTGGCAGCTGCACGTCTACGACCCCGAGACCCCGCTGGAGGAGAGCCTCCAGGCCCTCGACCTGGCGGTCTCCAGCGGCCGCGCGCGGTACGCGGGCGTCTCCAACTTCTCCGGCTGGCAGCTCGCCAAGGCGGCGACCTGGCAGTTGGCGGCGCCGGGTGTACGGACGCGGCTGGCGGGGACGCAGTTGGAGTACTCGCTGCTGCAGCGCGGGGTGGAGCGCGAGGTGCTGCCCGCCGCGCTGGACCTAGGCATCGGGCTGCTGCCCTCCTCGCCGCTGGGCCGCGGGGTCCTCACCGGCAAGTACCGCGACACCACGCCGTCCGATTCCCGCGGTGCGTCCGAGCACTTCGCGCCGTTCGTCGCGCCGTACCTCGACGACACCGCGAGCCGGATCGTGGACGCGGTGACGACCGCCGCCGACGGGCTCGCGGTGACGCCGCTGCAGGTGGCGCTCGCCTGGGTCCGCGACCGGCCCGGGGTGGCCGCGCCCATCGTCGGCGCGCGCAACGCGCAGCAGCTCACGGCGGCGTTGTCAGTGGAGACCCTTAGTCTTCCTGACGAGATCTGCCGGGCGCTCGACGACGTGTCGGCGCCCGTGCACCGCTATCCCGATCACGACTGGAGCACGCTGTGAGCACGGAGCCGGAGACCACGGAGAACACCGAACCGGGGCCCCCGGAGGCGGAGGACTCCGCCCGGACCGACACCGGGGTGGCGGTCGGCGAGGAGCTGGGGGCGGGGGCCGAAGGCACGGCGGGGGCCGGTGACGTGGTGAAGGGCGCCGAGGGGGAAGCGGGGCGGGAGGCCGAGGGCTCGGCCGAGGCCGGTGACGCGGCCAGGGCTGGTGACTCGGCCGAGGGTGCTGGCTTGGTGGGGGGCGACGACGCGGGCGTAGGCGCTGGGGCCGAAGGCGGGGCCGCCGCCGAGAGCGAGGCCGGCGCCGGTGACGTGACAGCCGGGGGGCAGGCCTCAAGGACCGAGGCTGCTGACGGCAACGACGAGACGGCCGGGGCCCAGGCGTCGCAGGCCGAGGCAGGCGACGGCGACGGCCGGACCACCAGGGCACAGGCATCGGTGGCCGAAGCCGCCGAGGGCGATGACGAGACGGCGGGGGTCCAGGCGTCGCAGGGCGAGGCAGGCGACGGCGGTGGTGACGCGGCCGGGGCGCAGCAGTCTGAAGCTGAGGCTGAGCTTGCGGCGCAGCGGGTGGAGCGGGAGCGGATCGAGCGGCGGAAGGCGGAGAGTAAGGGGCCCATCGCCAGCGGCGGCAAGCTGAGCGGCAAGGCCGCCGATCTGCTCGCGGCGATCAGGGCTGTGGAGAGCGGCGAGAAGCCCGCGGCCACCGTCTTCGCCGAGCCGGAGGCCGCCCCGCGCCGCCCCGCCTCCGAGCCCGTACGGCGCCCGCAGCCCCTGCCTGTCCGGGCCGCCGACGCGCCTGCGGCTCCCGCGCCGGAGACGGTCGCGGCCGTCCGTGGCGTGCTGGTCGGCGGTGGTGCGCCCGAGGCGCTGGCCCCGCAAGTCGCCGCGGTGCTCGGCGAGGGCGCGGAGGACGTGCTGCGCGCGGACCCCTGGCAGTTGCTGCGGGTCGGCGGGGTACGGCCCGAGCAGGCCGACGGGTTCGCGCGGGCCCTGCTCGGCGTGGAGTGCGGCCCGGACGACGAACGGCGCGGTCGCGCGGTCACCGTCTGGCTCCTGGAGCAGGCGGCGCTCGCCGGGCACACCGCCCTGGAGATGCCGACGCTCACCGCGGCACTGTCCCAGCGGGGCGTTCCCGATCCCGACGCGGCCGTGCAGAGCACCCTTGCTGAAGGGGAGGCGCTGGTCTTCCAGGACGCCCTGGAGGAGCCGGGAGCACCGGCACCGGGACCGTCCCGGCAGCAGGAGGGCGCTGAGGAGGAAGAAGGCGAGGAGGAGAGTGCCCGTCCGGTGCGTGTCCTCGTCGGTCTCGAGCGGTACGCACTCGCCGAGGAGAGCCTCGCCGACGGTCTGGCCCGCGTGGTCAACTCCCTGGCCAAGGATGCCCCGACGCCGTGGGAGTCGGTCGTCGCGTCGGCGTCGGGCAGCGCGGCCGAGCTGATCCGTGCCGTCGCCGGGCACGGCCTCGTGCTGCACACCGGCGCGCAGGCGTCCCGCGCGGAGCCGGCGGCCCTGCTCACCGCGGCCCGCGCCCTGGGTCTGCGGGCCGTCGCGGCGGCCCACACGCCCGACGGCCGCCGCCGCTTCGCGGATCTGCTCGCGAGGGCCGAGGGCGGCAGTCGGGGCGCGGACGTGGGCGACAGCCCGCGCGGGGCAGAAGGCCACATGACCGGAGCCGACGAAGCGGGCCGGGGCTCGCGGGCCGACATCGGCCGGCGCGCGACGGAGAGCCACGCACCCGGCTCCGAGGGCGGCGGGCCGAGTGACTCTCGCGGTGCCTCCTCCCCCGCCGTCGTCACCGTCTCCGGGCTCCTCTCCGGTGCCGAAGGTCCCGGTCGGGACGCCGACGGGGCGCTGGATCTGGATCTCCTGGTCGTGCTGGACGCGCCGCAGTTGGACGTGGAGGGCGCGGCGATGCTGGTGGAGTCGCTGCCCGACGGGGCGCGGCTGGTGCTGAGCGGCGACCCGGCGGTGCTGTGGTCGGCCGGTCCGGGGCGGGTCTTCGCCGACCTGCTGGCCGCGCGGGTGTGCCCGCAGGTCGCCTCGCGCACCCCGGACCCGGGCCCGCTGGGCGAGCTCGTCTCGGGTGTGGGCGCCGGGGAGCTCAACCAGGTCGACGCCCCGGGCAAGGAGATCGTGATCGTGCCGGTGCGGGACCCGGGCGAGGCCGTGCACCGCACCGTGCAGCTCGTCGCGGACTCGGTGCCACGTGCCCTCGGTGTCCCGCCCGAGCAGACGGTGGTGATCACCCCGGGCCACGGTGGCGCGGCCGGGACGCGCGCGCTGAACACCGCCCTCAAGGAACGGCTCAACCCCGGTCCCGGCCGCTTCGGCGGTTTCGATCCCGGCGACCGGATCGCCTACTCCCCCGCACCGGGACGTACGCTCCCGGGCCACGTGGTGGAGGCCGACGCCGACGGGCTGCACCTGTCGTGCGCGGGCGCCGCCGTCGTCGTACCGAAAGAGCGGGTGGAGCAGTCCCTGCGGCACGGGTGGGCGCTGACCGCGCACCAGGCCGTGGGCAACCGGTGGCCCGCGGCGGTCGTGGTGCTCCCCGGCGACGCGGCGCAGGCGCTCAGCCGCCCGTGGGTGTACACGGCGTTCGGGCGGGCGGAGCGCCATCTGTCCGTCGTCCACGGCGTGGAACAGGCCCTCCCGAGGGCGGTCGCCGAGGTCCCGGCGAAGCCCCGCACGACTCGCCTGCCCGTACTGCTCAGGACACAGGTGCCGACGGCGGGCTGAGCCGAAGGCCGACGCCGACGACGACGGCGGCGGTACCGGGAGCCGGGCTCTCCGTACCGCCGCCGTCGTCGTCGCGTTTTCCCGGCTGCGGCCCGCGCTAGCGGTCCGCGTCCAGGGGTTCCAGGTCCTCGTCCTCGTCCAGTTCGGCGTCCAGGTCCGCGTCCAGGGCGTCCTCGATGTCGTCGGACTCGTCGTCGGCATCGTCGTCGAGGTCGTCGTCGAAGACCGCGCTGACGTCGAAGCGGCAGACCACCTGCTGCGGGTCGACCTGGTCGAACGGTGCCTCCAGCCACTCGCCGGGGTCGGCCGCCTCGTCCGCGGCCGTCACCCAGAGCGTGGAGTCGCCCTCCTCCAGGCCGAACTCCTTGTGCCGGGAGGCGATTTCGTCCGGTTCGAACTCGCCGAAGAGGAGGCCCAGCGCGCCGTGCACCGTGCCGGCGACCGCCGAGCCCCTGCTCTCGTCGTCCGCCGCCTCGATCCGTTGGGCCTGTGACAGCAGCCGCTGCGGCTCCATCACGGAGTAGTCGCGGCGGATCAGCACGCTCAGCGCGTTCGGTTCCTCGGGACCCGTGTACGGCGGTAGCGAGTCCTCCGCACCGGGGATCTCGAAGGGGGTGACCTCGTCATAGCGGTCGTAGAGCAGTTCGTCGTACACCTCTGCGGCCGCGGCCAGCTGGTTGAACGCCTCGTAGACGGCCGGGTCGTCCTCCCCCGACCTGCGTTCGACCGCGGCCAGGTGGCGGTCGAGCGCGGTCTTGACCGCCTCGGCGGCGGCTCGTACCTCGGCAGCGGTGGGCTGCGCAGCATCAGACATAGTGCAGACGCTATCCGTACCGGACCCCAGCCCGCACAATAGATGCGATGCCGGAATACGAATTTGTCGACGTGTACGTACCGCGCGGGGTCTCCCGCAAGGAAACGGCACGCCTGCTGACGGACCACGCAGAGTACGGGAACTGGGAGTTGTACCGTCTGAGCCTGCTGCGCGACGGCAGCCGCAGGGTGCGGTTGCGCCGGAGGATCATCCGTCAGGCGCGCGCCACGTGGTGAGGTGAGATCGACGGAAACGGAGCGGGCCCCGCGCCGTCGGGGCCCGCTCCGTTGTGCGTGCGCACGTACGCCGTTACGCCGAGGCCCGGGCCTTGCGGTAGAGGACCGCGCCCGCGAGCAGCGCTCCCGCGCCCGCCGGCAGGGCGAGGCCGAGCGGCAGCTCGCTGCCGGTCGCCGCGAGCTGTGCGGTGCCGGCCGCTCCGTCGACGGACTGGGTGCCCGGCTGGTTGGCGTGCGAGCCGCCCGGGCGCTCACCGCCCGGAGTGGACGGCGTACCCGGCGTGCCAGGCTGCTCCGGGTTGCCCGGCTGACCCGGCTGACCCGGGTTTCCGGGCGGGGTGGTCTCGTGACCGCCGTTCGGCGGGGTCGTGTGACCGCCGCCGTTGGCGCAGTCGTCGCCCACGGCAGTGTTGCCGATGCCGATGACGCTGACGCTGTTGCCGCAGGCGTTCACGGGCACGTCGACGGGTGCCTCGACGTGGTTGCCCGAGCCGACGCCGGGCGAGCCCCCGGTGTGCCCGCCCGCGTGCGAGCCGCCGGAACCGCCGTGACCACCCGAGCCCCCGTGACCGCCCGAGTCGCCGTACCCGCCCGAGCCGCCACCGGTGTTGGTGCACGTGTTGCCCGCCGCGGCGTTGCCGATACCGATGACGTTGACGCTGTTGCCGCAGGCGTTGACCGGCACGTCGACCGGTGCCTGGACGGTGTTGCCCGACGCGACTCCGGGCGAGCCTCCGGTGTGCCCGCTCGCGTGCGAGCCGCCGTGGCCGCCGTGGCCGCCGGAGTCCCCGTACCCGCTCGACGCGCCGCCGCCCCCACCGGTGTTGGCGCACTTGTTGCCCGCCGCGGGGTTGAGGAGCCCGACGACGTCGACGGTGTTGCCGCAGACGTTCACCGGCACGTGCAAGGGCGCCTGCACCGTGTTGCCGGACGCCACGCCCGGCGAGTTGCCGGCGGAGCCGCTCGCACCCGAGTCGGCGTGGGCGTAGCCGCCGGCGGCGGCGAGGACGCCGGTCGCGGCCGCCACCGTCATGAGGCCTTTGCGGGTGACCTGTCGCATTGCTGAATCCCTGCCTTCGACCATGTCTCGAATTCTTGCCACGAATCTTCTGTCGCGAATTCTTGGATTCCGGCACGGAACGGTCCCGGAATTGTTCGCGAAAAGACCGGTCGGCCCCGGAGCGCATGGCGCGCGCTCCAGGGCCGACCTAGTGGACGCCCCCTAGAGGGTCGACGTCACTTGTTGATGCAGACGTTGCCGAAGGCGGGGTTCAGCAGACCGATCACGGAGACCGTGTTGCCGCACACGTTCACCGGGACGTGAACGGGAACCTGAACAACGTTGCCGGACACGACGCCCGGGGAGTGCACGGCGGCACCCTGAGCACCGGAGTCGGCGACGGCCAGACCGGCACCCGCGAGAACCAGACCACCGGTGGCAGCCGCAGCGGCGATGACCTTCTTGATCATTATTCCTCCTCGTAGGTAAAAGCGATCCTGTTCGCTGATCGCATCACCTGTAACGAGGAGGGAGTAATGAGGCTACGAGCTTATGGTCGCATTCACTCTTCTCAGTCGGTTCCGCACATGCGGCCGAATACCGAAGTCATCTGCGTGTCTTTTACGTGTCTCAGGACGCGTCGATGAACCGGTCGAGCACCCGTACGCCGAACTTCAGACCGTCCACCGGCACCCGCTCGTCGACGCCGTGGAACATGCCCGCGAAGTCCAGCTCGGGCGGCAGCTTCAGCGGCGCGAAGCCGAAACCGCGGATGCCGAGGTCGTCGAAGGACTTCGCGTCCGTGCCGCCGGAGAGCATGTAGGGGATCGCCTTCGCGGCCGGGTCCTCGGCCAGCAGCGCGGACTGCATGGCGTCCACGAGGGCCCCGTCGAAGGTGGTCTCGACGGCCTTGTCGGCGTGCACGTCCTCCCGCCGCACCTTCGGACCGAGGATCCGGTCGAGGTCGGCGAGGAACTCCTCCTCGAACCCGGGCAGGAACCGCCCGTCGACGTGCGCGGTGGCCTCGCCGGGGATGACGTTGACCTTGTAACCGGCGCCGAGCTGGGTGGGGTTGGCCGTGTTGCTCAGGGTCGCGCCGATGAGCTTGGCGATGCCGCCGAGCCTGGCGAGCGTGCCCTCCATGTTCTCGGGGTCGAGTTCGGTGCCGAGGGCGTCGCCGAGTTCGTCGAGGAAGGCCCGGGTGGTCTTGGTGACCCGCACCGGGAACTTGTGACGCCCGAGCCGCGCGACGGCCTCCGACAGCTCCGTGATGGCGTTGTCCCGGTGGATCATCGATCCGTGTCCGGCCGTGCCGGCCACGGTGAGCTTCATCCAGTGCATGCCCTTCTCGGCCGTCTGGATCAGGTAGAGCCGCCGCTGCTCGCTCACGGTGAACGAGAACCCGCCCACCTCGCTGATCGCCTCGGTGACGCCGTCGAAAAGGTCCCGGTGGTGGTCGACGAGGTACCGGGCGCCGAACTTCCCGCCCGCCTCCTCGTCCGCGAGGAAGGCGAGGACGATGTCGCGCGGGGGCCTGCGCCCGCTGCGCAGCCGGTCGCGGACGACCGCCAGGGTCATCGCGTCCATGTCCTTCATGTCGACGGCGCCGCGCCCCCAGACGCACCCGTCGGCGACCTCGCCCGAGAAGGGGTGGTGGGTCCAGTCGTCCGCGTTGGCCGGTACGACGTCGGTGTGACCGTGGATGAGCAGCGCGGGCCTGGAGGGGTCCTCGCCCTGGATGCGGGCCACGGTGGAGGCGCGGCCCGGGGCCGACTCGAAGATCTGCGGTTCGAGGCCCACCTCGGCGAGCTTCTCGGCGACGTACTCGGCCGCCTTGCGCTCGCCCGGGCCCGAGTGGTCGCCGTAGTTGCTGGTGTCGATCCGGATCAGCTCGCGGCAGAGGTCCACGACCTCGTCCTCGCCGGTGACGGTCCTGGCCGTGTCCGTGTCGCTCACGCTGCTTCCTCCCACTGTCACTGCTGGTCGGTCTCCCTCATCCTCCCCCTCCTCCCGGCCCGACCCCAAGACCGGTCCCGGCCCGTCACACGCCGTTCACGCGAGGGACCGGGGGCCGAGGCGAGGTCCGGACGGACTCCGGGACGCGGTCGGGGGGTGATCAGGGGGACCTCGAAAGCCTGGTAATGTTTCCTCTGTCGCCGCGGGGAGAACCCGCACGACAGACACCTTGTCCGGGTGGCGGAATGGCAGACGCGCTAGCTTGAGGTGCTAGTGCCCTTTATCGGGCGTGGGGGTTCAAGTCCCCCCTCGGACACGCGAGATGAGCGAGGGCTCGCGACCACTTGGTCGCGGGCCCTCGCTCGTTGTGTGGGCCATCTCTCGTCGGTTCGAAGATCGCGCAGGTCAGCACCGCCCGATCCCTCCCCCGAGCTCCCCGGAACACCCCCGAACAGCCGTTCCGAGTGGCCGACAGAAAAGGGCGAGCCCAGCGTCGTACTAAAATTTCCGGCTTGTTACGAGGCTGGACCGGACAACCCCAGGCAGACCTGCGGGCCCGCCGGCGCCCCGGAGGCTTCCGGGATCGAGACGCGAGGACCGATGGCAGCCATACACGAGGGCAGTGCCCTCGGCCTGCTCGACGAAGAGATCCGCGAACGGTTCGGCGACAGGGCACGTTTCTCCGGAGGGCCGGCGGCCTCTCCCCGCACGCTGGTCGACGTCTTCGAGGCGTCGGTGCGGTCGTACCCGGACGAACTCGCCCTCGACGACGGTACGAGCCGTCTCACCTACCGCGGGCTCGCCATCCAGGTGGACCGGCTGCGGCGCCGGCTGGCCGCCGCGGGCGTCGGGCTGGGCGACCGGGTGGGTGTCCGGGTCCCGTCCGGGACGAACGACCTGTACGTGGCGATTCTCGCCGTGCTGGCCGCCGGCGCCGCCTATGTGCCCGTGGACGCCGAGGACCCCGACGAGCGGGCCGAGTTGGTCTTCGGGGAGGCGGACGTGCGGGCCGTCGTCGGGAAGGGCCACGAGATCGCCGTGCACGGCGTGTCCGACGTGCCCGCCGCGCGGCCCGGCACCGAGCACGACGCGTGGGTGATCTTCACCTCCGGCTCCACCGGCAAGCCGAAGGGCGTCGCCGTGAGCCACCGCAGCGCGGCCGCCTTCGTGGACGCCGAGGCGGCGCTGTTCCTGACCGAGGATCCGATCGGGCCCGGCGACCGGGTCATGGCGGGTCTGTCGGTCGCGTTCGACGCCTCCTGCGAGGAGATGTGGCTGGCGTGGCGGTACGGGGCCTGTCTGGTGCCGGTGCCGCGCTCGCAGGTCCGCAGCGGTGCCGATCTCGGGCCGTGGCTGGTCGAGCAGGAGATCACCGTCGTCTCGACCGTGCCGACGCTGGCCGCGCTGTGGGAGCCGGAGGCTCTCAACGACGTACGGCTGCTGATCTTCGGTGGCGAGGCGTGCCCGCCCGAGCTGGCGCAGCGGCTGGTGACGGAGGGGCGCGAGGTCTGGAACACCTACGGGCCGACCGAGGCGACCGTGGTGGCCTGTGCGGCTCTGATGACCGGTGAGGAGCCGATCCGGATCGGGCTGCCGCTGGACGGCTGGGAGCTGGCGGTCGTCGACGAGGCCGGGGAGCCGGTGCCGATGGGCGGCAGTGGGCAACTGGTGATCGGTGGTGTGGGGCTCGCCCGGTACCTCGACGCCGAGAAGGACGCGGAGAAGTACGCGCCCCTGGAGTCACTGGGCTGGGAGCGGGCGTACCGCAGCGGTGACCTCGTACGGGCCGACGCCGAGGGACTCGTGTTCCTCGGGCGGGCCGACGAGCAGATCAAGCTCGGCGGGCGGCGCATCGAGCTGGGCGAGGTGGACGCGGCCCTGCAGGCGCTGCCCGGTGTGGCCGGGGCTGCCGCCGCCGTGCGGACCGCCCGCAGCGGCAACCAGCTCCTCGTCGGCTATGTCGTCACCCAGGACGGCTGGGACCACGCGGCGGCCGTCGAGCGGCTGCGCGCCGAACTGCCCGCCGCCCTGGTCCCGCTGCTCGCGCCGGTGGACGACCTGCCGACGCGGACGAGCGGCAAGGTGGACCGCAACGCGCTGCCTTGGCCGCTGGAGGGCCTGGAGGCCGGCGGACCGGCCGAGCAGCTCTACGGCACCGAGGCGTGGCTGGCCGAGCAGTGGACGGAGGTCCTCGGCATCCTGGTCACCAGCGCTCAGGACGACTTCTTCGCCATCGGCGGCAGCAGCCTGGCCGCCGCCCAGCTCACCACCCGGCTGCGCACCCGCTACCCGAGCGCCGCCGTCCTCGACATCTACCAGCGGCCGACCCTGCGCAAGCTGGCCCGCCGCCTCGAGGAGTCCGCGCAGGACGACGGTGCCGCGCGCGTGGTCGTGCCGGTGCCGCGGCGCGCCCAGGCGATCCAGCTCCTGCTGCTCGTCCCGCTGTTCACGCTGCTCGGGCTGCGCTGGACGGTGGCGCTCGCCGCGGTCGGCAACCTCCTGCCGGCCTACTCCTGGCTGCCGACGGCTCCCTGGTGGCTCGTCGTCGTCGGGGCTGTCCTCTTCTTCAGTCCGCCGGGGCGGCTCGCGCTCGCCGCGGGCGGGGCGCGGCTGCTGCTGAGGGGGGTGCGACCGGGCACGTACGCCCGGGGCGGCAGCGTGCATCTGCGGCTGTGGGCGGCCGAGCGGCTGGTCGAGTTCACCGGGGCGACCTCGCTCACCGGATCCTGGCTGGAGCGGTACGCGCGGGCGCTGGGCGCCAGGGTCGGGCCGGACGTGGACCTGCACTCACTGCCGCCGGTCACCGGGATGCTCAAGCTGGGCCGCGGCGCGGCCGTCGAGTCCGAGGTGGACCTGTCCGGGTACTGGCTGGACGGTGACCACCTGGAGATCGGGCCGGTCAAGGTCGGCGCGCACGCCGTCGTCGGCACGCGCAGTTCGCTGTTCCCGGGCGCCCGTGTCGGCAAGCGCGCCGAGGTGGCGCCGGGTTCGGCGGTCACCCGGCAGATCCCCACGGGGCAGCGCTGGGCGGGCGCGCCCGCGGTCAAGCTGGGCAAGGCCAAGCGCAACTGGCCGAAGGAGCGGCCGGCGCGGGGCAGGTACTGGCGGGCGGTCTACGGCGTGACCGGGTTCGCACTGACGCTGCTGCCGGTGGTGGCGGGCGGCGCGGCATTCGCCGTCGCGCACCTGTTCATCACTCCGGACGCTCCGCTGCGGGGCGCCGCTCTCGCGCTGGTGCCGGCGACGCTCGCCTACGGGCTGGCATACGCGGTGCTGCTTCTGGTCGCCGTACGGCTGCTGAGCCTGGGGCTGCGCGAGGGGACGTATCCCACGCACAGCAGGACCGGCTGGCAGGCGTGGACGGTCACGCAGTTGATGGACCGCTCGCGGGAGACGCTGTTCCCGCTGTACGCGGGGCTGGTGACACCGGTGTGGCTGCGGCTGCTCGGGATGCGGATCGGCAAGGGCGCGGAGGTGTCGACCGTGCTCGCGCTGCCGAGCCTGACCACGGTGGGCGAGGGCGCCTTCCTGGCCGACGACACGTTGACCGCGCCGTACGAGCTCGGTGGTGGCTGGGTTCGGATCGGGCGTGCGGAGATCGGGCGGCGGGCGTTCCTCGGCAACTCGGGGATGACCGCGCCGGGACGGTCCGTGCCGGACGGCGGGCTTGTGGGGGTGCTGTCGGCGACGCCGAAGAAGGCGAAGAAGGGCAGTTCGTATCTGGGCCTGCCGCCGGTCAGGCTGCCGCGGAACGCCTCCGACGGTGACGGCAGCCGGACGTACGACCCGCCCGCGCGGCTGCTGTGGGCGCGCGGGCTGGTGGAGCTGTGCCGGCTGGTTCCGGTGTTCTGCTCGGCGGCGCTGGCCGTGCTGACGGTGGCGGCGCTGTGCGTGCTGGGTGTCTGGGCGCCACTGCTGTCGGGGCTGGTGCTGCTCGTGGCGGGCGGCGTGGCCGGGCTGGTGTCCGTCGTCGCGAAGTGGCTGCTCGTGGGCCGGCATCACGCGGGTGAGCATCCGCTGTGGAGCGGATTCGTGTGGCGCAACGAGCTGGCGGACACCTTCGTCGAGGTGCTGGCGGTGCCGTGGCTGGCCGGTGCGGTGCCGGGGACGCCGGTGATGACGGCGTGGCTGCGCGGGCTCGGGGCGCGGATCGGCCGGGGTGTCTGGGTGGAGAGCTACTGGCTGCCGGAGACGGACCTGGTGACGCTGGAGGACGCGGCGACGGTGAACCGGGGCTGTGTGCTCCAGACCCACCTCTTCCACGACCGGATCTTGCGAACGGATAATGTGGTCCTCCGTGAGGGCGCGACGCTGGGTCCTGGCGGCATCGTGCTGCCCGGCAGCACGGTGGGGGCCCGTACGACACTGGGTCCCGCGTCGCTCGTCATGGCCGCGGAGTCCGTTCCCGACGACACCCGCTGGCTCGGCAACCCGATCGAGGCATGGCGTCCGTGAGCGCGGGCCGCTCGGAGCCGGCGGGCGGTGCACCGGCATGGAGTGGCAGCACAGCGCAGGGAGCAGACGCGGCAGTGGCAGTTCAGCAGGCAGGCGGTCCGGACCCGTACTTCCCGGGCAACGGCGATCCCCGGTACCGGGTGCACCGCTATGAACTCACGCTGGACTACCGGCCCGGCCCGAACCGGTTGTCGGGGGCGGCGCGGATCAATGCCATAGCGGGGCGGTCGCCGCTCAACGAGTTCCAGCTCAACCTGGCCGACTTCAAGATCGGCCGGGTCCGCGTCGACGGTAAGCAGGCGCACTACACCCACCGGGGCGGCAGGCTGCGCGTCCGGCCCGCCAAGCCGGTCCGGTCCGGGGCTGCCTTCACCGTGGAGGTGCACTGGTCGGGCAACCCCAAGCCGGTCAACAGCCCCTGGGGCGGGATCGGCTGGGAGGAGCTGGGCGACGGGGCGCTGGTGGCGAGCCAGCCGGTCGGGGCGCCCTCGTGGTATCCGTGCAACGACCGGCCCGCCGACAAGGCGTCCTACCAGATCTCGATCACGACGCCCTCGGCGTACGCGGTGGTGGCGGGCGGGCGCCTGCTGACCCGTACGACGAAGGCGTCGACGACGACCTGGGTGTACGAGCAGTCCGCGCCGACGTCCAGCTATCTGGTCGGGCTGTCGATCGGCAAGTACCAGACGGTGCTGCTGGGCGACCCGGGGCTGGGCGGTGTGCCGCAGCACGGGCACATTCCGGCGCACCTGTTGCCGGAGTTCTCACGGGACTTCGCGCGCCAGCCCGGGATGATGCACCTCTTCCAGCAGCTCTTCGGGCCGTACCCGTTCGACGAGTACGCGGTCGTCGTGACGGAGGAAGACCTCGATGTGCCCGTCGAGGCACAGGGGTTGTCGCTGTTCGGCGCCAACCACGTGGACGGGGCGCGGGGTTCGGAGCGGCTGGTGGCGCACGAGCTGGCGCACCAGTGGTTCGGCAACAGCGTGTCCATCGCGGACTGGCGGCACATCTGGCTGAACGAGGGGTTCGCCAAGTACGCGGAGTGGCTGTGGTCGGAGCGTTCAGGCGGCCGCAGCGCACAGCAACTCGCGGCCGCCGCACACCGGTTGCTGTCGTCGCTGCCGCAGGATCTCCAACTCGCCGATCCCGGGCGGAAGTCGATGTTCGACGACCGCCTCTACGAGCGGGGCGGGCTCACCGTGCACGCGGTGCGCTGCGCGATGGGCGACGACGCCTTCTTCCGTATGCTGCGCGCCTGGGTCGGCCTGCACCGGGGCGGTTCCGTGACCACGGCGACGTTCACCGCGCACGTGGCCCGCTTCGCATCCGAGCCGCTGGACGAGCTGTTCGATGCGTGGCTGTACGGGACGGCGCTGCCGCCGCTGCCCACGGCGTAGGCGTGGGTCTACGGCGGTGGGCCGTCGGGGCTCAGGAGTGGGGTACAGCAGAATGAGGGCATGTCCCGACGTACTCCCTGCCCTTGCGGTCTCACCGAGACCTACGAAACGTGCTGTGGCCGATTCCACCGGGGTGAGGCCGCGGCGCCGACCGCCGAGGCGCTCATGCGCTCCCGCTACAGCGCCTTCTCGAAAGGGGACGAGGCATACCTGCTGCGGACCTGGCATCCGCGAACCCGCCCGGCCGGGGTCGACTTCGACCCCGGGATGCGGTGGACGGGCCTGGAGATCCTCGACACGGCGGACGGCACGGCGTTCCACACGACCGGGACGGTGACCTTCCGCGCCTCGTTCCGGGGCGGCACGCTGCACGAGCGCAGCCGGTTCGAGCGGGTCGACGGCGCGTGGGTGTACGTCGACGGGGATTTCCTGGACTGACGGTGTTACGGCGCCAGGATGTCCAGCTCACGCAGCGCGCCCACCGCGATCTCCCGGGTCAGCTCCTCCGCGCGCACCCCGTCGCCGGACCGGACCGCCTCCGCGACCTGGACATGCAGGGTGACGGCGGCCGGGTCGGGGTCCTCGAACATGACCTCGTGATGGGTGCGACCGGCGAGGACCTCGGCGACGACGTCCCCGAGGCGGGCGAACATCTCGTTGCCTGAGGCGGTGAGAATCACCCGGTGGAAGGCGATGTCGTGGACGAGGTACCCATCGAGCCGGTGGCCGCGCGAGTCGGCCACCATGCCGAGCGCGCACTCGGTGAGTTCGGCACACTGCTCCGGCGTGGCGTTCTTGGCGGCCAGGCCGGCCGCCACCGGCTCGATCGCGGAGCGCAGGACGGTGAGCGAGCGCAGCTGGTGCGGGCGGTCGGCGCCCGCCAGTCGCCAGCGGATGACCTGGGGATCGTAGACGTTCCACTCGGCCTTGGGCCGCACCGTCACGCCGACCCTGCGGCGGGACTCGACCAGATGCATGGTCTCCAGCACACGTACCGCCTCACGCATCACGGAGCGTGACACCTCGAAGCGCTCGGCCAGTTCGTCGGTGCGCAGCACGCTGCCCGGCGGGTAGTCGCCCGCGGTGATCGCGGGGCCGAGGGAGTCAAGTACATGGCCGTGCAGCCCCCGGCCCGGTGTGCTCATGCACACAGCGTACGCGGCGCGTCACGAACCAAAAAGTCAGACTTATTTGGCACAGACTCTTGAATTCGTCATACCTAATAGGTTTCAGTGTGGCGACGTCAGAAGGTCGGCGTCGTGATGTCGAGGGAGACAGCGAGGCAGTGATGCGTACCCCGCACGTCGTCGTGGTGATGGGCGTGGCCGGCACGGGCAAGACCACGATCGGTCCGTTGCTCGCCGCCCGGCTGGGCGTCCCGTACGCCGAGGGCGACGACTTCCACCCGGAGGCCAACATCGCCAAGATGTCGGCCGGCACCCCGCTCGACGACGACGACAGGTGGCCTTGGCTGGACGCCATCGGCGCCTGGGCGCACGGCCGGGCCGGGCTCGGCGGAGTGGTCAGCTGCTCGGCGCTGAAGCGGTCCTACCGCGACCGGCTCAGGGCGGCGGCACCCGGCGTCGTGTTCGTGCATCTCTCGGGTGACCGAGAGCTGATCACGGACCGTATGGCGCACCGGCAGGGTCACTTCATGCCGACGGCGCTGCTGGACTCCCAGTTCGCCACGCTCCAGCCGCTCGGCGCGGACGAGGCCGGTGTCGCGGTGAGCGTCGCCGGCGGTCCCGAGGAGATCGCCGACCGGGCCGCGCGGGCGCTCGACGACCTTCCCGACGCTCCGCAGTAACCCCCTTCTCCCCACCCCACACCTGCATTGGAACCCCCGTGACCAGACTCAGTGTCGAGATGCTGGCAGCGGACCCCGTCGAGCCGATCACCTCGGCCGGCCACGCCCAGCTGGGCATAGCCGTGCTGGCGGGCATCGCCGTCATCGTCCTGCTGATCACCAAGTTCAAGCTCCACGCCTTCTTGGCGCTGACCATCGGCTCACTCGCGCTGGGCGCGTTCGCCGGGGCGCCGCTCGACAAGGCCATCGCCAGCTTCACCACGGGCCTGGGCTCCACCGTCGCGGGCGTCGGCGTCCTGATCGCGCTGGGCGCGATCCTCGGCAAGCTGCTCGCCGACTCCGGCGGCGCCGACCAGATCGTCGACACGATCCTCGCGAGGGCGGGCGGCCGGTCGATGCCGTGGGCGATGGTGCTGATCGCCTCGGTGATCGGGCTGCCGCTGTTCTTCGAGGTCGGCGTCGTGCTGCTGATACCCGTGGTGCTGATGGTCGCCAAGCGGGGCAACTACTCGCTGATGCGGATCGGTATTCCGGCGCTCGCCGGTCTGTCCGTGATGCACGGGCTCGTTCCGCCGCACCCGGGTCCGCTGGTCGCGATCGACGCGGTCGGCGCCGACCTGGGCGTGACGCTGGCGCTGGGCGTGCTCGTCGCCATTCCGACGGTGGTCATAGCGGGGCCGGTGTTCTCCCGGTTCGCGGCCCGCTGGGTGGACGTCCCGGCCCCCGACCGCATGCTGAGTGCAACCGGGGGTTCCCCCCAGACCCCCGCCGAGCGCCCCTCGAAGGACCTGGAGAAGCGCCCCGGCTTCGGCGCCACGCTCGCCACCATCCTGCTGCCCGTCGTCCTGATGCTGTCCAAGGCGCTGGTCGACATCGTCGTGGACGACCCCGCGAACAGCGTGCAGCGCGTCTTCGACGTCGTGGGTTCCCCGCTGATCGCCCTGCTCGCCGCGGTACTCGTCGGCATCTTCACGCTGGGCCGGCCCGCGGGCTTCAACAGGGAGCACGTCTCCCGACTCGTCGAGAAGGGCCTCGCGCCGATCGCGGGCATCCTCCTCATCGTCGGCGCGGGTGGCGGCTTCAAGCAGACTCTGATCGACTGCGGTGTGGGCCGGATGGTCCTGGACATCTCCAAGGACTGGTCGATCCCGGCCCTCCTGCTGGCATGGCTGATCGCGGTGGCGATCCGGCTCGCGACCGGTTCGGCGACCGTGGCGACGATCTCGGCGGCCGGCCTGGTCGCTCCGCTGGCCGCCGACATGTCGACGACCCACACGGCCCTGCTCGTCCTGGCCATCGGCGCCGGCTCCCTCTTCTTCAGCCATGTCAACGACGCCGGGTTCTGGCTGGTGAAGGAGTACTTCGGCCTGAGCGTCGGCCAGAACATCAAGACCTGGTCGGTCATGGAGACGATCATCTCCGTGGTCGCGGGCGGCCTGGTGCTGCTCCTGTCGCTGATCCTCTAGTTCTAGACAAGGAGTCGTAGCGGTTCACCGGCGCCACAGCGGATGCTCCCGGTCCGCCCACTCCTCGCTCACCGACCCCGTGCGCATGCCCCGGCGTGCCTCGGGGTCGGCCAGTGCCATGCCGATGTGGCCGGCGAGGACGATGCCGATGGTCAGGGCGAGCCAGTCGTGGACGAAGGTGGCGCTCGTGCGCCACATCAACGGGGTGAGGTGGGTGAACCACATGATCAGGCCGGTGCCGAGCATCACGAGCGTGGCCCCGGTGATCCAGGCCGCGTAGATCTTCTGACCCGCGTTGAACTTGCCCGCCGGACGCGACTCCCGCCGCCGGTCGCGGTGCAGCACGGCGCGCAGCCAGACGCGGTCGTGCGGGCCGAAGCGGTTCAGCAGACGCAGGTCACCGCGCAGGGCACGGGAGGCCAGGCCCGCCAGAAGCGGTACGGGCAGGGCGAGCCCGGCCCACTCGTGGACGCGGACCACCAGCTCGCGGCGGCCGACGAGCTGGGCGAGCTCGGGGACGTAGAGGAAGGCCGCCGTCACCACGCACACGCCCATCAGCAAGGCTGTGCCGCGGTGCACCCACCGCTGGGCCGGGCCGAAGCGGTGGATTTTCGTGGCGGCGGGCGGGACGTCAGCTCGTAGGGTCATCGTCGCGTCCGTTCGAGCGGCCCACCCAGGCGTCTACGTCGTAGCCGCGCTCCTCCCAGTAGCCGGGGCGCACGTCCTCGGTGACGGTGATGCCGGAGAGCCACTTGGCGGACTTGTAGAAGTACATGGGCGCCACATAGAGGCGGACGGGGCCGCCGTGGTCGTGGCCCAGGTCCTTGTCCTGCATGCGCAGGGCGACCAGGACGTCGGCGCGGCGGGCCTGGGCGAGGGTGAGGCTCTCGCTGTAGGCGCCGTCGAAGCAGGTGAAGCGCACGGCGCCGGCCTTCGCGCGTACCCCGGCCGCGTCGAGGAGGACGGACAGTCGTACGCCTTCGAAGGGTGTCTCGGGTACCCGCCAGCCGGTGACGCACTGGACGTCCTTGACCATCCGGGTCTGGGGCAGCGCCTTCAGGTCGGCCAGGGTGTACGTCGTCGGGTGGTCGACCAGTCCGTCGACCTTGAGGCGGTAGCTGTCGGCGCTCTTGTGCGGCACCGAGGCGGTGACGGAGTAGTAGCGGAAGCCGCCGCCGTTGGGGAGCAGTCCGGTGAGGCCGGTGGGGTCCTTGTCGGCGGCGCTGCCGAGGAACGCCTCCAGGCCGCGTTGCAGGGTGGGCGCGGTGGCCACACCGAAGACACCCAGGCCGAGGGTGCCGAGGAAGATGCGGCGGCCGACCGGCGTGCCCCGCTCCTCGGGTTGTTCGGAGTTCACGTACTCATTCGAACACCCGCGAGCCCGATGGGACCAGGGATCGCGGGTGCTCGTCAGACTTCCGTAACGACTTCTTACGACGACCTGTGTCAGCGACTGCTTACGACACCGTCGCCGCCTTCTCCAGCTGGAACGCCTCGTTGCCCAGGCCGATACGGGCGTGTGCCTCGGGTGCGCGGGAGCGCAGGACCAGGCCCTGGACGAGCCCGGCGACCAGGGCGAGGGCGATGATGCCGGGCAGGACCCAGGTCAGGGCGGAGCCGGGGCCCGCGCCGACGAGGACGTCGAGGTCCTTGACCGTGTAGCCGGCGATCACGAGCAGGGCGACGGCCGCCAGCGCCGAGGTGACCAGACGCCAGGCCTGGGCGGCCGCGGCACCGCGCCGGGCGAAGAAGACGATGACCGAGACCGAGGCGGCCGCCATCAGCAGGATCACGCCGAGCGCGCCCACGTTGCCGCACCAGGTGAACAGCTGGAGCACGGGCGCGGTGGGGTCGCCGACCGGCTTGTCGTCGGCGACGGCGAACGCGCCGATGACCACCACGGAGACGGCCGTCTGGAGCAGCGAGCCGGTGCCGGGCGCACCGCTCGTGCCTGTGGTCTGTCCGAAGGCGCGCGGCAGCAGTCCCTCGCGGCCCATGGCGAAGGCGTACCGGGCGACGACGTTGTGGAAGCTGAGCAGGGCCGCGAACATGCCGGTGACGAAGAGGACGTGCAGGACGTCGGTGAAGGTGGCGCCGAGGCGGGACTCGGTCAGGGAGAACAGCAGGTTCGCACTCTCCTTCTGCGCGGCTCCGACGATCTGCGAGGGGCCCGCGGCGACGGTGAGGGCCCAGCTGCTGACCGCGAAGAAGACGGCGACGCCCGCGACGGCGAGGAACATGACGCGCGGGACGAGGACGTGCGGCCGGCTGGTCTCCTCCGCGTACACGGGGGCCTGCTCGAAGCCGGTGAAGGCCGCGATGCAGAAGCACAGGGCGGTGCCGACGCCGGCGCCGGTGAGGGTGTCGGGGTTGAAGGCGTGCAGGGACAGGCCCTCCTTCGCCGGGTCGGCCACGGCGGCGAGGTCGAAGATGACGACGAGCGCCACCTCGATGACCAGCAGCACGCCGAGCACGCGCGCGTTGACGTCGATCTTCAGCCGGCTGAGCGTGCCGACGACGAGGGCCGCGACGAGCGCCGGGATCCACCAGGCGATCTCAACGTCGGCGTAGGTGGTGAACAGCCCGGAGACCTCGAAGCCGAAGATGCCGTAGATGCCCACCTGGAGCGCGCTGTAGGCGACGAGCGCGAGCAGGGCGGCGCCCGCGCCGGCGGTGCCGCCGAGACCGCGGGAGACGTAGGCGTAGAAGGCGCCGGCGTTGTGGACGTGCCGGCTCATCTCGGCGTATCCGACGCCGAAGAGGACGAGGACCGCGCCGAGGACGACGAAGAGGAGGGGCTGTCCGACGATGCCCATCACCGCAAATGTGGTGGGCATGACACCCGCGACGACCATGATCGGACCGGTGGCGGCAAGGACGGAGAGCAGCAGGCCCCCCGTACCGAGGCGGTCGGCGCGCAGGGCGCGTTCCTGCCCCTTGAAGGTGCTGATGGTGTTCTCGGTGGGTCTGCTCGTGCTCGAACTGCCCGTGGTCATCGAGGGCCGTTCCTTTCGGGGGTCTGGCGTCGGGGTCTGGCGTCGGGTCGGTGTTACGCCGTGCCGAGCGCGGCGGCGCGGGCGGCACGGAAGGCGGTGTACGGATCGCGGTCGGGGTACGACCAGGGCGCCGGGGTGGCATGGGCGCCGATGCGGTGGAAGAGGGCGGCGGCCTCGGCGCCGCGGCCCTCGAGGACCTTGGCGTGGGCGAGGTAGTTGAGGTCGACGAGGCGGCGCGGGTGGCCGTCGTGCTCCCACTCCAGCCACCAGTCGAAGGCGGCCTTCATCACCAGGCGGGCCCGGCGTCCGTGCCAGTGCTCGGAGCGAGACGGCTCGGCGGGCTCGAACCCGGCGGCGGCCAGGACGCGGTAGCGCTCTGCGTGGGCGACGACCGGCAGGATCGCCAGCGGCGAGTCGGCGGGGGCCTGCTCGGCGGCCCAGGCGGCGAAGTCGTACACCTCGTGCAGCGGGTCCGGGCCGGCGTCGGCGCGGCGCTCGGCGAGGCGGGAGACGACGAGGTGGTGGGCGTGGTGGTGGTCGGCGTGGCGCAGGCGTACCTCGTCGAAGAGCCGGACAACCTCTTCTTCGCCGCCCTGAGCACGCTCCAGCAGGAGCAGGCCGAGCCAGGGGGTGGGGTCGGCGGGCGCGAGCGCGGCGGCGGCGTGGCAGGCCTCACGGGCCCGGGCCTGCTTCTCCTTGCCGCGCAGGGCGCGGCACACCAGGGCCAGGGCGAGCAGGACGGAGGCGTCGGCGGAGTCGGGCTCGGCGACCAGCCAGTCGCGGGCCCAGGCGGCGCTGTACGGCTCCTCGGCGAGGACGACGACGCGGTGTCCGCGGTGGTCCCAGTCGTCGCCGGTGCGGGCGAGCAGGGTGCGGGCGGCCTGCCAGCGGCCCTGGGTGAGGGCGGTACGGGCCTCGCGGAGTTCGGTGTCGTCGAGCGCCGCGTCGAAGGCCTGGGCCGCGCGCTTGCGGCCGCGGCCGAGAGGTAGCGGGAGTGGGGGCACCGCTGACTTCCTCACGTTCATCGCGCGACGCGTTCTATGTCGACCCGCCATTAGCCGATCACGGTCAGCAAACCCCCAGCCAATGCTTTCCGTCAAGAATGGCGAGCACATGACATATGCCAACCGGCCATGCCCCACGGGGAGTTGTGGTCGGTCCGACCGGCGGGTCGCCAGGTGGGAGGGGGTGCGGCGGCCATCGGTGTGGCGTACGCCATGGCGAGGCCGCGTCCGGCATCGCACCATGGGTGGAACGGCCGCGCCGCCGCCCCTCCTGGTCACCGCCGATCCGCCGGGCCTCGCGACCGAAGCAGTCGCCCTGTCACGGGTACTCCTGGAAGCACGATTTCGGGCGCTCCAGGCATCCAATCCCCCGAAAACGGTAGAGTCGGCCCCTTACGCACATACGCACCCCGTGGCCGGCGGAAGATCATCGAGGTACGCAGCGTGTCGGTTCTTGTTCTGGTTCTCGCGATGGGAGCCGCGGTCTGCCTGGGCTTCGGCTTCGTGTTGCAGCAGAATGCGGCACAAAAGGCGCCACTCGGCGACTTCCTCTCCTTCCGGCTGCTGCTGGACCTGATGCGGGTGCCGCGGTGGCTGGGCGGTATCGGGCTGATGGTGGCCGGTATGGCGCTGGGCGCGGTCGCGCTCGGGCAGGGCGAGGTCTCCCTGGTGGAACCGCTGCTCGCCACGAACCTGCTCTTCGCCCTCACGCTCTCCCGCCGGCAGACCAAGCAGCCTCTGGGCCGACAGGGCTGGGCGGGCCTGGGGCTGCTCGCGGGCGGGGTGACCGTGTTCATCGTGGCCGGCCAGCCGCGCGGCGGCACCGCGATCAGCGATCCGATGCGGCACTGGCTGATCATCGGAGTGATGGTGGGCCTCGCTCTGCTGCTCACGGCCGGCGCCAAGCGCTCACGGCTGGGCTACGCCCCGGTACTGCTGGCCCTGGCGGCCGGGCTGCTCTACGGCCTCCAGGACGCGCTGACCCGGGTCAGCGGCGAGCGGTTCGCCGCGGGCGGCTTCGCCGAGCTGATGACCAGCTGGCAGCCGTACGCCGTGCTGGCGCTGGGCGTCACCGGCCTGGTCCTGGTCCAGAGCGCCTTCGAGACCGGCACCCTGCGCATGTCGCTCCCCGCCCTCACCGCGGCCCAGCCCCTGGCCGGCATCGCCTGCGGAGTCGGCTTCCTCGGCGACCGCCTCCACACCGACCCCGGCGCCCTCGCCTGGGAGGCAACCGGCCTCGCCGCGGTCGTCATCGGCATCATCCTCCTCGGCTGCCACCCGGCCATGCCCACCGGCACCCCCAAGCCGGAACGCGTCCGAGACCTCCAGCCAAGCTGAGACCTCCCGTCCGCCGGCCCGGCAGGGCACCGCTCCTCGGACAGGCCCCGCCCGGCCCGCCGGCACCCCCGTAGGGGGCGTCTCCCCGAGCTGCCCTGGGGTCGTCTCCCCTAGCTGCCCCCCCCCCCGCCACCCCGCCCTGCCCGGCGGTCCAGCCTCCCGGGGGGCGAACCGAACTGACGCGGTCGCCCGGCCTGACGCCGCCCGTTCCAGTGCCGGCACCCACCAACCCCGCCCAGGCCGCCACCGCACCGGCGGGGCCCGGCGGGCCTGCCGCCCACCGCCCGGCCCCGCCCAACGCGTCCCCAGGGAGCCGGACCGAGCGGACGCCGCCCCCGGCTTGGCGCCGCCCGGACGGCGCCGGAGCTTCCCCCCGCCAAACAAAACCCCGCCACCCCCAGCACTCCCCGGGAGGGGTCTACGCGAGCTGCCACCCGCCGCTGAGCCCGGCCGGCACGCCCTCGCCGAGGGGCCTAAGCGAGCTGACGCCGGCGCCCGGCCTGCGCCGCCCCGTTCCAAGGCCTGCCACCCGCCCCCGCCCAGCCCGCCACCGCCCCGGAGTGGCCCGCCGGAACTGACCCCCGCCGCTCAACCTCGCCGAGCCCGGCACCACCCCGGAGAAGCCCTGCCTGAGCGGTCATCCGTCACACCGCCCGACCCGGCGCGCCACCAGCTCGGAGGGAGCAGACCGAGCGGAACCCCGGTGCCCAACCTCACCGAACCCCCGGAGGGCCCTGCTTGGATGGGCCCATGAGTGCTGCTGACGAGATCCTCGACATCGTTGATGAGGGCGACCGGGTGGTCGGGCAGGCCCCGCGAGGGGAGGCGTATGCGCGTGGGTTGCGGCATCGGTGTGTGTTCATCCAGGCGCGGGATGCCGAGGGGCGGATCTTCGTGCACCGTCGCACCCCGACCAAGCTGGTCTTCCCCTCCCTGTACGACATGTTCGTGGGCGGGGTCGTGGGCGCGGGCGAGGACTACGACGACGCGGCCCTGCGTGAGGCCGAGGAGGAACTCGGCGTGAGCGGTCTGCCCCGGCCCGACTTCCTGTTCAAGTTCCTCTACGACAACGGCGTCGGCCAGTCCTGGTGGTCGGCCGTCTACGAGGTCCGCTGCGACCTGCCCGTACACCCCCAGGTCGAGGAGGTCGCCTGGCACGACTTCCTGCCGGAGGAGGAGGTCGAGCGCCGCTTGGCCGACTGGACGTGGGTCCCGGACGGGCTGGCGGCGTACGACCGGCTGAAGGCCTACCGGTCGGCGGGCTGACCGGAGCGGCCGACCGGGCCAGTGACGTGGGGGTCACCATGCGCCGAACCGTAGCGGGCGGCACTGACAACGCCCTCCCCTGTCCCCGGTAGGGTCCTTCGGGTGATCGAGTTCGTACGGAACGTCCGGCTGTGGTTCGCCCCGCAGCGTGTCCGCGAGGAGGGCCACACCCCCGACTACCGGTTCTCCCTGGCCAACGAGCGCACTTTCCTCGCCTGGCTGCGCACCGCGATGGCTCTTATCGGCGGAGGTTTCGCCGTGGACCAGTTCCTGCCCGACCTGCGCTGGGGCTGGCGCGTGGGGCTCGCACTCGCCCTGCTGGCGGCCGGTGTGCTGTGTTCGCTGCGCGCGGTGAACCACTGGATGCGCTGCGAGCGGGCGATGCGCCGTGGCGAGGACTTGCCGGTGTCCCGGTTCCCGGCCCTGCTCAGCCTGGTCGTCGCGGTGGTCGCCGTGGCGATGGTCCTCGTCGTACTTGTCGGGTGGGACGGATGAGCGGCGGGTCGGACCACGAGCCGCGATCCGAGGTGAGCGACGAGCGCGATCCCGGGCTCCAGCCGGAGCGCACCCGGCTCGCATGGCGGCGTACGACCCTGTCGAGCACCGTCGCCGCGGTCCTGGCCGTGAAGACCGCACTGCACGGCGGGGCGACGGCCGCGGGAGTCACGGCCTGCGCCCTGTGCTGCGTCCTGTGGCTCGGCTTCCTGCTCGTCGCCCACGGCCGCATCCGCATCCTCACCACGACGGCCCGCCCACCGGCCCTCACCCCCCGCAAGGCCACGGCGGCGGTCGCGTGCACGGTGGCGCTGGCCGTGTGCGCGGCAGCGCTGGTCATCTAGGGCCTCTCGTTTGGATCATGCCGGGCTCGCGGGCCCCGGCACCGCGCCCTGATCCGGCCTGATCCAAACGAAAGACCCTGGGAGCACCGGGCGCCCCCTGGCTAGCGCCCCGGCAGGCAACGTTTGCCCGTCAAGGAGCGGCGTCCTGTGTGTGCTCTCGGCGTGCCGGCCGGAAGCCCTCGTACTGGATGTACTTGGGCTTTCGGCCGGTGCGGCGAGAATGCGTGCCGGGCGTCGCGACGGGGCGAACGTTGCCTGTCGGGGCTAGTACCCCGTGGCGCCCGCCTGCTCGTCCTCCGCCTCCCACTCCACCGTCACCACGATCTTCCCCCGCGTGCGCCCTTCCTCGTTGAGCCGGTGCGCCTCCGCCGCCCGCTCCAGCGGGAACGTGTCCGACACATGCACCGACACCACGCCCTGTTCCGCCAGGCCGGCCAGCCGGTGCAGATCCTCCGCGTCGGGGCGCACCCAGCAGTAGCGGCCGCCGTAGTCGAAGACGTCCGGGTCGGCGATCGACGCGAGGCGTCCCTCGGCGGCCAGGAGGTTCACCGAGGCACGCAGGGCGTCGCCGCCGACCGTGTCGAAGACGACGTCCACGCCCTCGGGGGCCAGCCCCCGCACCCGGTCGGTCAGACCGGCGCCGTAGGTCACGGGCTCGCCGCCCCGGGCGCGTACGAAGGCGTGGTTGCCCTCGCTCGCCGTACCGATCACCCGGGCGCCCAGATGGCGGGCGATCTGCACGGCGATCGAGCCGACCCCACCGGCCGCCGCGTGGATCAGGACGGTCTCGCCCCGCTTCACCTGGAGGGCTTTGACCAGCACCTGGTACGCGGTGAGCCCCACGAGTGGCAGACCGGCCGCCTCCTCGAAGGAGAGGCTGCGCGGCTTGCGGGCGAGGGTGCGTACGGGGGCGGCCACGTACTCGGCGAAGGTGCCGCGGGAGAGGAAGTCCTCGCGGACGTAGCCGATCACCTCGTCTCCGGGCGCGAACTCCGTGACGGAGACCCCCGGCCGCACGACGACCCCCGAGACGTCCCACCCGGGGACCACCGGGAAGACCGGTTCGAACATGCCGTCCAGATAACCTTCGCGGCACTTCCAGTCGACGGGGTTGACCGCGGCGGCCCGTACCTTCACGAGCACGGCGTCGGGCCCGACCTTCGGGTCACGGACCTCCCCGTACTCCAGCACCTCTGGTCCGCCGTACCGGCTGTAGCTGATCGCCTTCATGGCATCGACCCTCCGGGGTACTCGAACGGCACGCAAGCCGAATACCCCGATATACACCTTTTTTGTGGCAGCCTGTCCGTCGCCAGTACGACCACCTCGAAGGTGAGCCCATGACGACCCTGCACCAGGAACACACCTCCCACGCGCACACCCACGGCCCTGACTGCGGCCACACCGAAGTCCCGCACGGCGACCACGTCGACTACGCGCACGACGGCCACCTCCACCGCGAGCACGGCGGCCACTGGGACGAGTGCGAACCCTCCGGGCACACCGCCCACGAGGACCACGCCCACCGGCACGGCGAGGACTGCGGTCACGCACGCGTGGACCACGGCGACCACGTCGACTACCTCCACGACGGCCACCGGCACGCCGAGCACGACGGGCACTGGGACGACCACTGAGCCCCGGACCGAGCACGGATCCGACACGGGTCACCGACAGACCTGACGGCTCCCCGCCGTACCGCGCGGGGAGCCGTCGGCCTATCGTGGCTCAGGTCACGTTCGGCTCGCGCACTGGACGACATACCGACCGGTCGGCATCATAAGTCGGGTCCCGTTCCGTTCACTCGCCCGTAGGAGCGACGCATGAGCCCCGACCACCCGCCCGGACTCGATCTCGACCGGCTGCGCGGCCTGCTCGACCGGGAGCGGCCCGGCCTGGCGCAGGGCCCCCTCACCGGTCGGCTGATCGAGGGCGGACGGTCGAACCTGACGTACGAGGTCTCGGACGGCACCTCGAGGTGGGTCGTGCGACGGCCCCCGCTCGGCCATGTCCTGGCCACGGCGCACGACATGAAGCGCGAGCACCGCGTGATCAGCGCCCTGCACCCGACGAAGGTGCCGGTGCCGCGCCCAGTGCTGCTGTGCGAGGACGACGAGGTGCTCGGGGCGCCCTTCTACGTGATGGAATTCGTGCCGGGCACGCCGTACCGCACGGCCGACCAGCTCGCCCCACTCGGCCCCGAGCGCACGCGCGGGGCGGTGCTGTCGCTCGTCGACACGCTCGTCGACCTGCACGCCGTCGACCCCGCCGAGGTGGGCCTGGCGGACTTCGGCCGCCCCGAGGGCTTCCTGGACCGCCAGCTGCGCCGCTGGGGCAAGCAGCTGGACGCCTCCCGCAGCCGCGAACTCGCGGGCGTCGACGAGCTGCACGCGGCGCTCGGCCGACAGCTGCCCAGCTCTCCCGCCCCGGCCGTCGTGCACGGCGACTACCGGCTCGACAACGTCCTGATCGACGAAGAGGACAGGATCAGGGCGATCCTCGACTGGGAGATGTCGACGCTCGGCGACCCGCTGACCGACCTGGGCCTGCTGGTGATGTACAGCATCCCGCTCGGCGCGCCCGCGTCCCCGGTCTCCACCACCGCCGAGGCCCCCGGACATCCAGCGCCCGCCGAACTGATCGAACGGTACGCCGCGCGTTCGGGGCGCGACGTCTCCGCGGTCTCCTGGTACACGGCGTTCGCCTGGTTCAAGCTCGCCGTGATCCTGGAGGGCATCCACTACCGCTACACCCTGGGCCAGACGGTCGGCCGCGGCTTCGACCGCATCGGCGACCTCGTCCCCGTCTTCATCGAGCACGGACTGACCACTCTTCAGGAAGGCTGACCGGCCATGGACTTCGCGTTCGACGCGCGCACCGAGGAACTGCGCGCCAAGCTGCTCGCCTTCATGGACGAGTACGTGTACCCCGCCGAAGAGGTCGCGAACGAGCAGCGCGCCCTGCTGGCATCGCCCTGGGACACCCCGGCAGTGGTCGAGGAGCTGAAGGCCGAGGCGCGCCGCCAGGGCCTGTGGAACCTCTTCCTGCCCGACGCGGAGTACGGCGCCGGGCTGACGAACCTCCAGTACGCGCCGCTCGCCGAGATCACCGGCCGCTCCCCGCAGCTCGCGCCCACCGTGACGAACTGCGCCGCGCCGGACACCGGCAACATGGAGGTGCTCTCGCAGTTCGGCGACGAGCAGCAGAAGAAGCAGTGGCTGGAGCCGCTGCTCGCCGGTGAGATCCGCTCGGCGTTCGCGATGACCGAGCCGGAGGTGGCCTCCTCCGACGCCACGAACATCACCACGTACATCGAGCGAGCCTCCGATGGCACAGACGAGTACGTCATCACGGGCCGCAAGTGGTACATCTCCGGGGCGATGAACCCGGACTGCAAGATCTTCATCGTGATGGGCAAGACCGACCCGGACGGCGACGACATCCGCCGTCAGCAGTCCATGATCCTGGTCCCCCGCGACACGCCGGGCGTCACCGTCAAGCGCGCGATGCAGGTCTTCGGCTACGAGGACCACTACCACGGTGGCCACGCCGAGGTGATCTTCGACCACGCACGTGTGCCGGTGTCGAACCTGATCGGCGAGGAGGGCGGCGGCTTCGCCATCGCGCAGGCCCGGCTCGGTCCCGGCCGTATCCACCACTGCATGCGGCTGATCGGCATGGCGGAGCGGGCGATCGAGCTGATGTGCCGCAGGGCCGCCTCCCGCACGGCCTTCGGCAAGGCGCTGGCCCAGCAGGGCGTGGTCCACAACTGGATCGCGGACGCGCGGGTGACGGTCGAGCAGCTGCGGCTGCTGGTGCTGAAGACGGCCTGGCTGATGGACACGGTCGGGAACAAGGGCGCCCACACCGAGATCCAGTCCATCAAGATCGCCACGCCCCGCGCGGTCGTCGACATCATCGACCGGGCGATCCAGCTGCACGGCGCCGGTGGCTTGAGCCAGGACTTCCCGCTGGCCGAGCTGTACGCGGGCGCGCGGACGCTGATGATCGCCGACGGCCCGGACGAGGTCCACCAGCGCTCGCTGGCACGCCGGGAGCTGAAGAAGTACCTGTGAGGTGATGTGTAAGGGGCGGTCGCCATGGGTGACCGCCCCTTACACACGGGTTCGTACGGGCTCAGGGACGCAGGGCCCTCAGCAGCAGGTCCGCCAGGTGGTCGGCGACCTCCTGGGGGGTCATCGGCCCGTCGGGGCGGTACCAGGTCGACAGGTGGTGGACCGAGCCGAAGTGGTAGTCCACCACCAGGTCCGCCGGTGTCGCCTTCGAGAAGACGCCGGCCTCCTGGCCCTCCTCGACGAGCGCGCGGAAGCGTTCGTGGTAGCGCCGGCGCTCCGCGCGTACCTGCTTGTTCTTCTCCGGGCTCAGATGGTGCATCGAGCGGAAGAAGATCATCGCGTCGTCGAGGTTGTCGATCGTCGTGACGACGACGTCGGCCGCCGCGCCCCGCAGACGCTTCTCGATCGGCTCGTCGGCGTCCGCGAAGGCGTCGAGTCTCTCCTGCTGCACGCGCAGCACACGCGCGTACACCTCGTGCAGGAGGTCGTCCTTGGAGCCGAAGTAGTGGTACAGCGCCCCCTTGGTGACACCGGCCGCCTCGACGATCTCCTGCACCGAGGTGCGGTCGTATCCCCGCTCGGCGAAGAGCCGGGTGGCGGCGGCGAGGAGCCGCTGCGGGACGGGAGTTCCCTCTCCGTCCGTCGTCCTGGGCACTGCCGCCACCTTCCTTTCCGTGATGCCTACCGGCCGTCGTCGGTGCGGGAACGCAGTTCCCGACGGAGGATCTTCCCACTTGCCGTCTTCGGCAAGTCGGGCAGGATCTCCACCTGCCGCGGGTATTTGTAGGCTGCCAGTTTGTCCTTGCAGTAGGCAGCGAGCGTATCGGGATCCGTATCGGCGCCCGGACGCAGGCTGATGTACGCCTTGACGGTCTCCCCTCGGTACCCGTCGGCCACCCCGACGACGGCCGCCTCGCGTACCGCCGGATGGGTGTACAGGACGTCCTCGACCTCGCGCGGCCAGACCTTGAAGCCGGATGCGTTGATCATGTCCTTCTTGCGGTCGACGACGTACAGCCAGCCCTCCGGGTCCATGAACCCGATGTCGCCGGTGCGCAGCTCCCCGCCGGGGAAGGTCTCCGCGGTCGCCTCGGGACGCCGCCAGTACCCGGGCACCACCTGCGGACCGCTGACGACGATCTCGCCCTGCTCGCCGAGGGGCACCTCCTCGCCCTGGTCGTCGACGATGCGCACGACCCCGTCGGCGCAGGGCGCGCCCACCGCGAGGGTCCCCGAGGCCGGGTCGACGGGCGCCTCCCGCTGGGGCGGGACGGACGCGCAGGGCGCGCTGCACTCGGTCAGCCCGTAGCCGTTGCGGATGTACGGCCCGAAGCCCGCCCGGAACTTCTCCACCAGCGCGGGCGGCAGCGGGGCGCCGCCGGAGGAGATGTTCACGAAGGAGGAGAAGTGGTCCCGCGTGACGTCCGGATGAGCGGCCAGCGCCATGAAGGCGGTGGAGGGCCCGACGGTGTAGTGCGGCCGCTGCTCGGCGAAGGCGTCGAGGACGACACCCGCCTCGAAGCGGTACGTCAGCACGAGCGTGCCCGCGCTGTTGAGGCAGGCGCCCAGCTGGCAGACCATCCCGGTGATGTGGAACAGCGGCGCCAACGCGTAGTAGACGGGCGCGTCGGGCAGGTTCAGGCCGGTCCGCTGCCGTTCGGCGTTGTACATGATGTTGCCGTGCGTGTTGGTGGCCCCCTTGGGGGTGCCGCTCGTACCCGAGGTGTAGCTGATCAGCGCCACGTCCGAGGCGAACAGGGCACGCCCCTCCGGCGCGCGGTGCCCCGCGCGGGCGACGGCCGTCAGATCGTCGGCGTCGGGGACCTCCGGCACCCGCTCGAAGGTGAGCACGCGCGCGTCGTTACGCGTTTGGAAATCCAACTCACAAGCCGTGAGCACGATCCGTACGGGCGAGCCCACGGCCGCCTCCCGCAGATACGACTCCCACGCGCGGTCGGAACACACCAGCGCGGTCACCTCACCGTCCCGCAGGACGTGGGTGACCTCCCCCGCCTTGTACATCGGGTTGACGGGCACGACGATCGCGCCGGCCTTCCAGGCACCGAGCAGGGCGAGCACGAACTGCGGCGAGTTCTGCAGCAGCACGGCCACCCGGTCACCGCGCTGCAGACCACGGGCCACGAGATGCCCGGCGACGGAGTCGCTCAGCTCGTCGACCTCGCGGTACGTGAGCCGGCCGTCGAAGTAGGCGAGGAAGGTGCGGTCCGGAACCTCGGCGGCCGACCGGCGCAGCGCGTGCACAAGGGAGTCCGCGGGGTCGATGGGCGCGCGCTGGGCCTCGTTGAGGAGCCCCAGCCAGGGCTTGGTCGCGTACGGGGACGAGGTCGACGAGGTCACCGCTCGGTCTCCCACTTCTGCTGGATGTGGTTCATGTTGCTCAGCCATCGGTCGGGAGTGGCCGCCCGGGCCTGGTAGTACGCGGCGACCTCGGGGTGCGGCAGGATCAGGAAGCGGTCCTCCTCGATCCCCTCGAACAGGGCGTCCGCGACGGCCTCCGGCTCGATCGCGGTCGGCTGGAGCACCAGGTCACCCGCGCTGCCGGTGGCCGCCAGCATGTCGGTCCGGACACCCTGCGGACAGATCGCGTGGACCTTGATCCCCCGGTGCCGGTACGTCAACGACAGCCACTCGGCGAAGGCGTACGCGCCGTGCTTGGTGACGCTGTAGGGCGCCGCCCCGATCATGGTCAGCAACCCGGCCGCGGAAACGGTGGACACGAACCGCCCGCTGCCGCGCTCCAGCCAGCCCGGAAGCAGCGCCTCGGCCGCCCGGACATGCGCCATGACGTTGACGTCCCAGGCGAGCGCCCACACCGCCTCCCCGGCCGCCTCCGAGCCACCTGAGGCAACCCCGGCGTTCGCGCAGTACACGTCGACGGCACCACCGAGGGCGTCGCGTGCCTCACCGACGATCGCGGAGGCGTCCCCGGGCACGGCGATCCCGCCGATCTCGTCGGCGACGGCTCCGGCCCGCTCGGCATCAAGGTCATTGACAACGACCCGTGCCCCTTCAGCGGCAAAACGCCGAGCCAGAGCGGCTCCAATGCCACCCCCTGCCCCGGTGACAACCACTCCCGCACCCTGCACGGCTTCCACCATCGGTCCCCTTCGACACACGGCTCCGACTCCCCGCGACGCCAGACTAACCGGTCGGTATGTTGCAGGGAAGGGGCAACGGTCGCGCCCTCAAGGGGCGCGACCGTATCCATATGCGGCTCCGCCGCGGGGCGCGACAAGCCACGAACAACCCGCACCCTCCCCACAACAGGCGGAAGCACCTACCGTGCCCACATGCAGCTCTCCAGACGAAGCCTGCTCGCAACCCCGGCCATCGTGGCGTCATCCGCAGTCCCGGCGGAAGCCGCAAGCACCCGCCGCTTCCGCACCGGCTTCGAGCGCCTCGAAAAGGACGGCTACACCCTCCTGCACAACGCCCGCGTAGGAATCGTCACCAACCCCACCGGCATCACCCGCGACGCCCACCACATCGTCGACGTCATGCACGCCGACACCCGAGTGAACGTAGTGGCCGTCTACGGCCCCGAACACGGCTTCCGCGGCACCGCCCAAGCAGGCGGCTCCGAAGGCCGCTACGACGACCCGGCCACCGGCCTGCCCGTCTACGACACGTATCAGAAGAGCGGCCAACCCCTCGCCGACATCTTCACCGCGTCCGGCGTCGACACCGTCGTCTTCGACATCCAAGACGTGGGCGCACGCTTCTACACGTACATCTGGACCCTCTACGACTGCATGGAGGCGGCCCAGCTCGCAGGGAAACGGTTCGTCGTCCTCGACCGCCCGAACCCGGTGACCGGGCGAGCGGCTCTGGGCCCCGTACTGCACAGGGAGTTCGCCTCCTTCGTCGGCAGGCAGCCGATCTCACAGGCACACGGCATGACGGTCGCGGAACTCGCCCGACTCTTCAACGCGGAGTTCCTGACCAGACCGGTCCCGCTGGACACCGTGACGATGACCGGCTGGAAGCGTTCCGACTGGTTCGACGCCGCCGGCCTGCCCTGGGTCCCGCCGAGCCCCAACATGCCGACACCCGAGACGGCCTTGGTCTACTCCGGCACGTGCCTCTTCGAGGGAACGAACCTGTCCGAGGGCAGGGGCACCACCCGCCCCTTCGAACTGCTCGGCGCGGAGGGCATCGACGCGCGCTGGGCGGCCGCCGCGAACGAGGCCGGGCTGAGAGGCGTCCGCTTCCGGGAGGCCTACTTCGCGCCCACCTTCTCCAAGTTCCAGGGCAAGACCGTCGGCGGCCTGCAGATCCATGTGCACGACCGGGACACGTTCGACCCCGTACGCACCGGGATCGCGCTCCTGGTGACCGCCAAGCAGGTCTGGAGCGGCTTCGCCTGGCGGCCCGACAACTGGATCGACAAGCTCACCGGCTCCTCCTGGGTGCGCACCGCGATCGACGCGGGCGCGGGCGTGGACGAGGTGGTCGCGGGCTGGCGGCGGGAGCTCGGGGCGTTCCGGCGGTTGCGCCAGGAGTGCCTCTTGTACGGATGAGCCGTGACGTATGGCCAATTCCACCCGTTGGCAGGACGATGCGCCCACATCGCGCACGGCGACGGGGGACGGAAGGGGCCTGTCATGGCGGATCCGGCGATGAGTGTGACTCCCTACTGGGAGCTGACCTTCGACGCGGACGGGGACGTGCAGGGCCGGCAGCGCGACCGGCTGCTGGCGGAGGTGCCGACGAGCGGTGTGCGCGACCTGGTCGTCTTCTCGCACGGCTGGAACAACGACCGCTCGATCGCGACCCGGCTCTACAGCCGCTTCTTCGCGCCGTTCCCGGAGCTGGCCCCGGACGCCGAGATGGGATACGTGGGCGTCGTATGGCCGTCGATGCGGTTCTCCGACGAGCCCGTCCCGGACTTCCCGCGGACCGCGGCGGCCGATGTGGCGGAGGCCGTGTCGCGTCCGGGGCTCGACAAAGACACGCGGCACGCGCTGCTGGAGACGTTCCCCGGCCGGGCGACGGTGGTGGAGCAGATCGCGCGGATGCTGGAGCAGCAGCCGAGCGAGGACGGCGAGCTGGAGGAGTTCGGACGGCTGGTCCGGCTGCTGGTCGACGTCGTGCCGCCGGGGCCGCAGGCCCTGTTCGCCGCCGACACGCTGGCCGAAGGGGTGCCGCAGGACGAGCCCGAGATGTTCGCCGGCGGCACGGCGGCGGCCTGCGAGGAGTTCGCGGCCGCCCTGGCACTCGCGCAGGCCCCGCCCGGCGCCGAGGGGTTCGCACTGCCCAACCCGTGGGACGGCGCGCACGAGTTGCTGCGGCAGGGGACGTACTACGCCATGAAGCGGCGCGCGGGGACGGTCGGTGAGCGGGGGCTCGGCCGAGTGGTCGGGCAGCTGGCCGAGGCCGCGCCGGACGTGCGGGTGCATCTGGTGGGGCACAGTTTCGGCGGGCGGCTGGTGTCGTTCGCGCTGCGGGGGCTGCCCGAGGGGGTGCGCACGGTGAAGTCCGTGACGCTGCTCCAGGGGGCCTTCTCCCACTACGCGTTCGCGGCGCGTCTGCCGCACGACACGCGCGCGGGCGGGGTCCTGCAGGGCCAGCACAACCGTGTCGACGGCCCTCTGGTGTGCTGCTACTCCTCGCACGACTCGGCGCTCGGCACGCTGTATCCGCTGGCCTCGCGAGTCGCGGGTGACGCGGCGGGCATGGTCGAGAGCTTCGGTGTGGGGAAGCTGCTGGGCGCCAAGTGGGGGGCGATGGGGTTCGACGGCGTGCAGGCGGTTCCGGGAACGCACGCGATGAAGCTCGCCGACGCGCTGCGCGGGCCGCTGCCCACCTCCGGCTGTGTGAACGTCGACGCGGCCGCGGTGGTCCGGCGCGGCGGGCCGCCGGCCGGGGCGCACAGCGACATCGTGCACAAGGAGCTGGCGCAGTTGGTGCTGGGGGGGGGGGGGGGGGGGGGGGGGGGGGCGGGGTGGGGCCGGGTGGGGGTCGTGGGGGGGGGGGGCGGCGAAACCCCACGCG